>SLKJ01000122.1 GCA_007134675.1 Bacteroidales bacterium
CTGAGGGTCGCGGGTCCGAGTCCCGTCTCCCGCTCTTTTTCTTTGCCGATGTAGCTCAGAGGTAGAGCGCTTCCTTGGTAAGGAAGAGGTCATGGGTTCAATTCCCATCATTGGCTCAAAATGAAATTTAATCGTTATCGAAACTAATATTATTCATCAATTTATCAAATAATTTAGGAGTTATGGCAAAAGCAAAATTTGAAAGAACCAAACCCCACGTAAATGTCGGTACAATTGGTCATGTTGATCATGGAAAAACAACTTTGACAGCGGCTATTACCCTCTTGCTTTCAAAAAAGGGGCTTTCTGAGATAAAAACCTTTGATCAGATTGACAATGCACCTGAAGAGAAAGAGAGAGGCATTACCATCAATACAGCTCATGTAGAATATCAGACAGAATCACGTCACTATGCACACGTTGACTGTCCGGGTCACGCCGACTATGTAAAGAACATGGTAACGGGAGCCGCGCAGATGGACGGTGCCATACTTGTTGTGGCCGGTACAGACGGACCTATGCCGCAGACCCGTGAACACATTCTCCTGGCCCGCCAGGTGAACGTTCCTCGCCTTGTCGTATTTATCAACAAGGTCGACATGGTTGATGATCCTGAACTTCTTGAGCTTGTTGAGATGGAGGTACGTGAGTTGTTGAGCTTCTATGAGTTTGACGGCGACAGTGCCCCTGTAATTCATGGTTCTGCACTTGGTGCCCTTAACGGTGAAGAGAAATGGGAAGAGAAAGTTATGGATCTTATGAGTGCTGTTGATGAGTATATACCAGTTCCGCCAAGGGATGTTGAGAAATCCTTCCTTATGCCGGTTGAAGATGTATTTTCGATCACAGGTCGCGGTACAGTTGCCACCGGAAGGATAGAGACTGGGGTTGTGAACTCCGGTGAAGAGATGCAGCTTGTCGGACTTGGTGCAGAAAGGAAGACAGTTGTTACCGGTGTTGAGATGTTCCGCAAAATACTTGACCGCGGTGAAGCCGGTGATAATGTGGGACTTTTGCTCAGGGGAGTGGACAAGAAAGAGATAAAGAGAGGTATGGTAATTGCCAAACCGGGATCGATTACTCCTCATACAAAATTCAAGGCAGAAGTCTATGTTCTGAAGAAGGAAGAGGGTGGTCGTCATACTCCGTTTCATAACAACTACCGTCCCCAGTTCTTTTTGAGGACGCTGGATATTACCGGAGAGATCAAACTTCCGGAAGGAACGGAGATGGTTATGCCGGGTGATAACGTAACAATTACTGTTGAGCTTATCTACCCTGTGGCAATAAACCAGAACCTCAGGTTTGCTATCCGCGAAGGAGGCCGTACAGTCGGAGCGGGACAGGTAATTGAAATTCTGGATTAGATACAATCTGAAAAATAACTGTGATGTACTGTGGTGACATCCGGTTTGTCAGCACTCCAGATACGGGTGTAGCTCAATTGGTAGAGTAGCGGTCTCCAAAACCGTTGGCTGGGAGTTCGAGTCTCTCCACCCGTGCAAATTTAATCAAGATGAGAATTAAGACCTATTTTCAGGAAGCTTTTACGGAACTGGTGCATAAAGTATCATGGCCAACATGGCCTGAGCTTCAAAACTCTGCTGTGGTGGTGATGATTGCCTCATTCATCATTGCAATGATAGTCTTTGGAATGGATTTTGTCTTTGAGAATTTCATGGAGGTGGTTTACAGTATTTTTTACTAATGGTGGAATTGTAATGGGTGAGAACATTAAAAAGTGGTACGTGCTCAGAGCTATCGGAGGGAAAGAGAAGAAGGTAAAGGAGTATATTGAAAGTGAGATAAACCGCCTTAACCTGCAGGATTACATATCACAGGTACTTATTCCCACCGAAAAGGTCTATAAAATACGCAGCGGGAAGAAGATAAGCAAAGAGCGGAATTTCTTTCCGGGATATGTTCTTGTTGAAGCTGCTCTGGCAGGTGAAATCCCTCATATTCTGCAGAATATTCCCAATGTTATTGGCTTTTTAGGTACCAAAGGGGATGAACCCGTCCCGCTCAGGCAGTCGGAGGTAAACCGGATACTCGGTAAAGTTGATGAACTTGCAGCCAGTGATGAGGAGATTAATGTACCATTTTTTGTCGGGGAATCGGTGAAGGTAATTGACGGACCTTTCAACAGTTTCTCAGGAATAATTGAGGAGGTCAATGATGAGAAGAAAAAACTCAAAGTCATGGTGAAGATCTTCGGCCGGAAGACCCCTCTTGAGTTGAGTTTTATGCAGGTTGAAAAAGAATAACTGCTTTTTGCAGTATGAAAATTGAACTGTTACGCACTACATATAATCATGATGGTTACAGAATGCTTCCAATTATGTAACTGTCGCTTTAAAGTAAATTTAATTTAGAAATATGGCAAAAGAAGTTGCTGGATTAATTAAGTTGCAAATCAAAGGTGGTTCTGCCAATCCTTCACCTCCGGTGGGTCCCGCTTTGGGTGCCAAAGGTGTGAATATTATGGAGTTTTGCAAGCAATTTAATACCAGGACCCAGTCAAGCGCCGGGAAACTTTTACCCGTAATCATTACGGTGTATTCTGATAAATCATTTGAATTTATTGTGAAAACTCCGCCGGTAGCTGTTCAGTTGATGGAAGCAACCAAACTACAGAAAGGTTCATCAGAACCCAACAGTATGAAGGTTGCAGCGGTGACATGGGAACAGGTAAGAAAGATTGCAGAGGATAAAATGCCGGATTTGAATGCTTTTACTGTAGAGTCTGCAATGAAGATGGTGGCCGGAACAGCCCGAAGTATGGGGATAACCGTTAAAGGTGCCTCTCCTTTTGCTAACTGATAAATACAAGCATAGATAATGACTAAACTTACGAAGAACAGAAAGGCGGCCCTGGAAAAGCTTGAACCCGGGAAACTGTACAAATTGAGCGAGGCGGTTGAGATAGTGAAAGAGATAAGTTCAACACGTTTCGATGCATCGGTCGATATTGACATTCGTCTTGGGGTTGACCCGAGAAAAGCCAATCAGATGGTTCGGGGGGTTGTTACACTTCCTCACGGAACCGGTAAACAGGTCAGGGTACTTGTTCTGTGTACACCGGACAAGGAAGAAGAGGCTAAAACTGCAGGCGCCGATCATGTGGGTCTTGACGAATACGTTGAAAAGATAAAGGGAGGCTGGACAGATGTTGATGTTATTATAACAATGCCATCTGTTATGGCCAAAGTAGGTCAGCTTGGAAGGATACTGGGTCCTCGCGGACTCATGCCCAATCCCAAAAGCGGGACAGTAACAATGGATGTTGGCAAGGCTGTTAATGAGGTGAAAGCAGGTAAGATTGATTTCAAGGTTGATAAATTTGGAATAGTCCACACCTCCGTTGGAAAGGTGTCCTTTGAAACACCCAGGCTCGTAGAAAATGCCAGGGAATTCATTCAGACTATTCTGAAGCTTAAGCCTGCTGCTGCCAAGGGTACATACATAAGAAGTATATATCTGTCGAGTACTATGAGTCCCGGTTTGAAGATTGATCCAAAATCTACTGATTAATGCCTGCCTTAGTTTACGGTAAAACCAGGAACTGGCGGACAAAGTGACAAATAGTTTTAAATGCATCAAAAACACCGTTAAAATAATTATCACAAATGACGATAATTTTAAAGATAGCGGGTTGCATGTGATCCTTGAAAAAATAAATTTGAATAGATGAAACGAGAAGACAAGAAAGTGATTATTCAGGAGCTGGCTGAGAAACTTGACAGGTACGATCACTTTTATCTTGCTGATATCTCTGAACTCGATGCAGCTGATACAAGTTTGCTGAGGAGGAAATGCTTTGATAAAAGTATCAATCTTGTGGTGGTTAAAAATACTCTTCTCAGAAAAGCTTTTGAACAATCGGAGAAAAACTTTGATGACCTGTACGATGTATTGAAGGATTCCACATCTGTTTTATTTTCAGATACCGGCAATGTCCCTGCAAAACTGATAAAGGAGTTCCGCAAGACACATGAGAGGCCTTTGCTTAAGGCTGCTTACGTTGAGCAATCATTTTACTTTGGTGATAACCAGGTTGAGGTTCTCGCGCAGCTTAAATCGCGGGATGAACTGATTGGAGACATTATACTCATTCTTCAGTCGCCAGCCAAAAATGTTATCTCATCTCTTCAGTCAGGCGGAGGCAAGCTGGCAGGAATCATCAAGACATTATCGGAAAAACCCGAGTCAAAGTCCTGAGAAATCAGATTATAAAAATTAAACTAATAAGAAAAATTAAAATTAAATTATCTAGAAATGGCAGATATAAAAGCGTTTGCAGAGCAATTGGTTAATTTGACTGTAAAAGAGGTAAATGAACTGGCTCAGATCCTTAAGGATGAATATGGTATAGAGCCTGCTGCAGCTGCAGTTGCAGTTGCAGGTCCCGCTGCAGAAGATGTTGCAGCAGAAGAAAAAACCCAGTTTGACGTGATCCTTACTGCACCTGGTGGTGCCAAATTACAAATAGTAAAACTGGTTAAGGAACTTACCGGACTAGGTTTGAAAGAAGCCAAGGAACTGGTAGACGGAGCACCTAAAGCAGTAAAAGAAGGCGTATCAAAAGAAGAGGCCGAATCGGTCAAATCACAATTAGAAGAAGCGGGAGCAGAAGTTGAACTTAAATAGCATCTACCAAAAAACAGTGGTATTGAGGGGTTTGGGATCTTACTAAAAGATCCCGGGCCTCTCTATTGTTATAATTGTTCAGTTTCATCAAATATATTTAATAATGTGCGCGACAAATAAAGGAAAAAAAAGAATTAGTTTTTCATCCTCAAAAATTCAGCTTGAATATCCTGATTTCCTTGAAATCCAGCTCAAATCTTTCTCGGATTTCTTTCAGATGGGTACTCCTCCTGAAAACCGGAAGGATGAAGGTCTTTTCAAAGTATTCAATGAAAATTTCCCCATCAGCGATACCAGGAACAACTTTGTTCTTGAATTCCTTGATTATTTTATTGACCCTCCCAGGTATTCAATAGAAGAGTGCATTGAGAGAGGCCTTTCACACAGTGTTCCGCTTAAGGCAAAGCTTAAGCTTTACTGCACCGATCCGGAGCATGAGGATTTTGATACCGTAATCTCTGATGTTTACCTGGGAACAGTACCTTACATGACGGAAAGAGGCACCTTTGTAATCAATGGAGCTGAACGGGTCATCGTTTCACAGCTACACCGTTCTCCGGGGGTTTTCTTCGGACAAAGCATTCACGCTAACGGAACCAAGCTGTATTCCGCACGAATCATCCCCTTTAAGGGATCGTGGATTGAATTTGCAACTGACATAAATAATGTGATGTATGCATATATTGACAGGAAGAAGAAGTTGCCTGTCACAACCCTGTTGCGTGCGATCGGATTTGAAAGCGATAAGGATATTCTGGAGATTTTTGATCTGGCCGATGAGGTAAAGGTTTCCAAAGTAGCACTTAAAAAGCATATTGGAAGGAAGCTTGCTGCGCGTGTTCTGAAATCGTGGATTGAGGATTTCGTTGATGAAGATACCGGTGAGGTAGTTTCAATTGAACGTAATGAGGTAATTATTGATCGTGAGACGGTTCTGGAAAATGAACACATAGATGAAATAATTGATTCCGGTGCACCTAATATTCTGTTACACAAGGAAAATCAGAACCTTGCAGACTTTGCAATAATTTACAATACGCTTCAGAAAGATCCATGTAATTCAGAAAAAGAGGCTGTCTTACATATATATCGTCAGCTCAGAAATTCAGAACCGCCTGATGAAACTACGGCCCGCGATGTTATTGAAAAACTGTTCTTCTCAGATAAACGGTATGATCTTGGTGATGTTGGCCGTTACAGGATAAACAAGAAACTTGGACTCGATATAGATATTGATACCAAAGTTCTTACCAGGGAAGATATTATAAGTATCATCAGATACCTTATTGAGCTTATCAATTCGAAAACTGATGTTGATGATATTGACCACCTTAGTAATCGTCGCGTCAGGACTGTAGGCGAACAGATGGCAAATCAGTTTGGCGTGGGACTTGCAAGGATGGCCCGCACTATAAGGGAAAGGATGAATGTAAGGGATAATGAGGTATTTACTCCGATTGATCTCATAAATTCCAAAACCCTTTCTTCGGTTATCAACTCATTTTTTGGAACTAATCAGCTGTCACAGTTTATGGATCAGACCAATCCCCTGGCTGAGATGACTCATAAACGAAGAATGTCGGCACTTGGTCCGGGCGGATTATCGCGCGAACGTGCAGGCTTTGAGGTAAGGGATGTGCATTATACTCACTACGGGAGACTCTGCCCGATAGAAACACCTGAGGGACCTAATATCGGACTGATATCCTCATTATGTGTGTATGCAAAGATAAATGAACTGGGTTTTATTGAAACACCCTACCGTAAGGTTGAAACGGGCAAAGTAAACCTTGATCCTACTGATATTATTTATCTCAGCGCCGAGGAGGAAGAGGCGAAGACCATAGCCCAGGCCAATGCGTTGCTCAATGATGATGGTTCTTTCGTCAATCAGAGGGTAAAAGCAAGATATAACGGTGATTTTCCCCTTTCCGAATGGGATAAGGTAGAGCTTATGGATGTGGCGCCAAACCAGATTGCCTCCATCGCAGCCTCCCTGATACCTTTTCTGGAGCATGATGATGCCAACAGGGCACTTATGGGGTCAAACATGATGAGACAGGCGGTTCCGCTGCTTAAACCCGAAACCCCTATCGTAGGTACCGGACTTGAATCAAAGGTTGCTGCAGATTCCCGAATTCTGGTAGTTGCAGAAGGAGAGGGAGTTGTTGAATATGTAGATGCAAACGAGATTCTTGTCCGCTATACCCGTACCGATAAGGAGCAGTTCGTGAGTTTTGACCCTGAAGTTAAAAGATATAAACTGCCGAAATTTAAAAAGACAAACCAGAATACTGTTCTGACCCTTAAACCTATAGTTTCCAAGGGAGATAGAATTCATAAAGGTCAAATACTGACAGAGGGCTATGGTACAGAAGGGGGTGAGCTTGCCCTTGGGCGTAATCTGAAGGTTGCCTTTATGCCCTGGAAAGGATATAATTTCGAGGATGCAATTGTAATCAGCGAGAGATTGGTGCGCGAAGACTTCTTCACTTCTATACATGTTGATGAGTACCTCCTGGAAGTGCGAGATACCAAACGTGGTATGGAAGAGTTAACTTCCGACATACCCAATGTCAGCGAAGAGGCAACAAGGGATCTTGATGAGAATGGTATAATCAGAAAAGGGGCTGAAGTTAATCCCGGAGACATACTTATCGGAAAGATAACACCTAAAGGAGAATCAGATCCTTCACCTGAAGAAAAACTGCTTCGGGCAATTTTCGGAGATAAGGCTGGAGACGTAAAGGATGCTTCACTAAAAGCTTCTCCTTCACTGCAGGGAGTCGTAATTGATAAAAAACTTTTTTCCCGTTCGGTCAGGGATAAAAAGGTGAAGGTTTCGGAGAAAGCAGGTCTGAATAAACTTGACGAAGAATTTAATGGGAAGATAGAAGATCTGACCGGTAAGCTGGTGGACAAACTATTCATTCTCGTAAATGGCCGAACTTCCCAGGGTGTCAAAAACTATCTTAATGTTGAGTTGGTTCCGAAAGGGGTCAAGTTTACGCAGAAGCTACTGCAGGATATTGATTTTCTGAATGTGAACCCTAATAAGTGGACCACAGATAAGGACAGGAATGAAACAGTAAGGGAGTTGCTTCAGAACTATATCCTGAAATACAAAGAGCTTGACGCAGTATATAAAAGGAAAAAATACAACCTTACCATTGGAGATGAGTTGCCTGCAGGTATTGTGCAGATGGCCAAAGTTTATATTGCTAAAAAACGCAAGATAAAGGTTGGAGATAAAATGGCCGGCAGACACGGAAACAAGGGGATAGTATCTAAAATAGTGCGAGAAGAGGATATGCCATTCCTTGAAGACGGAACTCCTGTTGATTTGGTTCTTAACCCTTTGGGCGTGCCCTCCAGAATGAACCTTGGTCAGATTTATGAAACGGTTCTTGGTTGGGCAGGAGAGGAGCTTGGCCTTAGTTTTGCTTCTCCCATTTTTGACGGAGCCAAGATAGATGAGATTTCTGAATATACCAGGAAAGCAGGATTACCCGATTTTGGTAAGACCTACCTTTATGACGGCGGAACAGGCGAACGTTTTGACCAACCTGCCACCGTTGGTATGATCTATATGATGAAACTGGGGCATATGGTTGACGACAAGATGCACGCCCGCTCAATCGGACCCTATTCTCTGATTACTCAGCAGCCACTTGGTGGAAAGGCTCAGTTTGGAGGGCAGCGTTTTGGTGAAATGGAGGTATGGGCGCTTGAGGCATTTGGCGCTTCGCATATACTGCAGGAAATCCTTACTATCAAGTCTGATGATGTTATTGGACGTGCCAAAGCCTATGAGAGCATTGTTAAGGGCGATCCTATGCCGCAGGCAGGTATACCTGAATCACTTAATGTACTGCTGCATGAGCTTCGGGGACTGGGTTTGAGTATTAACCTGGTTTAATTGAAGATTATCGATAAGACCGGCTTAAGGACGGTGGATAAAGTTTTTGCATAATATACTAATCTTATTAAATATGTCATTCAGAAGAGATACCAAGGTAAAGAGCAGTTTTACAAAAATATCTATTGGTCTCGCATCGCCTGAAGAGATTCTTGAGCGCTCAAGCGGAGAGGTGATGAAGCCTGAAACAATAAATTACCGCACCTATAAACCTGAAAGGGACGGACTTTTCTGCGAAAGGATATTCGGACCTGTAAAGGATTATGAGTGTCATTGCGGTAAATACAAACGTATCCGATATAAAGGGATTGTATGTGATCGTTGCGGCGTTGAAGTAACAGAGAAGAAAGTGCGGCGTGAGCGCATGGGGCATATTAACCTTGTTGTACCTGTGGCTCATATATGGTATTTCAAGTCCCTTCCCAACAAGATAGGCTACCTACTGGGTCTTCCCACCAAGAAACTTGAATCCATTATCTATTATGAGCGTTATGTTGTCATAAACCCAGGGATAAAACAGGCTGATGGAGTTGAATATCTCGACTTTCTTACAGAAGAGGAATATCTTGATATAGTTGAGGCATTGCCAAAGGAAAACCAGCTCCTGGATGATGAAGACCCGAATAAATTCATTGCAAGTATGGGTGCAGATGCCTTACATCTGCTTCTGTCCAGGATTGACCTGGATGAGTTGTCATACTCTCTTCGTCATAAGGCCAATACCGAAACCTCGCAACAGAGAAAAAATGAAGCTCTCAAGCGCCTTCAGGTTGTTGAGGCATTCCGTGCCTCCAAAGGTATAAACCGTCCGGAATGGATGGTGGTAAAGGTTGTGCCGGTTATACCCCCGGAATTGAGGCCGCTGGTTCCACTTGACGGAGGCCGTTTCGCTACTTCCGATCTTAATGATCTTTACAGGAGGGTAATAATCCGTAATAACAGGCTGAAACGTCTTATTGAAATCAAGGCCCCTGAGGTTATCCTCAGGAATGAAAAGCGAATGCTTCAGGAGTCAGTTGACTCGCTTTTTGATAATTCAAGAAAGGCCAATGCTGTTAAAACCGATGCCAACAGGCCTCTTAAGTCGCTAAGCGACAGTCTTAAGGGGAAACAGGGCAGGTTCCGCCAGAATCTGTTAGGTAAACGGGTTGACTATTCGGCGCGTTCTGTAATAGTTGTAGGGCCGGAACTGGAACTTCATGAGTGTGGATTGCCAAAGGATATGGCCGCCGAGCTTTATAAACCTTTTATAATCAGAAAGCTTATTGAGCGTGGAATAGTGAAGACCGTTAAGTCAGCCAAAAAGATAGTTGACCGGAAGGATCCTGTGGTTTGGGATATCCTGGAAAATGTTATTAAGGGGCATCCGGTGCTTCTTAACCGTGCCCCGACACTTCACCGTCTGGGGATACAGTCATTCCAGCCTAAGATGATAGAAGGGAAGGCCATTCAGCTTCATCCGCTTGTTTGTACTGCTTTTAATGCTGATTTTGACGGGGACCAGATGGCTGTGCATCTGCCGCTGGGAAATGCTGCAATACTTGAAGCCCAGCTATTGATGCTTGCTTCGCACAATATTCTGAACCCGGCAAATGGAGCTCCTATAAGTGTTCCCTCGCAGGATATGGTCCTCGGGCTGTATTATCTGACAAAGGCCCGTAAAAGTGAGCCGGGTAATCCGGTAAGGGGAGAGAACATGTCATTCTATTCACCCGAAGAGGTTATTATTGCCTATAATGAGGGAATCATAGATCTGCATGCTATTGTTAAGGTCAGAATTTATAATGTCGAAGCAGATGAAACCTCAATGATTGAAACTACTGTAGGAAGAATAATTTTCAACCAGGCTGTTCCTGAAAAAGCAGGCTATATTAACGAACTTCTTACCAAAAAGTCACTTCGTGATATTATCGGTAAGGTACTGAAAAAAACCGGAACCGCTGAAACAGCCTTTTTCCTTGACAGCATAAAGAATCTTGGATATGATATGGCTTTCCGGGGAGGTCTCTCTTTCAACCTTGATGATGTCATAGTTCCTGACCAGAAGATGGATCTTGTCAATGAAGGGTATGCTCAGGTTGAGGAGGTTTTCAGTAATTACAACATGGGATTTATAACTAACAACGAAAGATATAACCAGATAATTGACATATGGACGCACATTAATGCCAAGCTTACTCAAACTCTGATGCAGCAGCTAACGGCCGATCAGCAGGGGTTCAATTCTGTATTTATGATGCTTGATTCCGGTGCAAGAGGCTCAAAGGAACAGATACGTCAGCTGTCCGGGATGAGAGGTTTGATGGCAAAACCCCAGAAATCGGGTGCTTCCGGTTCCGAGATCATTGAGAACCCTATACTTTCAAACTTTAAGGAAGGTCTGTCTGTGCTTGAGTATTTTATATCCACGCACGGTGCCAGAAAAGGGCTTGCAGATACTGCCCTAAAAACTGCTGATGCGGGTTATCTTACCAGGAGGCTGGTTGACGTTTCACAGGATGTTATAGTTTCAGAGCCTGACTGCGGTACTCTCAGGGGATTGCAGGCAACGGCCATCAGGAACAATGAAGACGTTGTGGAATCTCTTTTCGAACGGATACTCGGGCGCACAACAGTTCATGATGTCTACCATCCCTCTACCGGTGAACTGATCATTGCATCCGGTGAAGAGCTGACAGAGGAGATAACAACGGTAATTGAAAACTCCCCAATAGAGCAGGTGGAGATCCGTTCAGTGCTGACCTGTGAATCAAAGAAGGGAGTCTGTGCAAAATGTTACGGTCGCAGTCTTGCTACCGGCAAGATGGTGCAGATTGGGGAAGCAGTAGGTGTAATAGCTGCACAATCTATCGGTGAACCCGGTACCCAGCTTACACTTCGAACTTTCCATGTTGGTGGTACTGCTTCTAATATTGCCGCCGAATCCAGCATTCTTGCCCGTTATGACGGAATTATGGAAATAGATGAAATACGGACTGTAGAGAGGGTTGATGAAATTGGGGACAAGATTGAGATAGTGATAAGCCGTCTTGCAGAGTTACGGATCATCGACAAGAATACAAATATTGCACTTACCACCCAGAACATTCCTTACGGGTCGAAACTGTATGTGAAAAATGGTGAGGAGGTAAAAAAGGGAGATCTTATTTGTGAATGGGACCCCTATAATGCCGTTATTATAACTGAATCAACAGGTAAAGTTGAATTTGATGCACTTATTGAGGGTGTTACATACAAGGAGGAATCAGATGAGCAGACCGGTTTCAGGGAGAAGGTAATTATTGAGAGTCGTGACAAGTCGAAAAACCCCATGATCAGAATACTTTCAGATGATGGAGAGACTCTGAAATCGTACAATCTTCCGGTTGGGTCACATGTTTCCGTTGCTGCAGATTCTCTGGTTAAGGCCGGGGAAATCATTGTCAAGATACCCAGGGCGGTAGGTAAATCAGGTGACATCACCGGTGGTCTGCCGCGTGTCACCGAACTTTTTGAAGCAAGAAACCCATCCAACCCTGCAGTTGTCAGTGAGATAGACGGAGAAGTACAGTTTGGAAAGATAAAGCGCGGTAACAGGGAGATAAGTATTAAGTCAAGGACCGGAGAGGTGAAAAAATACCTTATCCCCCTTGCCCGGCAGATACTTGTGCAGGAAAGTGATTATGTAAAAGCAGGAACCTCCCTTTCAGATGGTGCCATTACCCCTGAAGATATACTTATGATCAAGGGACCTACAAAGGTTCAGGAGTATATTGTAAACGAGGTTCAGGAAGTTTATCGTCTGCAGGGGGTTAAGATCAACGATAAGCATTTTGAGGTAATTGTACGGCAAATGATGAGAAAGGTCTCGATTGATGACCCGGGTGACACCAAATTTCTTGAGAAGCAGATAGTGGACAAATGGGAGTTTATGGATGAAAATGACTGGATTTACGGAAAAAAGGTTGTACTTGATCCGGGTGATTCAACAACATTGAAGGCAGGTCAGATAATTACCGCACGTAAGCTTCGTGATGAAAATTCCATGCTTAAAAGAAAGGATGTGAAACTGGTAACCTCACGGGATGCCATTCCTTCAACTTCAAGCCAGGTACTTCAGGGTATAACGAGGGCTGCGCTGCAGACCAAATCGTTTATATCTGCAGCATCATTCCAGGAAACGACGAAAGTGCTTAATGAGGCAGCTATTTACGGTAAGGTTGACCATCTTGAGGGACTTAAGGAGAATGTTATTGTGGGTCACCTCATACCGGCCGGAACAGGTCAAAAAGAGTTCACAAAACTTGTTGTCGGCTCTAAGGAGGAGTACGAGTCGCTTGTTTCTGATAAAGAAAAAGAGCCTAGTGATGTGGGTGTAGCAGAGCAATAAAAAAACCGATTATATGGATGAATCCAAAAAACAGAATAAGTTAAATATTGAGCTTAAGGAAGAAGTAGCTCAGGGAACCTATTCAAATCTTGCAGTTATTACCCATTCAAGTTCCGAGTTTGTGCTGGATTTTGTGAGGGTAATGCCGGGAATACCAAAGGCAGAGGTTAAATCGCGGATCATTATTACCCCGGAACATGCAAAACGGCTTTTACTGGCCCTGCAAGAGAATATTGCAAAGTTCGAATCTGTTCATGGTCCTATTAAAAAGGTTGATGGTAAGGGAGGGGCGAATATGCCCATGAACTTTGGCGGCCCTTCGGCTCAGGCATGAAACCTGCGTCCCCCTGAGGCATGGAAGATAATATGAGGCAGGCCCGGTCACCGACCGGGCTTTTATTATTAAAACCTGATTATCCGTAAAGGCAGGTAATAATACCAAATAACTGCCGGCTCTTTGAACCGCTTCGCTTTACGATGAATTTTTTTTCAATTTTTTCATACGTCAGTATGAAATTTTACGCAGAAAAAATTTAATGTATATTTGTCAATTGTTTTTTAAAATAAGAATCATATTAAAATGAAAGGATTAAAAATAATAGTACTTGCCAAGCAGGTTCCCGATACCAGAAATGTCGGCAGGGATGCCATGAAAGCTGACGGTACTGTAAACAGGGCAGCCCTGCCTGCGATTTTCAATCCGGAGGATCTGAACGCCCTGGAGCTGGCTCTCAGGATTAAGGATAATAACCCCGGCACTACTATAACTGTTCTAACAATGGGACCCGGACGGGCTGCAGAGATCATTCGTGAAGCGATGTACCGGGGTGCGGACAAAGGGTATGTTATAACTGACCGCAAGTTTGCCGGCTCTGATACACTTGCAACATCTTATGCACTGGCACTTGCAGTAAAAAAATTAGCTCCTTTTCATATCGTAATTGCTGGTCGCCAGGCAATTGATGGTGATACTGCACAGGTTGGCCCGCAGGTGGCCGAAAAGCTCGGATTACCGCAGATTACATACGCTGAAGAAATTCTCTCATTCAGAAAGGAAGAGATCACTGTAAAACGCAGACTTGAACGAGGTGTTGAAACGGTATCAGCCCCCATGCCCCTGGTAATTACAGTGCACAGTTCTGCACCTGAATGCCGTGCGCGGCATGCCAAATATACCATAAAATACAAACGGGCCAGGAGTCTGAGTGAGCTGCAGGATACAAGCGAAGATTATCTCCAGCTGCAGAAGGACAGGCCTTACCTGGTAATTCAAGAGTGGAGCGTCGACGATATTGGTGCCGATGTGGAACAACTCGGACTCTCAGGATCTCCCACCAAGGTCAGAAAGATTGAAAATGTTGTCTTTGCAGGAAGAGAATCACGGTTGCTTTCTTCATCTGACGATGATATTGAGGATCTGATGAAGGAATTGATCACCAACCATACTGTTGGCTGATAAAGACACTCAGAATGGCTTAACTAACCGGCAACAATTACAGTCTGGAATTACAGTATTATTAATAAAAAATGAAAACCAGTGCATAATATTTTTGTTTATTGTGAAATTGAAGATGGACAGATTGCAGAAGTTAGTCTCGAGCTGCTTTCAAAGGGCCGCTTCCTGGCCAACCGTCTCAAATGCAAGCTTGAAGCCGTAGTGTTGGGCGATAAGCTTGACAACATCGGGAAACAGATCATGCCCTATGGTGCAGATGTGATCCATATTGCTGATGACAAAAGACTTTATCCCTATATGACTCTACCTCATTCAGCTATTGTAAAAGGTATCTTTGAAGAGGAAAAGCCGCAGATAGGACTGTTCGGTGCAACCTCCATAGGCAGGGATCTTGCTCCCCGAATAGCATCGGCATTAAAGTGCGGATTAACAGCTGATTGTACCGCACTTGAAATTGGTAATCATACTGAAAACAAGACAAAAAAGGAGTACCGGGATCTGCTTTACCAGATCAGGCCTGCATTCGGTGGCAATATAATTGCAACTATAATAAATCCCGACACCCGTCCTCAACTGGCCACTGTGAGAGAGGGAGTAATGAAAAAGGAGATGCTGTCTCCTGATCATAAAGGGGTTGTAAAGAATGTTGATCCCGGTAAATGGCTTAAAGATGAAGATTTTGTAATCCGGATAATTGAACGCCATATTGAAAGCAGAAAAGTTAACATCAAGAATGCCGGTATCATTGTTTCCGGTGGGTATGGGGTTGGCTCCAGGGAAAATTTCCAGCTTCTTTATGATTTAGCCGGAGTTCTCGGTGGGGAAGTGGCCGGTTCAAGAGCGGCTGTAGACGGGGGATTCATTGACCATGAACGGCAGGTAGGCCAGACTGGAGTGACGGTGCGTCCCAAACTCTATATAGCCTGCGGTATTTCGGGACAAATACAGCACAGGGCCGGCATGGACCAATCCGCTATAATTATCTCCATCAACAATGATCCCGATGCTCCTATTAATCAGATTGCCGATTATACTATTATCGGGGATTTAACTGAAATTATACCGAAAATGATTAAATACTATCAAAAGAATACAAAATAATGGCAAATTTTTATAGCGATAATAAGGATCTCAAGTTTCATCTTGATCACCCCCTGATGAAAAAAATTGTTCAGCTTAAAGAACGGGATTTTGCCGAAAATGACAGCTGTGATTATGCATTCCTGGATTTTGAGGATGCAATGGACAGCTACGATAAAGTCCTTGAGATAGTAGGGGATATATGTGGTAATATAATAGCTCCGAACGCCGAATCGGTTGATAATGAAGGACCCAGCCTGGTGGATAATGAAGTAAAGTATGCAAGGGGAACTAAGGAAAACCACGAAGCTCTTACAAGGGCCGGGCTTATTGGCATGTCATTGCCGAGGAAATATGGGGGACTGAATTTTCCGATGGTGCCTTATGTTATAGCTGCAGAGATTGTTTCAAGGGCTGATGCCGGTTTTGCGAATATTTGGGGACTGCAGGACTGTGCTGAAACACTTTATGAGTTTGGTTCAGAGGAGATAAAGAATGAATTTCTTCCCCGCTTTAACAAAGGGGCAACTGCCGCAATGGACCTGACCGAGCCGGATGCAGGTTCTGATCTGCAGGCAGTGCAGCTTAAAGCTACTTATGATGAAAAGAAAGATACCTGGCTGCTGAACGGGGTAAAGCGCTTTATAACCAATGGTGACGCAGATATATCGCTTGTCCTTGCCCGTTCGGAAGAAGGTACAATGGATGGCAGGGGACTGTCTCTTTTTGTGTATGACAGGAAAGACAAAGCTTTGACAGTAAGGCGGATAGAAAATAAGTTGGGCATAAAGGGCTCCCCTACCTGCGAACTGGTTTTTAAAAACGCTCCCGCAAAGCTTGTAGGTAACAGAAAGTTCGGTCTCATAAAGTATGTTATGGCACTTATGAACAGCGCCAGACTCGGGGTAGCCGCCCAGTCTGTCGGTATATCAGAAGCTGCATACCGCGAAGCGCTCAAGTATGCTGAAGAACGCTCACAGTTTGGAAAACCCGTTATACTGTTTCCGGCAGTTTATGAACTGCTTAGAAATATGGAGGTGAAAATCAGGGCAGTACGTTCATTACTCTATGAAACTGCACGGTTCGTTGACATTTACAAGAATTTTATTTCAATTTCGGAAGAGCGTAAGCTTGATCCTGAGGAGCGTAATGATCAAAAGAAATACCAGCGTCTTTCAGATGTATTCAACCCGTTGCTGAAACTCATAGCAAGTGAATACTCCAATGAAATTGCTTATGATGCGCTTCAGGTTCACGGGGGCGCTGGATTCATGAAGGATTTTCCCGTTGAACGCATTTACCGCGATGCCAGGATAACATCAATATATGAGGGAACCTCACAGCTACAGGTTGTTGCTGCCATAAGGGGAGTAACGTCTGGTACTTATCTTGGCATCATAAGAGATAGCTATGAAAAAGAGACTTTCAGACCCGATCTTGAGTATCTCAAACCAAACCTGGTTAAAATGACCGATGAATTTGAGAAATGTGTGAAGCTGGTAACCGAGGCAGAAGACAGTGAATATCTCGACTTTCATTCCAGGCGGCTGGTAGAGATGGCCGGCAACATCATAATGGGGTATCTTCTTCTTAAAGATGCCAAAAGAGATGAATCATTCCTGCAGACTGCCGCTATATTTACAGGTATTGCAAAATCCCAGAACAGTGAGCGTGCCGAATATATTGTTAATTTTAACAAAAAGGATCTGGGCATTTATAAATACAATTTTGAAATCTGATTGCAGAATCGGGAGAGTATAGTGATCATTGGTTCAGGAAATGTTGCAACTTTCCTTGCTGTATCCCTTTACAGGGCCGGACACTTTATTGACACTGTTTTCAGCCGCACCAGAGTCAATGCCCAAAAACTTGCAAAAAAGGTCAATGCCCGTTGGACAACTGATATAGGGACGATAGATCCAGCAGATGCAATATGGATATTTGCACTTACCGACCAGGCCATCGTTGATATTGTCAGTAGACTGGACCGAAGGGATTGTCTTATGGTTCACACAGCCGGCAGTCTCCCCCTGAACATATTGTCGGGCTGTTCAGATAATTATGGGGTACTTTATCCACTACAGACAATTTCGTCAGTAAGTCTCCCTCGATCATCAGATGTGCCTTTATGCATTGAAGCAAATAACAAAGAAGGGCTTGCCAGAATAAGAACCATTGCGGGTCAAATCAGCCGGAACATTTATGATACAGACTCTGACAGACGTATCTCCATGCATCTTGCTGCTGTATTTGCATCCAATTTCACAAATCATATGTATGCCATAGCATCAGAAATTTTGCGGAATGGAGATACCCCATTTGATATTATAAAGCCTTTGATCAGGGAAACGGCTGACAGAGCTTTAAAATATGGACCGGAGGAGTCTCAGACCGGCCCGGCTGTAAGAAATGATCAGATAATTATTAAAAAGCATCTGGATTTACTATCTTCCTCGCCTGAATTAAATATTATATACCGGCAGCTTACCGGTAGCATTCAATCAATGGCAAAGGTAAAGCCTGTTGATTTATGTCCTGAAAAATATGATATGATGCAAAATTTCAAGGAAGACCTGAGCAGAGTGAAAGCTTTTGCCTTTGATGTTGACGGTGTTTTTACTGACGGCAGTATGCTTCTTAGCCCGGATGGGGAGTTATTGCGAACTATGAATATAAAGGATGGTTATGTCATACAGCTTGCTGTCAGAAAGGGCTATCCTGTTGCGATAATTACCGGGGGTAATTCCGGGTCGGTAAAAAAGAGGTTCAATATGCTGGGAGTACAGGATATCTATTTGAAATCATCAAAAAAACTTGATGATTTTAATATTTTCTGCAATAAATATGAACTGGAAGCCGGAGATGTACTCTATATGGGTGATGACCTGCCTGATCGCCCTGTTTTGGAAAAGGCCGGATTCCCTGTCTGCCCGAAAGATGCAGTGCCTGAAATCAAAAGTATATCCTGTTATATATCCGACCGAAACGGAGGAGCAGGCTGTGTAAGAGATGTGGTGGAACAGGTAATGAAGGCTCAGGGCAAATGGATGGATGCGGAATCCTTTATTTTATAAAGTAAGAGATGATCTCTTTTCTGCGCCTTATAAGATATAAGAACCTTATTATTGTTGCTTTGACACAGTATCTGATGAGGTTTGCCATTATACATCCTATCCTGGTACTTAATGGTCTTGAGCTGCAGTTAGGAAATTTTTATTTCTTTCTGCTTGTTCTGGCTACAATATTCATTACAGCTGCAGGATATGTAATAAACGATTATTTTGATACCAGGACTGATATGCTGAATCGTCCCGGATCTGTTATTATAGGTCGGAAAATCTCAAGGCGCACCGCAATTATTTATCACTGGGCCCTGAATTTCGCCGGTATTCTTATCGGGTTTTACCTGGCTTTTCATACAGGGGTCCCCTTGCTGGGATTCGCTTTTATTATTGTTGCCGTACTGCTCTGGTTTTACTCAACAACGTATAACCGGCAGTTTCTGACGGGGAATCTGTTAATTGCATTTCTAACTGCCATGGTCCCTGTTATGGTTGTGCTGTTTGAAGTTCCGATGCTAAACAAAGAATATTCCGGGATAATGAGATTTACCGGGTTTAGTTACATTTTTGCCTGGGTCGGTTCATTCGGCTTCTTTGCTTTCCTTACTACCCTTATAAGAGAATTGATTAAGGATGTAGAGGATTATGAAGGAGATATAGAACAGGGAAGGCGTTCAGTACCAATTGTAATTGGAATTCCTTATACGAAGATGATAATCGGCGGACTCATCATTATGACTCTTATATCACTGGCATATCTCTACAAGGTTTACCTGATGGTCGGTTTTTTCAGTGAAACGGAGTATCTCAGCCTGATCTATTTTATTGTCTTTCTGCTGTTGCCATTTTCTTTTTTACTATACAGAATCATAAAAGCCCGGAAAACGATTGATTACACATCAGCAAACAATCTTGCTAAGCTTATTATGCTGAGCGGACTGATGTATTCGCTTCTGGTAAGGTATCTTATCGTAACTTCCTTTTAAGAATTTCATGTTGCTTCTAAGAGAAAAGTTTCAAAATACCAGAATTATCCTTGCATCCGGATCCCCGAGACGTCAGTTTCTGCTTGGAGAACTGGGAGTTAATTTCGAAATAATTGGCAATGGCAACGATGATGAAACATATCCTGAATCTCTTACTAAACGGCAGATACCTGTTTATCTGGCTGTTAAAAAGTCTGAGGC
Organism: Bacteroidales bacterium; assembly: GCA_007134675.1. Taxonomy (GTDB): domain Bacteria; phylum Bacteroidota; class Bacteroidia; order Bacteroidales; family PUMT01; genus PXAP01. Next base: position 19,724 of record SLKJ01000122.1, read on the forward strand.
TGTCTTTGGTTCTCTAGAGGATAATGACCTGCTTATTACGGCAGACACAATTGTATGGTGCAGGAAAAAAGTATTGGGCAAACCCCTTGACAGGGATGATGCAATCAGAATACTGGCCGAACTTTCCGGGCGCAAACATCAGGTTATTACGGGTGTATGCATAAGGAATAAAAGCAGGGCCATAACTTTTCATTCACTCACAAAAGTATTTTTTCACAAGCTGACGGCAGATGAGATTATTTACTATATAGACAATTATAAACCCTTTGATAAGGCTGGTGCGTATGGAATACAGGAGTGGATAGGATTTACAGGTATAAAAGCCATTAAAGGTTCTTATTTCAATGTTATGGGGTTACCTGTTGATAAGCTTTATAAAACCCTTATGGATTTTTAGTGATACGATCATTAATCCCAGCCCCTTCGCTGAACACATCAATTAATAATCGCCACGGCACTAACGGGTTATTGGGTTTTTTGCATATCAGGGCTTATTTGGTTACCTTTGGTTTCTTATCCGCTCTGTCATCATGTATATTTTGCAGGAAGGAACGTCAGATTATTATATACATATTTATGAAACCTAATAATAAGAAAAACATAGAACCTGAACATCAAATCAATATTTCCGGCGCGGCTTTTTCCGGTTTCCAGTTTATACGTCTTCTGATTCCGGTTTATTTTTTCCTTATCTTCTCAGTTTCAAGTGCCCAGGAGATTGCCATAAATGAGATTATGTCGTCTAATGGCAGCACCCTGGCAGATGAGGACGACGATTTCGAGGACTGGCTGGAACTATTCAATTTCGGAGAAGATACAATTAATCTTGAGGGTTTTGGACTGTCGGACGATTTTAGCAATCCCTTTCGTTGGGTGTTTCCTGCCGTTTTGATTGAACCCGGTGAATATCTTCTTGTATGGGCTTCGGGAAAGGACAGGGTTGAAGGCCCGGAGCTGCATACCAATTTTTCCATCAAGTCGGCCGGAGAGGAGATCATTCTAACCTGCCCCGACAGCAACCTTGTTGATTCGGTGCCCCCGACCCCAATACCCAGGGATATTAGCTATGGCAGGGCTCCCGATGGAACCGGCTCATTGATATACTTCACCAGCCCGTCTCCCGGAAGTGAAAATCCGGAAGATGGCTATGGTGAGTTTCTTTCTTCCCCATCATTTTCGCACCCCGGGGGGTTCTATGGAGATACCCTGTGGCTCAGCCTTTCCAGCAGCGATCCTGATGCTACCATCCTTTATACCCTCGATGGATCAGAACCGGATCAGCAAAACCTGTCCGGGAAGACCTGGTTTTACAAAAACAAGTACCCTCAAAATCCGGGTGATCCTGTTGGCGAATTAATTCAGGGAGAATACCATACACACACCTATGAAGATGTACTTGCCATCGTTGATCGCAGTGACGAACCTGACCGGCTGACACATATTGCCACCACCTGGCACCGTGAACCTGAATTTTATTTTCCCGAACAGCCTGTTCCAAAAGCCACGGTGGTCCGTGCACGAGTTGTGAAAGAGGGTGCCCTGCCCAGCCCTGTTATTACCCACACCTATTTCCCTGACCACTTCTCAGGTACAAATACCTGGCATCTGCCTGTGCTGTCCCTCAGCATACAGGAGGATTATCTCTTTGACTATACAGATGGTATATATGTGGCAGGGAAGATATTTGATGAGTGGCGGCAGAACAATCCAGATGCTGAGTTAAATCCCGGGAGACCTGCAAATTACAGACAAAGGGGTCATGAATGGGAGCGCCAGGCTCATCTTGAGTTTTTTGAGGACGGAGAACTTTTTCCCTCCCTTCGGCAGGATCTGGGTGTGCGCATTCACGGAGGATGGTCAAGGGCCCGCTCTATGAAATCGCTCCGGCTCTATGCACGTCAAAGATACGGCGCACCCACATTTAATCACCGGATATTCCCTGAGTTGCCATATGACGAGTACCAGGTGCTTCTGCTGCGCAATTCCGGTCAGGATCAGAACATCACCATGTTCCGTGATGCTGCCATACAGAGGGTATTCGCCCCGCTTGACTTTGATAACCAGGCTTACCGGCCAATACTGCTTTTCATTAATGGTGAATACTGGGGAATACACAACATAAGGGAAAGGTATGACAAAAACTATCTGAAGAGGGTTCATGGTGTGGATCCGGAAAATATTGATTTGCTTACAAGGAGGAATCTTGTCAAGGAGGGGGACAACAAGCACTTCCTGGAAACTCTCGAATATATCGAGGAGCATGGGTTGAGCGAACAGGAGCATTTCGACTATATCCGGACGCGCATTGATACAGACAACTTCATGGATTATCAGATTGCCAACATATTTGTCAGGAACCATGACTGGCCTCAGAATAATATTGATTACTGGAGGCTCCGCACAAATGAATACCTGCCGGATGCGGAACACGGAC
>SLKJ01000049.1 GCA_007134675.1 Bacteroidales bacterium
ACGATAACCCATAAAAGCTGTGAGCGCTGGAATATGAATCCGGATGGTCGCGGATTTCCTTTAACCATAAGGATACCTTCAAGAGCGGATTTTCCCTTTGGCTGGCAGAGATACGGTGACTGCCAGGACGGTAACGCAATTGTCATTGACCGTACAACGGGTCAGGTACGTGAGTTTTACGAATACGACAGATCGGATACAAACAATATAACCGCTTCGATAGTCAGGCCTCCTTATGATCTTCAGGGACTGGGGCATGGAAGCACGTTGGGTGAACGGGTTGGCACAAGTGCAGCAGGAATATCCCTTCTTGGAGGCGCACTAAGGCCCTGGGAGGTGATGAAAACCGGACACAGGATTGGTCACGCTTTTCAGGTGTCTGTTCCTTTACATGACAGGTCTGCTGAAAGCGCCGGGATTGAACATCATGTTCTTGGAAAGGATATTCAATGGCCTGCTACATCTGGCGATAATGGAGCCAGATTTCCTCAAAACAACCACGGGCCTTTTGCTTACGGTGCTTTGCTTGCAATACCACCGGGACCGGATTGTATTGTAAACGGTAAGGTTCATGACAGGGGAGGTCCTGATTTAACCAAAATGGGCTTGAGCGAGCCGGGTTTAAGGATCGCACAAGCCATGCGTGATTATGGTGTTTATCTTGTTGACGGGGCAGGCTCATTTAATATCAGGGCTGGTGTATCCAACGAAGAACAATTATCTGCTGGCGTCAGAGCAGCAGTAAACAATGATCTGACAAAAATAATGCGGGAATTGCGTCTGGTTAAGAATTCTGTTGAAGGCGCAACTGCGCGAATGAGTGCCACCTGGGGACCCGGAGGATGGGCAGTCGGGTCTATTGGCACTCCCACCTGGCCTGCAGGAGGTGGGGAGCCTATTGCACCTAATACTGCGATAGACTTTGTCAGTTCTGCTCATGATGAGATAAGTAATTCCGGTATATCTGGTGAAAACATCAGGATATATCCCAACCCCACCTCAGGTAATATAACTATTTCGTTACTTAATTTACCTTATGCTGCCTTTGTCGAAATACATGATGGACTAGGCCGGTTGGTTGTAGCAAAACAATTACACAGCGCTGTAACAGATATCAGTTTGCCTGAACCCGGCGGGTTATATTTTGTCAGAATTACATCAGGTCATGGAAATACCGGAACCTTCAAAATAATCAAACAGTAGTCTTATTCACCTTGAACCTCCATGTATTCGTGTAATAAATAATTCGAAATAATATTAAGGATACTGCTTAAAACCCGGGATTTATGAGGTAAAAACGTAACCGGAAAATCTTTATCCAAAAATCAAAAATCATGACATCAGAGCGATATTTTCATTTTCTTAGCAAAATTACACAAGGTTCGGTTCATCTGCCTTGTTTGATTACTGCTTTTATTTTTTTTAATCTGTTTATTATCCACGAGTCAGTTTTTGCTCAAAAATATATTATAACTTCGGAACATTCAGAAGATTGGGTCTATAACCCATTTAATTCGAAAAGTGCCTGGCACAGACCGGTTGGTACAGATGCTATTTATGCAGAAGACACAGATATCACAAACATAATCTGGCAGCAGGCAAGGAGGTTTTTAATTAATGATCAATTTCCTTTTAACTCACCCTATGGAATTGCAGATGAAACGAGTCCGGAAGTAACGATAACACATAAAAGCTGTGATCGCTGGAATACAAATCCGGATGGTCACGGATTTCCTTTAACTATCAGGATCCCTTCAAGAACGGACTTTCCCGTTGGCTGGCAAAGATATGGTGATTGCCAGGACGGGGTCGCAATTGTCATTGACCGCACAACAGGTCAGGTACGCGAGTTTTACGAATATGACAGATCAGATCCCGATAATATAACCGCCTCGATAGCACGACCCCCTTATTATCTCGATGATCTCGGTCATGGAAGCAGTATAAACGAACGAGTTGGCACAAGTGCAGCTGGAATATCCCTGCTTGGAGGTGCCTTAAGGCCCTGGGAGGTGATGAAAACCGGGCACAGGATCGGTCACGCCTTCCAGATGTCTGTTCCCTTACATGACAGGTCTGCTGAAAGCGCCGGGATTGAACATCATGTACTTGGAAAGGATATCCAATGGCCTGCTACATCCGGTGATAATGGTGCAAGTAACCCTAACAACAACCTCGGGCCTTTTGCGTATGGGGCTTTGCTTGCAATACCACCGGGACCGGATTGTATTGTAAACGGCAAGGTTCATGACAGAGGCGGACCTGATTTAACCAAAATGGGCCTGAGCGAGCCGGGGTTAAGGATAGCACAAGCCATGCGTGATTATGGTGTTTATCTGGTTGATGGGGCAGGCTCGTTTAATATCAGGGCCGGTGTATCCAATGAAGAACAATTTCCAGATAGCGTCAAAGCAATAGTTATGAATGATCTGACAAAAATATGCCGGGAGTTGCGTCTGGTTAAAAATTCCGTAGAAGGCGCAACTGCACGAATGAGAGAAAGCCCCGCCAGAGGTCAGGAGGGATTTATTGGCACTCCCACCTGGCCTGCAGGAGGTGGTGAACCCCTGGCACCTAATACCGCAATTGATTTTGTCAGGTCATCCCGGGATTAAACAGGCAATGCCATTACAACTGAGAAAAAGCATTTAATAATATGTCAAATTAAAACTTACAAATTATGTGTACGTCATGTTTATCTGAAGGGCTGAACCGCCGTGAATTTATAAGCAAGACGGTAAAAGCCTCTGGAATATTCGCCATGGCTGGCGGAGTATCATCTTCTATGGGATATGACATAGTAAATGATGAAAATCAGTTCTCCGTGTTTTCCGGCCCATTACCGACAATAAAAAAAGAACCTGCCAGGGTTCTGGTTACATTCCTGTACCCTCCCTTTGATGCTGTTTATGGTAAACAATTCCGTCACAGGTTCGACTGGTTTACCTATCCCGGGAATCAATTTGAATATGAAAAGCAAAGGGAGTTATTTAGCTCAAAAATCAGATCAATAGCTGATGAGCTTGGTGTACAGGTAGAATATTCTCCCACAGTGATCTATCAGGAAGCTGAGGTAAGTGAGTTTATTAAGAAAAGCAGGGCGAAAAAACCTGATGCTGTTCTGGTTGTGAACTTCTGGAACGATTTTTCCGGATGGTCATTGCAGATTGCCAGGGAATCTGCTCCTGCAGCAATAGTTTATGAACCTGTCGGGGTAAAACACCAGCTTCCTCTCCCGGGTTTGATGAATACAAAAGGCATTTATTATGTATCTTCAGTTGAAAACTGGGATGAGATTGAAAGAGGAATGCTCGCTGTACGTGCAAAGAAAATGTTGGCGCAGAGCAGATTGTTACGAATAACTCCTCAGGAGGAGGAGCAGATGATGCGGGGAAATGAAAAATTTCTGAATACTGATATTGTCAGTATCCGGGCTGAGGAGTTTAATGATCTTTTTGACAGCATTAAACCAGATAATAAACTTGTAAGTGAGGCTATGAAGATAAAAGACGAAGCGCAAAAAGTTACAGGAGTAGAAGATCATTATTTTATTGAAGCTATGCGTTCGCACTATGCGGTGAATAAAATTATGGAAGAATACGGAGCTGACGCCATAACTATACATTGCCTTCGTCTTCTCCACCGGAAGCCTTGCTTAAGTTTTGCCATTAACAATGGTAACCTTATTCCCTGTGGTTGTGAAAATCATCTTGACCCGACTTTGACTCAAATGATGGGTCGATGGTTATGGGAAAGAGCCGGGTTTATGCACAATCCAGGATATGATACCAGTGATAATCTTCATTTTGGATCCCATTGCACCTGCGCTATCAAATTGAAAGGTCCTCAGGGACCTGATCAGGAGTATCATATCAGACCATTTACACATCAGTCCCCTGCAACAGCAGCCCTGGACGTCCAGTGGACACCTGGCGAACCTGTCATGCTAGTCAGGTATTATGGTGATGACAACAAAATAAGTTGTTGGACAGGAAAAGTTAACAGATCACCCGGATACCCGCCTACCGGTGGATGTGCTACCCGTGTTTTAGTGGAACTGGATAAAGTGGATAACGTTTGTGATACCTATCCCGGCCCTCATCCAATTCTTTTCTGGGGCAACCGAAGTGATGCTCGCAGAATGAAAGCTTTCTCAAAAATGTATGGTTTGGAATTGGAGGGAAATATATAATTATTCAGACAAAAGTACTATACATAAAATATTTATTTCGCATCCTTATTGCGCATACCCGCTTCCCGAGGTTGTCATAGCTGACAGCACCCGGAGTAATGACAAAGTTAGATGCTTCTGATATTGAGGCGCTAACTTCAGTGAGGTGCTTATCCCGTATTTGCTTGAATCTCCGATGAAAAAATAAAATTTTGATTATTAGAATTGATATTCTGATAAACTTCTTTTAATTTGCTTTTTCTGAGCTCAATTACTATGTCATGGATATTTTTGAAAAGCGGATTTTAAGAGAGCTGAAATACGGTAGCAAAAAGGCATTTGAATATGTTTTCAATACATATTCTGAGCAGCTTTGCAGATATGCGCAGGAGATATTAAAGGACAGAGCTCAAGCTGAAGATGCGGTGGAGAGTCTTTTTGTCAGAATATGGGAAGACAGGAAAAAGATCAATGTTCACACTTCCATCCGCTCGTACCTTTACAGAAGTACCTATAATGCCTGCCTTAATTTATTACGGAAGAAAAGATCAGAAAACAGGTATCGTGATTTTTTTATTTATCATTCTTATTCTTCAAAGACTCACGATTACGGATCATCTTCCTATCCACTTTCGGGAATAATTGAAAATGAATTCAATGAAAGAGTTGAAAAGGTAATTGAAGATTTGCCTCCTCAGTGCCCGAAGATTTTTTGTATGAGCCGGATCGAAGATCTTCCTCACAAAGAGATAGCCGAAAGACTTGATATTTCTGTCAACACTGTGAAAAGTCAGATAATGAAAGCTTTACAACAGATACGGGCTAAGATAAAGGAAATAACAGCTACCTAGCTTATCCTCTCCGGGTCTATGCTAAAATCCATCCAGATAAAATTTTTTCGGATTTCTCTCCCTCCGAATAATACTTCAATAGACTTTTAGTGTCATTATTAATATAAGTCGTTAAATATGGTCGACAATTCAAGGAAAGAATTGCTGTTAAGTTGTTTGCTGGGCAGGGCAGATGATAAGGAATATGAAATTGCTTACCACTGGATTAATGCAGATAAATCCAATTTTGAATATTATGAATCGCTCAGGGATGCCTGGATTGCTGCCGGGATAGTCACACAGAAGAGTGAATATAATTGCAGAAGAATATGGACACGGATAGCAAGAAGAACAGGGATTAAGCTTATCAGTGTACCTGAAATAACCGGAGGCTGGTCAAGGGTTGCCGCGGTATTTATTATCGCATTTTTTAGCGGAGTGATAACTTATCATCTGCTCTATGAGTTCTTACCCTTTACCCGTCCTTTAGTTGAAAGCGAATTTGTTGTTGAAGCACCTCTGGGTGCAAAATCCAGGATTTTTTTACCTGACAGCACTAAGGTGTGGCTTAATGCAGGCAGCACTTTGAAATACTCAACAGGATACAATATCTATGAACGAAGTGTTTATTTGACAGGAGAGGGATTTTTTGAGGTTGCCTGCAATGATAAACTACCCTTTAGTGTGCATGCAGCAGATCTGGTTGTTCACGCAATTGGTACTGAATTTAATGTGAAAACTTACCCGGAGGAAGGAAAGGTCGAGACAACACTGGTATCCGGTTTGGTGAGTCTGGAGAGAAAAACCGATAAAGGGCAGCTTGAAAGGATTGTGCTGCGGCCAAATCAAAGGGCTTCCTATACTATCGGAGAAAGAAGAATTGATGTTACCCGGCGGGTTACAGCTGATGAACAAGTTGAGGAGATTGAAGCAGTAAAGCAGCCTGAAAGAACAAAACTGTCTGAAAATTTAGCAATTGAATCAGTAAATACAGAGATTTATACATCATGGAAAGATAAGAGATTTATTTTTGAAAGTGAATGGATGACTGATCTTGCAGTCAAGCTTGAGAGAATTTATGATGTCAGAATAATTTTTGAAGATGATGAGTTAAAGAATTACCGTCTTACCGGATCACTTGAGCAGGAAACACTGGAACAGCTTCTTTATGCCATCAGGCTTACAATTCCTATGGATTTTTCCATCAGCCAGAATAATGTGTTTTTAACCCTGAACAAAGATCTTAAGGAAAGATATAATAGAATATCAGCCAAGTCTTGAAGATTACTATATGTTTCACTTATAACGATAATAGATGATAAAAACCCCGACTAAAAAAAGATTGGGAGAATGGCGGTTCTCCCAATCAGAAATTATTGCATCACTGCTTTAGAAATTAACCGGGATCCACTCAGGAAGAGGATTTTGATCCTATTCTGCATATGTCCCCCCATTCTAATTCCTAAAACCTAACAAAACTATGGAAAAAAAACCTAACCATGAAATCTTTTACCTTTTTGGTCAAAAGAACAAAAACTTACTAATTATGAAACTACTAATAAGTTTTATTTTGTTTTCTGTGCTGAATGTTTCAGGAAGCATATTTTCCCAAAGTACCACCTTTGACCTTGCAGTAAGTGGCAAAACTGTGAAGGAGGTCTTTCGGGATATTGAACTACAAAGTCAGTTCAGGTTTCTGTATAATGATGACTTTGATGGACTTAATCGGATTGTTTCATTGAATGCAAATAACCAGCGTATTGATGAAGTATTAAGTG
>SLKJ01000164.1 GCA_007134675.1 Bacteroidales bacterium
ATTTTAGTTTAATTTTTTAATTTTAAGATTACTATAAACCTATAAAACTTATATTTTATAAAAATGAAAAGAGCAGCCCCTGTATTTAAATCAATGGTTATTTTTCCTTTGTTACTGCTATTTTGTGCATGTAACATTTTCATGAAACAGTCCGCCCCCGTAGATACAACCGACCGTGTCCAGCCTTACGCAGGGAATCCTTTTTATCTTGCATGGGGAGATACGCCTGTTTTCCCTATAGGGGCAACCGACTTTCATGCCTGGACTCCCATAAGCCGTCCCGGCATGGTAAATTTTCATGGGCAATTAAACCGTATTGCCGGGCTGATCAGTGAGACAGGAAGTCCGCATGTAGTCGGTTTAGTACGTTTGATGCCCTATGACCCCAATTATACGGAAGTCATCAGGGTATTACAGCCCTGGGTCAGGATGGAAGATGGGCGTTATGATCTGGCGCGGTTTGAGCCTGAGTGGGAGAGGCGCCTTAAAGATTACCTGGATCTGGCGCGCGATCTGCGTATCATTGTATCTCTGGAAGTTTGGGACGACTGGTCGGTTTCCAGAGGCGTTGGCGGTGCGTGGAATCCCGGTCCCATGCGAGCATGGAACGGCCATCCATTTAACCCGGGTAACAATATCAATTATGGCAATGACATTCTGCCTGAAACTACAACCGAATGTAATGCGCCATTTTATTCCACCCTTCCTTCAAAATCAAATATTACAGAGGTTCTGGCTCTTCAGAAGCTTTATGTTGATCATCTGCTGGATATCATTTCCGATTATCCCAATGTTTTGATCAACATGTCAAACGAAAGCCGTGCCGACCTGGAGTGGAGCAGATTCTGGGCAGATTATATCAGGCAAAGGGCTCCCTTGATGATGGTAGGTGATATGCCCTCAACAAACGGGAAAGATGGTGGAGGTGAATGCGAATATATTTTCAGTCCGATGACCTTATCCACTGATCCTCACTTTGATTATGTTGATATTGCCCAGGCTGTATCACAGCATGAGTTTGGCCGCAATCCGCGAAGACAGGCGCTTGAGGGGAGCAAAAGGATTGCAGGATATCGGACCGCAATGAGAGAGGCCGGAACTGAACGCCCACTGATTGTTTCAAAAGATTATACCCGTGATCCTGAGGGTGGTGCTATTGTACTTTGGAGCAGGTTTGTGGGCGGAGCAGCATCTGCGCGTTTTCACAGGCCGCGTGTAGGCGATCATACCGAATCTGTAGTTAACTTTCAGCATGAGGCGGTAGGAAACCTCGGAAGTTTCATTGCCAGGGTTCCATTCTGGCAAATGGACATTCATCCGGAGGTTCTCAGTGTTACTCCACCCGGGGCAGGGGCCAATGTGCTGACCGACCTGGAAAACCATTATGTGATTCAGCTGATCGGGGGTGGTGAAGGTGAGAAACTGAAGCTGGAGCTGTCCCCGGGCAACTGGAATGTCAGCTGGATTGATCCGGGATCAGGTATAGAATTTTTTAATTATGAGGCTGTAGTTAATTCAAATGAACTTGAGCTGGATATTAAGGGTGAGTTTGAGCATCGTATAATTTATATAACAAAGAACCAGTAATTGATTGACGGCATACGCTTATTTTTCTCATGGCAGACAAATTATGCATTAAGTGCCCAAAACTTAATAAGCAACTACCTATCCAGTATTTTTTTATATATGGGTTTTAAACAATTTCTCATATATTTGTTTTGAGATACGAAATAGTAAATGTCAAAATTTTCAAGTTGTATTGAACTGGCAAACTGCTTATAAGTGAAGGACAGTGAACTACTTAAAAGACTAAAAAAAAACGACGGATTAGCTTTTGAGGAGCTGTTCCGCAGATATTTTACTGCTCTTCATAATTATGCTAAATTTTACACAGGCAATTCACAACTGGCAGAAGATCTGGTTCACGATGTATTTTATAAAATATGGGAATTACGGAGAACCCTGGCAATTCACATATCAATAAAATCCTACCTTTACAAATCAGTCCACAATAACTGCATCCAGCACCTGAGGCACCTCAAAGTCGTTAAAAAGCACAATAAAAGACAGGAGGCAAGACTTGAAGAAGCTCTTTTGATGAACCGGCTTTACTTTGAGACAGGTATAAGCAGGTTATTTGAAAAAGAGATTGGCCAGTTGGTTGAATCCGCCATCAGCAAACTTCCTGAAAAAACCCGTGACGTTTTTATTTTGAGCAGGAGTCAATATCAGAAAAATTCAGAAATTGCAAAAAAAATGAATGTCACTGAAAAGACCGTAGAGTATCATATTTCCAGGGCCCTGATAATCTTAAAAGAAGATTTAAAGGATTATCTGTAGGTTATTATGAGGTTGAATTACACCAATTTCCTATACCACAAAAAACTCTGTTCGTAGCATGAGTAAAGCTTTTTCAAATTTAGATAATATTTTTACCGGTCTCTTTTTAGGGATTCCTCCTTTTAAAACGTCTTTATTAATAGTAATGAGAGAATTTTAATGAATAGTAAAAAAAATACTGATTCAATTATTGCCAGATTTCTTGCCGGCTCTGCAAATGACGAAGAGTCCGAATTTCTTTTACAATGGTTGAAGCAGAGCAGGGAGAACAGGAAAACCTGGTTTTCTACAAAGCGAATATGGCTTAAATCACTGGAGTCTGATGAAAATGATGAGTTTATCAGCAACTCATGGAACAGATTAAAGATTCGGACCTTACTGCAAAAAGAGGTAAAAGACAAAGGTGAAAAAAGTATAAAAGCCAGTTTCCGGAAACTATCAATCGCCGCAAGTATCCTGGTTCTCATAGGGATTTCTTCCTTTCTCGGAATTAAATTAAAAAATCTGTCTGATTACCAGCATACATTTCATGAAATTACTGCTCCAATGGGGTCGCGGACCAGCATAATGCTTTCTGACGGTACCAGAGTGTGGCTGAATGCGGGCAGTAAACTTACCTACAGATCTGATTTCGGTCTCAGAGACAGGGACGTCTCCCTTTCGGGGGAAGCCTATTTTGATGTTCAGCAGCATGAAAATTCGGTTTTTTCTGTTAATACCCGCGATTTAAATATCAGAGTTCTTGGCACAAAATTTAATATAAAATCCTACCCTGATGAAGAGATAACTGAAACCACAATTGTGAGTGGAAAGGTTGAGGTTAATGTTACAGAAAAAGGAATTGCCGCACGACCAGTTTTATTAACGCAAAATCAGAAAATAACCTATTCACGTGCTGAAGGAATTGTTCAAATGCACAGGATTGATGAAGTCGAAGAGGAGGATATTAAGGATGAGGATATTATGGTGGAGAAAGTGGGGGAATTGGTTCGAAAACCAAGTATTCAGATTGCGCAGGTAATTAATACAGATAAATACACCTCATGGAAAGATGGCAAGTTGGTATTCCGGTCAGAAGAACTTGGAAAACTTGCCCCAAAACTGGAACGTTTTTACAATATTGATATTTCTTTTGAGAATGAATCGATAAAAGATATGAAATATTCAGGTGTGTTGGAAAATGTTACTGTAGAAGAAGTACTGAGAGCTATTGCAACTGCCTCAAAAATAAATTATAAAATAGACAAAAACCGGGTTTTTTTCAGCAATTGATTTGAATAATAACACTTAAATTACTTATTGTACCATTAACTGATATTTACTTTTCCACCAGTTTCATTTTTTACCTGACCACTAACTAATAATAATTTTTCCACCAGTTTTATTTTTTATTTGATTACTAACTATTTATTATTTTTTCAATGATTAGCTTTTATTTATTCCACCAACAAATATTTTATTCTAACTAATAAACCTAAAAAAAACCCCTTAAATCCCACCGCCTATGAAAAAATGCCGGAAAATACCTCGATATTTTTCGGAACAAAATACTATGCTTATTACCTAAAAGCAAACTAAATCAAGTAGTTATATGTTTAATTTTTAACTTTTGGAAAATTATGAAAAACAAACCTAACCATGACATTTTAATACTGCAAAATGTCAAAAAAATTCTTCTAACCATGAAAATTTTTCTATTTCTCATTCTGTTTTCTGCGGTGAGCCTGCAAGCAGGTAGCGTATTTTCGCAGAACAAAAAGATGACTGTCGACATGCAAAATGTCACTGTCAGAGAGGTGATAAATGAAATTGAAAAACAAGGAGGCATAAGCTTTCTTTTCAATGACAATCTACAGGAACTTAACCGCCAGGTGTTTGTGTCGCATGTAGACCAGCCTATACAGGATGTGCTTTATAGTGCACTCGATCAGGCGAATCTGACGTTTGAGGAAGTTGGGGAAAACTTTATTGTTCTCCTGCCCAATCCTGAATCTATAAAGCAACAGGAAATCACTGTTACAGGACGTGTTGTTGATGCTGGAACAGGAGAGCCTCTTCCCGGTGTTACTGTAATGTTGAGAGGCACAACCATTGGTGTGATTACTGATATTGATGGTAACTATTCAATGTCAAATGTTCCTCCGAACTCAGTTCTGGTCTTTTCTTTCGTTGGTATGAGAACGCGGGAAGTTCAGGTTGATGATCGAACAGTTATAAATGTTGAACTTGATGCTGAAGCTGTTTTTCTTGAAGAAGTTGTGGCTATTGGTTACGGAACCCGGCTCAGAGAGGAACTAACCGGTGCGGTTTCTACTGTTTCTTCTGCACAATTGCAGTCATCCACAAATTCCAATGTTATTGGACGTCTTCAGGGCCAGGTATCAGGTGTCACAGTATCGAACTCTAACCTACCAGGAGGTGGATCAGTCATTCGTGTAAGGGGTATTGGAACAATTAACGCTCCTGAACCTTTATATGTAATTGATGGTGTGCCAACAGGGCCGGGGACAAGTATCAACCCGAATGATATTGAATCCATTTCCGTACTGAAGGATGCTTCTTCAGCTGCAATTTACGGAACAAGAGGAGCAAACGGAGTAATAATTATTGAAACAAAAAGAGGAATGAGAGACACCGCTCCATCTGTTTCATTTAATGCAACCCGAGGGTTTTCAAGACCTGATCATCTGTATGATCTTCTTAATACCCAGGAACACGCTGAAATGGAATGGCTTATTTTTCAAAACAGGGGGGTGGCCCCAAGCCATCCGCAGTACGGTTCAGGTGCTACACCCCGAATACCTGATTATATCAGGCCGGCAGGAACCATGGAAGGTGACCCGGCTGTAGATCCTTCCAATTACAGCTATCCCGATAATCTCATTACAAGAGCCAATAAGGAAGGTACCGACTGGCTGGAAGAAATTTCCCAGACGGGTGTAAGAGATGAGTATGATATCTCTATCAGAGGAGGCACTCAGGATGTTACATACTCAGCTTCAGCTGGTTATATGAATGAAGAGGGAATGTTTATACATACCGGATTCGACCGGTACACGTTCCGCAATACTGTCGATGCAACATTATCTGATCGGTTTAGTGTCGGCCAGACCCTTAATATTTCACGCACAGAAAACAAAGGACAACGGACTGACAACACTGAAATGGGTCCTGTATACAGGGCATCCACTAATCTTCCAATTATCCCGAGATATGATATTATGGGAAATTTTGCAGGTAACCAAGCAGCCGGGCTAGGTGCCGGAGATGAAACCTCTTATGCTCATCTCCACAGAAACAGAAATCAGCGTGGTAGAACTGCCCGCATAATGGGTAATGTATTTGGTGACTTTGCACTCACTGAGGGACTGGTTTTCCGGTCACTGCTCGGGTATAACTACAGCAACGGGAATAGCCGTAGTTACAGGATGACCAATCCGGAAGCACTCCTTTACTTTACCGCTGCAACATATAACCAAGGTTCGAGTGAGGCATTTCAGTGGAACTGGGCCAATACTTTGCAGTATAACAGGACGATTGCAGATAACCACAGGATTGAGGCTTTAGTTGGAACTGAATCCATTGAGAGTCGTTTTGAAAGTCTCTCTGGAAGCAGAACCGGATATTTCTCCGAAGATGTAAACTTTATGCGTCTCGGCTCAGGAGAGAGTGATATTACGAATGACGGAAGTGGATGGGAGTGGTCCCTGTTCTCCGTATTTGGTCGTGTGAACTATAGTATTTTGGGTGGTAGATACATATTTGAAGCAACGGTTCGCCATGACGGCTCATCAAGATTCAGCAGGGAAAACCGGTTTGCAACATTTCCTGCATTTTCGGGTGCCTGGGTTATTTCATCCGAACCATTCATGGCGGGCTCACAAAACTGGCTGAATTTTCTCAAGTTGCGTACCGGATGGGGTATGTCAGGAAATGACAATATAGGTAATTATAACATTTATACAACTTTTGGCGCGAGAGCCGCCCGGCTTAACCTTTCAACCTATCCAATTACAGGCAGCAACACCGATCACTTTTCCGGATTTATGCCCCTTGCTTTCGGGAACCCTGATGTTACATGGGAAACTACAACCACTCTTAACCTTGGTATTGATGCTTCTCTACTGGATAATACTGTTAATCTGGGCATCGATATCTGGGAGAGAAATACGGATGACATGTTATACCCCGTCGGAGTTCCTGCTGTTGCAGGCGTCGGCTCACATCCATTCGTCAATATCGGCAGCATGAGAAACCGGGGTTTTGATTTTGAGCTTGGCTACACAAACACAGCGGTAGCAGGAAGATTAAGGTACAGCGCTAATCTTGTTTTATCCCGTTATGTTAATGAGATTACCAAGTTGTCTGATAATGTAGAAGAAGAAATA
>SLKJ01000085.1 GCA_007134675.1 Bacteroidales bacterium
AGACCGTTGAAGGCTGATTTTCTCTGAATAATACCTGCGGAGCTGTACCCCAGTCAGTTTCATGATGACTTCTAAGCAGGTATTTTTCTTCCGGCTTATCAAAACCATCCATTTTTGTTGGAGCAACACAATGTGATCCTCCATAGGTATTAGGCACATTAAATGAAGTTGGATTATGCATGAAACCGGGTTTATTGAAAAGATAACTGGTCAGCATAAGTGACAGGGCTGCATTTACATCGCCTTCACAACCACCGCAGGTTCTTTCATTTAACATCTGCATATAAGCGATGCACGGCGGTGGGGCTTTCTTTTGCTCTATAAGGTGAAGGCAGGCCATGGTGAGAGAATGGCAACCGGTATCCGTTAAGATTTTCCGGCTGGCCAGATAGCATCTCGCCCCTTCCAGTACTTCTTCTTTAGAGGGTTCAACTACATCACTGGCATTCCTTATGTAGTTTCTTGCAATAGCTTCGGCCTCCTCAGAATTTTCTGTGGCACGATATGCTTCCAGATACCAGTCAAAAGGCATATAATGAAGTGTCGTACCTACAGGTTCAAGCTTCACTAAACGCTCGTCTGTATTGCCTATGACGGCTAAACGGGTATTTTTCATTTGCCATAGAGCCTTTTGCATTCGCAAACCATGTCCCAGCCACTCATTGTGCTGAGTTGTAGCCATGAAGAAATTTGGTATATTTCTGAAAAGGCCGTGAACATGTGTCATGGAAGTGCCGCGGGGACTGAATACCACGACAGGTAATTTGCCTCGTTGGTCAATAAAATAATTCAGGAGTGGATTGGCTCTTAAGGCATAAATATCCTGAAGCACAATGAGAGTTCCATCGGCATTGCCGGATTTAGCATTCTTAAGGAACCTGTCAATTGATTCGTTACTGTTAAGGGGTTCGGTATCGACATCAAGAATAACATTTAAATCAAGATTTGCCTTCTCCAGAATATTCGTGTACAATTCCTGGCTTTCTATTGGATCGTATGCAGCACCAGGCCACCCCATCCAGTTCTTATCGGTTGTCCGCATAAAACCAATACGTATCCGGGGCCTGACAGAACCATCCCCCGGCATGAGGGGTGCGTCCATAACCTCCCGGACACTTTCTTCAAAAGTACAACCATTTATTCCGATAAATACGGCGCCTCCTGCAAGTGCCATGCGGGAAATAAATTGTCTCCTGTTAAGATGGGAGCAGCAGGAATTGTTTTTTGCTGGTTTTTTCATTTTTTTCAAGGTTTTTTTCAGGACTGACGGCTTATCCGTTTAATGTTTCCTGATAGTTAAGTTTGATAAGTTAGAATTATCCAGGTCAAGCTCCACAGGGTTGTTAATTAAAACCTGTTTCACTGCAGTTTTTCAAATCTATGATTTTATTTTTAAATTCCAAAAATTTTTCTTAACAATGTCCGGCTTCATGCGTACAAATCAGGTTAATAAAGTTAATAATCAATGAATTATATTTTGCAGTTAATTCATATTCAGTGTTTCAAACGCATGGAACCCCCATGGTTTGTTCATACTATTTTGTGTGTGTCAGCACATGGGGGTTTCATGTCAGATAATTATTTCCCGGTAAAAAATTCATAAATCTGCTGCCCGCTCTTTCTGAGATATTCGGGCGCATTACGGATGGAATCATCTTTGTCAACCGCAAAGTCCATCAGCGAATAAACCGCAGCTGCCCCGTACTGATCCTTAAGCATCCCCCTCTCCCCCTCCAGCAATCCTCCGACAAGTATCAGGGGTTTATTTCCGGTTCGGGCGATCTGTGCAACTGAGGCAACAGCCTTGCCATATGCAGTCTGTGCATCAATATTCCCTTCACCTGTAATAACGAGGTCGGCTGAATCCACTGCTTCACGGAATCCGGTCATCTCCCCAAATATATCAAAACCTCCACGCAACACAGCCATACCGTAAGCCAGGAGGAAAAGTGCAGCACCGCCTGCAGCTCCGGTACCGGGATGCTTGTCCGCATCAAAACCTGTGTTTTTCCGGACAAGCGCGGAAAGGTGGCGGAGTCCGTTTTCAAGAATTGCCAGAGCTTCCGCATCAGCTCCTTTCTGGGGACCGTAGACCCTGGCGGCACCCTGAGGACCGTTAAGGATATTCTGAACGTCGCAGGCAATAATTATTTCAGTATTCCTTAGCCTCTGGTGCACTCCGGTCTGACCTGACCCTGCAGTTTCAGCGTTTGTTTCCCCGGAAGGGGAGAAAAGAAAGTCCGCCGTGATCTTTTCGATATTCATCAGGTTACCCCCTCGCGGACTGATTTCCTTACCATCTTTTCCTGTAAACCGGAAACCCAATGCCGCCGCAATGCCCGTGCCACCGTCAACCGTGGCACTTCCTCCGATTGTGAGAATGATCTTTTTAACTCCGGCATCGAGGGCATGCCTTATAAGTTCACCCGTTCCAAAAGTGGATGTTTTCAGGGCATTGCGCTCTTCATGCCTTAGCAGCTCCAGTCCCGATGCACGAGCCAGTTCAATAACTGCAATATTCTCATAATCAAGAAGAAGATAGCCTGATTTAACCGGTCTGTGCAGAGGATCACATACAGAAAGCTCAGTCCATGTCCCGCCAAGATGCCAGGCCAGACATGAGGCGGTACCCTCTCCCCCGTCTGCAACCGGGAAAACAATAATTTCAGTATCCGGCGCTGACTCTCCGATACCCTGGGCAATAAAACGGGCAACCTTCTCCGAAGAGAGGCAATCCTTGAAGGAGTCAGGGGCAATCAGGATTTTTTTTAAAGGGGTAACAGAATGGCGCTTCATAATATTGAATTATTGCAATTATCTCACTTTTTGCCAAAGTATCCGGCACTGACTGTCAAAAGCAAGCCGGTTAATAGTGTCACGCCCGAACCGATAAAGGTGTACCATGTCCACGCAATCTCAGTGAACAGGATAACAAATATCATAAAAACAATTCCTGTTAAAAATGCAGGAATTGCCTGTTTTAATTGCGGACTTCGAAACAGAACCCCAAGGAAAAATGTGCCTAAAAGTCCACCATAAGTAAACGATGCAATTGACAGAGCCAGCTCAACAACAGCCTGAGAACTTTGCATGAATATCAGGGCAGACCCCACCAGCAGCAAGGCCCATATCAGGGTTATCAGCCTGGAAATAATTATTTCATTAGCTGCATTTAATCTCTTGTAATATGGAATAACATAATCATACATGGTTGCTGATCCAAGTGATGATATCGAGCCTGAAAGCGTTGAAATGGCAGCAGCAAGAAGGGCGGCAACAATGAGACCGGAAAGACCCACCGGCATTTCCTCAATGATGAACTTTGGAAATACCTGGTCTGAAACTATATCGGCACCTCCGTAAAATGCGTACAAAAGGGTTCCCAGGAATAAAAACAGGGCAAACTGAATGATTATTATGCCCCCGGTAGTAACCAGTGCTTTCCGGCTGGCAGCCAAAGAACCTGCAGCAAAAAGCCTCTGTACGATAAGCTGATCAATTCCGTGTGAAGCCATTGATAAAAACGCACCGCCCAGAATACTTGCTATAAGAGTATATGGAGTGGTAAAAAATCCTTTAATCCCACCCTCAAAAGAGAAATTAAACAGATCGAGCTTGTTCTCTCCATATATTGTAGCTATGCCCCCGGTAAGGCCCCCGCTGAGTTGGCCGCTTACGACAATTATCGCTGTTATAACTCCTGCGAAATAGATCAGAAGTTGTATAACGTCCATCCATATCACTGCCCTGATCCCTCCAACAAAAGTGTAACTGAATGCAACCAGGGCAATTAGCGAAATTGAGACAACATATATAGATCCTGTTGACCAGTTTGCTGCAAAAAAGGAAGTCTGGAGTATAAGTGCCAGTGGAATGGCAGTTGCAAATAATCTGACCCCATCTGCAGCAACCCTTGTCATCATAAATACACCAGATGCAAGGTTTTTCATTGGTATGCCAAATCTCCCTGAAAGGAAGGTATAGGCAGTTCCAAGTTCGCCTTTGAAATAAGCGGGAAGGATTACCCATGCTACAATAACTCTGCCGATGAAATATCCAAACGTTAACTGCAGGAAGTTCAGATTGGTCATATATGCTAATCCGGGAATACTGATGAAGGTGAGTGTACTGGTTTCCGCTGCAACAATTGCAAAACAGACCGCTAACCATGGAATTTTTTTACCTCCGAGAAAGTAATCATTGCTGGATGATTGCTTCCCTGCGATCTTAATGCCAAAAAATGTAACCCCTGCAATGTAAACAATTATTATTATCGTGTCGAGATAGGTGAAATTCATAGGAGATGTTTTTAATAACCCACAATATAATAAAAACCGGCAATTCCTCTTAATCACTTTTATACCACTGGAGGTAAAATAATTACCAGCTCTGCTGATCCTGGTATAACCCGGAATCATATCTTGCTAATTTCCAGATATAAAAATAAAAATATTTAAATTCATATTTTGAAATAATTTTAATCAGCCATCTAACGCTTTTTTTGTCTTATTGATCCATAATTAAGCTATTTTCCAGCGATAACAACAAATTATGAATTCCTGTGTTGTATTATTTATTCCTATTTCCTATAATGCAGAAACATGAAACGACGAACATCCTTTAAAACAGCTGATAATAAAATGCCTCTTACTGATTTTCGGGAATCCTTAATTTCTTCTGCAGAGAAACCTCTGATAAGATTTGGGGTGGTAGCTGATATACACTACGCCCGTGCAGAAATACTGTGGAACAGATATTTTGATCAGGCTAAAACAAAATTAATGAATGCAATAAACCATTTTAATAAGGAAAATCTGGATTTTTTAATTGAACTCGGAGACTTCAAAGATGAAGGCAGTCCCCCGGACAGGCAGGAGACAATTGACTTTCTTGTAGATATTGAGAAAACGATAAACAGATTCGGTGGCCCTGTCTACCATGTCCTTGGCAACCATGATATGGACAACATATCAAAGAATGATTTTCTGAGTCGCATCAGAAATTACGGGCAGGAAAAGGCAAGAAACTTCTATTCGTTTGACTCGGGCGGAATCAGATTCGTGGTTCTTGACCCGAACTATAATGAAGATGGATCAGATTATGACTCCGGTAACTTTGACTGGACCAGTTCAATGATACCACCAGACCAGTTAGAATGGCTCAAAGCTGAACTATCGGACAGTAAGCTTCCTTTGATAATCTTTATCCACCAGCTTATCGATTCATTTTCAGGGATACCGGAGGATTACTGTGTCAATAATGCCGTCGAGATAGTCCGGATAATTGAAAACAGCGGGAAGGTACTGGCTGTTTTCCAGGGGCATTACCACAATGGACATTACAGCTTCAGAAACGGCATTCACTATTACACCATGAAAGCGATGGTCGATAGCAGCCTGCCCGAAAACAACAGCTATGCCATAGTTGAAATCGACAACCACCTGAACATATCTGTCCTCGGTTTCCATAACTGCGAGGGCCAACAGATGAAATACAGGGAACCCTTACAATAACTATCCTTTTAATCCTGCGTTAATTCCTGGTAAAGCGCCAGCAGAAAATCCCGGTTATCGGCCGTCAGGTAGTACATCTCCCCTCCCATCCGACTGAATGTCTTACAGAAACGCAAATAGTAAGCAGGGTTGTCAGGAGGTGGCTCACCATCTTTTTCCCAGTCCCACTCCAGCCCGGCCAGATCAACAACCAGTATGAAATGGTTGTCAATACGGGTCATGTTCTGTATCGCAATGTTCTGTGCCATGGAGAGAGATTTTTCAAATATCATCGGCGACATAACCGCCGAGCCGACGGAGAGATATACCCCGTGATCAAGTCTGCTGACACTGCTGGCAAAGAGAAGGAAATCACGCAGGGCTGTCCTTCCGAGTGCAGCTCCGTGATTCATCGGATGGGTGTAGATAATGTCGCACCCTAT
The DNA here is from genome assembly GCA_007134675.1 of Bacteroidales bacterium. Lineage (GTDB taxonomy): Bacteria > Bacteroidota > Bacteroidia > Bacteroidales > PUMT01 > PXAP01. The sequence continues at coordinate 5,936 of SLKJ01000085.1, forward strand.
CATCGGATGACCGGTAAAGTTAACCCCCAGCTCCCAGGCCGCGGACTGCACAGAATGTTTTTTCCAGGGATGAGGGATGGACATGAAGCCCGGTTCCAGACTGAACTCGTTGATTACACCGGCCAGGTCAGCAGCAGAAGCCGCCAGTCCCGGATCAGATTCCACCTTCTCCCCGGCAAGTTTATACAATAAGCTGGTTTCAGGGATCTGAAGTCCCTCATTGAAAATCATCTTCCCTACAGATTCACCATAACCCAGTCCCTCAAATGCACCTACATTCAATGCCAGATTGATATAATATCCTGTCTCGTCCCAGATGCCAAACTGTCCCCGACCCACATTTTCCTTAACATACTCACTTGTCTCTCCCAGGTAAGCAAATTCCCAGTCATGTATTATACCGGCACCGTTTGTAGCAAGGTGAGTCACCCATCCTTCCCCGATCAGAGCTGTCAGCAATGGAGCCAATCCGTTCTTAATGGCATGGGCGCCAAAGCTCATGATCACTGGACTCCCCCTCTCACGTGCAGTCCTGACCCTCTCAGAGGTTTTCCTGATAAGATCCATTTCCCTTTCGGGGAAAACAACAGTTTTGTCCACCGGGACCATGTCCCTTTCGACGGATACCCGGTTTTTACGTTCAGCAAGCCTTTTAAACACCAGTTTATTCCGGTCAAATATCGGATTCATGCAGATAGTTATTTTACGTTTAACAAGCTTAGAATTCTGTCCATGCCGGTAAAGTCGGGAATTATTATATCTGCTCCGGCCTTTATCAACCGGGTCCGTTTTTTTTCGTTAAGACCAAACCTCTTTACCTCATCCGAAGCCAGACCAACTGTCAAACCACCTCTTTTATGTGTCTCTCTTATCTCAACAGGTCCGTCACCAAAGGTTACAATATTTTTATGTGCGGATCTGCCAATAGTACTCAGAATTTTTTCAAGAACAATCCCTTTCGCCTCCTTATTGACATCACCAACAGCTCCATAAATACCCCCATCAAAATAGTGGTCATACCCCATTATGCCGGCTTCCCTCCGTACATCCTCCAGGTCGGTCCCACTGGCCAGGTAAAGCCTTATGCCTGCCCTGTGGAGTCTTTCAACAAACAGCACAGCATTTTTGATTGTAAAATCGGTTTCGGCCAGTTCTCCGCTCCTGAATTTCTTTTCACGGCTGCGAACCATCTTCAGAAGCTCATCATTATATATTTTTTTATAGCCATGAATATCGAGTATCCGATCCTTCGGCACGAATCCGAATTCCTTTACAAGATCAACCAGTGCAGCCATCTGTGCCAGGGTCTGTATTCCTGTGGTTTTGTCTATCAATTCATCAACGCTTCTTTTTACTATATCAAATACTGCCTTACCAGCCGTTCCGTGATTATCTCCAAGGATCGCTCTTATCATCACAGGTGCCATTATTTGCTCCCATCCCTCACGCAGGGTTGAAATTGTACCGTCATGGTCAAATATTGCGTGACTGATCCGGACATCTTCGGGCCATTGGTTGATAACTTCAATTTCAGTATTGTCAAGATAGACGGCCTGCCTGATATCTTCCGCAAGCCCCGGCTCATAGATGTAGTCCGCGTCTTTCCCTATTTCAAGAATCTCTGCAGGCGTAACGGTCCCCTCCCGGAACAGCTTGTTTACAGTAACGCCGGCGGCAAATGATCCTATTTGGGCTGAAACACCGGCACTGTAACCTGCGGCCATCGCAGCAGAAACACCTGCCAGATAGCCTTGACCTGCACCTGAAAGATCAACCCGCCCCAGATGCACCAGTCCGGGAACCTTGACAATACCTGATGAATCAACAGCTATGGATCCCCTGCTCCCGCAGGTTACAAAAACCGGTTTACCACTTCTTTCGAAAAGGGTTTCTGCTGCCCTGACAGCTTCATCATAAGTGGCAGGTATATCCGGACCGGACCTTATCCCACTCAGAAGTGCTGCCTCAACATCATTTAATTTCATACAGGTGCCATTATATGATCTCCTCTTGTCGCGGATATCGGAAATGAATATCTTTTCCGGATTCCGCGATATCAGTCCGCTCAGTTTCTGTTGCATATAATCGGTATGGATACCGGAGAAGACTTGCTGGTATATTATAATAACATTAAACGCATATATCTGTTCATCAAGAATTTCCATCAACTGATCTGCCGTTTCATCAGATAGTGAATTGAAATTTCCGAAATCGAAGCGGTTCAGTTCCTGATCATCAACATATAGTTTGCAATACCCATGAGTTGACCATTTTTTTTCCTGAGTTAGCATACCCGCGATTCCAATAGATGAATCATCCATTAGCCGTAACATCTCCCTGCCGAAAAGATCATTGCCGACAACTCCAAAAGCCCCTACCTCCTTAACTCGTAAGGAAATAATATTATTTGCCAGGTTCCCAGCTCCCCCGAGGGAATAACTTTGTTCGCGGACCGGCCTGGTGGGCAATCCGGTCCTGTCCGAAATTTCACTGTCAGAATCATAAGAAAAAAAACAGGCATTGAGGCAGAAATCGCCTACAACAGCAATTTTTACCGATCTGATATTTTCAATAACTTCCTTGAGTAAGCTGAAATCCATTTTAAAATTTTATTAAACAATTAATATTAACCCCATGCCTGTAATCCCGTAGTTTCATCGCAGTACCACCTTTGTTATGATAATCTCCCCGGCCTGTTCATTGAGTACCTCCATAATGCGGGTTTTCATGTAGGAAAGTTCATTGCGCAGCACCGGCGATGTAATATGCACATAAAACACCCCCTTTCTGATATATAGTTTTTCAGTCTGCCTTGCTATTGCAGGACCGACAATTGAGGGCCATGAGTTTATAATCCTGGATTCCGAAACTTTTTTTTCGAGCCTGAATTCTCTGAGGTAATCGGAAATTACCTCTCCGATCGGTTGCGTATTGCTTTTTCTCATTTCAATTATGTTTATTTACAGGTTATAGTTTCAGATTTAGTTATCATAATGCTGCCAGGTCATTGTATGTAGTTTGTTTTATTTAAACTACGCTGATATTTTGATCCTTCAGTTCAAATACGGAAAACTCAATTCCTGTATCTTTCAGAATTCTGTTCAGTCTTTCGATGCTTGTATCGGTAATAAAGATCTGGCCGAAATTGTTTTCAGATACCAATCTTATAATTTGTTCAACCCTGTTCTGATCAAGCTTGTCGAATATATCATCAAGCAACAGAATAGGGTGGAACCCGTTCAGGTCTCTTATAAAATCAAATTGGGCAAGCTTCAGGGCAATGAGGTAGGTCTTCTGCTGTCCCTGCGATCCGGCTTTCTTTATTGGATGGTTACCCAGATTAAACAACAGTTCATCCTTATGGATACCACAGGTACTGAATTGCAGGATGCGGTCTTTTTCAATGGCATTGTCCATTATGGTATGAAAATCCTTCCCCTCAAGCTGTGATTGATAAACAAGATCAACCTTTTCGCTGCCAAGCGATACAAATTCCTGATAATGCCGGAAAACAGGAGTCATTTTATCAATAAACAACCGGCGGCTCTCATAAATTCTTTCTCCGGGACCAATCAGTTGCCGGGTCCATATATCAAGTGAATCATGGTCAAAATATCTTTTCCGGGCAAAATCCTTCAATAAAATATTCCTTTGAGTAAGAGCGTGATTATAGGCTATCATATCCTCCAGATACTGCCGGTCATACTGGGAGATCACCCCGTTCATGAATTTTCTTCTCTCTTCACTTCCCCCTGAAATAATTACACTGTCACCAGGAGATACCATGACAACAGGAAGAAGCCCTATATGGTCACTTAATCTCTGATAATCTTTCTTATTCCTTCGAAACTGTTTTTTGGTGTTGCGTTTAACACCACAGTATACATTCTCATCATCACCGTTACGCATATACTCACCCTGTATCACAAAAAAATCCTCATTATGACGGATATTCTGAGAATCCACTGAATTGAAAAAGCTTTTACAAAGTGACAGATAGTGAATGGCATCAAGCAGATTGGTTTTTCCCACACCGTTGTTACCTGCAAAGCAATTGATCCTGCTGGTAAAATTGAACTCAACCTGGTTGAAATTTTTGAAATTCAGTACTGATAAGGATTTTAAGTGCATATAAAATGTCTGAAATGGTTCTTGTAAAGGTAAAGAATGAGAATGATATTCAGCAATGAAAATAATTATAAATATTTAACTATGCAGGTCAGCTATCGCAAGATGGAAGAATTGGTGATTATTGAAATTGTTATAAGCCACAGAAAGCTTTCTTTTTGATCAATAAAATTTTAAAATAAATATCAAAAGGATTACATTTGCCGAGAATATTAAACTCACAGTATTTTAGTTTACTGCTGTTTCATAATTAAACAAAGATTCATTACAGGATAAAAAATGGCTAAAAAGAAAAAATCCGATGCTGAAGAACCAATAGAAGGAGTAGAAAATCTCCTTGGTAAAACAGAGCAGTATATTGAAGAAAACCAGAAAAGCCTGACAATAATTGTTGTTGCCATAGTGGTTGTCGTTTTGGGTTACCTGGGGTACAGAAACCTCTATGTTGCTCCCCTTGAACAGGAAGCAAGGTCACAGATCTTTATGGCTGAAAGATATTTTGAGCGTGATTCCTTCTATATTGCCCTTTATGGCGATGGCAACTATCCCGGCTTTATCGATATAATAGAAGACTACAGTGTCACCAGGGTAGCCAATCTTGCCCGGTATTATGCCGGAATATCCTACCTAAGGTTGGAAGAGTACCAAAATGCCATTGATTATCTCACAAGTTTTGATTCAAGGGACCAGTTGGTGTCATCGGTTGCTCTTGGTGCTGTTGGCGATGCCTGGGTAGAACTGGGTGAACTGGAAAGAGCAGCCTCTTTCTATGTCAAGGCAGCAAGACGCAGGCCAAATCAATTTACCTCTCCCATATTCTGGATGAAGGCCGGGCAGGTATATGAAGAACTCGGAAAATACAGCAGAGCCCTTGAAGCTTATGAGAACATAAGGGATGAGTATCCCGAAACAACCGAGGGAAGACAGGTTGAGAAGTATATTGCAAGGGTGCAGCTTAAAATGGACCGCTAACCTTTAACTTCTTTTACCTTTCTGCGAATTAACCATCCCGGATAAAAAAAATGCAAAAAAGTTAACCCTTTAAATATTGTGATAATGGGAACCGGTCTGAGAAGTTTATCCGAACATAATCCGGATGATTTGCCCAGCGCAGAGGATATGATATTTGGAATCGTTGTTTCTGAATGGAACAGCGAGGTGACCTCCGCGATGCTTGAAAAAACGATTGACACCCTTACAGCAAGAGGCGCTGACAGAGAGGATATAATTATCAGACATGTCCCCGGCAGCTTCGAGCTTACCCTTGGGGCACAACTTATGGCAGAAAACGAAATACTTGATGCCATTATCTGCCTGGGATGTGTAATTCAGGGCGAAACGCGCCATTTCGACTTTATCTGCCAGGGGGTGACCTATGGTATTACCGATCTGAACATGAACTACAATATGCCCTTTATATTCGGCGTACTTACCACCGATAACCTGGAGCAGGCAATTGACCGGGCCGGTGGCAAACATGGAAATAAGGGCGAAGAGGCAGCCATAACCGCAATTAGGATGGTTGCATTGCAAAGGGATCTGGAGGAAGAAAAGACATGAAATATTCATGCCCTGTGAATCAGTCTGAAAAGATCATCACAACCATTCCTGTAATCACCAGTTAGTTAAGTGATGAAAACTTTTTTTATCAAATAATAATCGAGACAAAAATAAAAATATGTATTTTTGAACCCCGGATCATATAACCTTTCCCTGTTGTTACAAAAAACAGAGGAGAGAAATTCAAAAATCACCAAATGACCGGGAAACTATTAAATTCCAACACTTCTTCAGGAGAGCTTAACCAGACCATTCAGCTAATTTTAAAGGATGGAACCGTTTTCAGCGGTAAATCTTTTGGGTATCGCCAGAGCCTGTCGGGAGAAGTGGTATTCAACACAGCTATGTCCGGATATCCGGAAAGCCTTACAGACCCTTCATACGAGGGACAAATTCTTGTTCTTACATATCCCCTCATAGGTAACTATGGCGTTCCACCCATGCATAGAGATAACGACCTTATTAGATATTTTGAATCAGAAAAAATCCATATTAAGGCACTTGTAATATCGGAGTACTCAGTGGACAGCAGTCACTGGAATTCATGGAAAACCTTGTCCAGATGGCTTATAGAAAACAAGATACCAGCGGTTGCCGGGGTTGATACCAGGGCTCTCACGGTCCATCTCCGCGAACAGGGAGTAATGCCGGGAAAACTTATTTTCGATAATATAGATACCGAGTTTGTTGAATATGACAAACTGAATATGGTCGAGAGGGTAAGCACCAAGAAAATTATCAGCTACGGAAAAGGAAAATATAAGATAGTACTGGTTGATTGCGGCGTGAAGGCCAACATAATCAGGAGACTTTTGCACCGTGACACTACTGTTATCAAGGTCCCCTGGAATTACAACTATCTTGAGATGGAGTATGACGGACTTTTCATATCTAATGGCCCGGGTGACCCGAAAATACTGACACCTGCTATTGAAAACCTTTCAAAAGCTCTTGAGGGAGATAAACCCGTCTTCGGGATATGTCTCGGGAATCAACTCATGGCGATGGCTGCCGGAGGAAAAACCTACAAGCTTCCATATGGCCATCGCAGCCACAACCAGCCGGTCAGGCTGAAAAAAACACACAGGTGCTTCATAACTTCCCAAAATCACGGATATGCAAATGATGCCGGATCTCTTGGCAATGATTGGGAGGAAATGTTTGTAAATCTGAATGATAACACCAACGAGGGAATAAGACATAAAACAAAACCCTTCTTTTCCACACAATTTCATCCGGAAGCATCCAGTGGACCAACGGACACTGATTTCCTGTTCGACGATTTTCTGGAAATGATCAAAAAAAGTAAAAAATGAGTATCCGCAAAAAAATCAATAAAGTACTGGTAATCGGCTCAGGTGCATTAAAAATCGGTGAAGCAGGAGAATTTGACTATTCAGGTTCGCAGGCCCTGAAAGCCCTTAAAGAAGAAGGCATCACAACCGTGCTTATCAATCCCAATATTGCAACGGTACAAACATCTGAAAGTATCGCAGATATAATCTATTTTCTTCCGGTAACCCCATTTTTTGTAGAAAAAGTTATCAAAAAAGAGAAGCCTCAGGGTATCCTTCTGGCCTTCGGGGGACAAACGGCGCTGAATTGCGGTGTCAGCCTCTATCAGACCGGTGTTCTTAAAAAGTATAAGGTCAGTGTTCTGGGCACACCGGTTGAAGCAATAATTAATACAGAGGACAGGGAGCTTTTCGTGCAAAAGCTCAATGAGATAAATGTCAAATCCATAAGCAGTACAGCGGTAACCAATATAAAAGATGCAAAAACAGCAGCTGAAAAACTTGGATATCCGGTTATTATAAGGGCCGGATATGCACTGGGAGGCCAGGGCAGCGGGTTCTGCAATAATTCTGATGAACTTGAAAATCTGGCTGTCAAGGCATTTTCGCACACTTCACAGATACTTGTTGAAAAATCACTTAAGGGTTGGAAAGAAGTTGAATATGAGGTGGTAAGGGATAAATATGACAATTGTATCACGGTATGTAATATGGAAAACTTTGATCCCCTTGGCATACATACCGGTGAAAGTATTGTCGTGGCTCCGTCACAAACCCTTAACAATAATGAATATCACAAGCTGCGTGAAATAGCAATCAGCATTGTAAAGCATGTGGGTATTATAGGCGAGTGCAATGTACAGTATGCTCTGGACCCTAAATCAGAAGATTACCGGGTAATTGAGGTTAACGCCAGATTATCCAGATCCAGTGCATTAGCCTCTAAAGCTACCGGTTATCCGCTTGCATTTGTGGCAGCCAAACTTGCGTTGGGATACGGGCTGTATGAACTGAAGAATATGGTTACCCGGACTACCCCTGCTTTTTTTGAGCCGGCTCTTGATTATGTGGTGGTTAAGATACCAAGGTGGGATCTTGGAAAGTTCAGGGGTGTCTCGAAAGAGATAGGCAGCAGCATGAAAAGTGTAGGCGAGGTAATGTCCATTGGACGTAATTTTGAAGAAGCCATCCAGAAAGCCCTTCGTATGATTGGTCAGGGTATGCACGGGTTTGTTGAAAACAGGGAGCTGGAAACCGACGTACGGGGAGAGATTGAGAATCTGCTCTCAAATCCCACCGACATGCGAATCTTCATTATTTCCATGGCCCTGAGGCACAACTTTACAGTTGATGAGATACATGAGCTGACAAAGATAGACAGATGGTTCCTTTATAAACTGAAAAACATTACCGATATCCATTTTCTCATTTCTCCATACAGCCGGATTGAGGATCTACCCCGGGGACTCCTTTCTGAGGCGAAAAAAGCAGGATTCTCCGATTTCCAGCTGGCCAGGGCTCTTTCCAAAAACACCGGAGACAAGGCGACAGAATACTCTCTGCATGTAAGAGAATACAGAAAAAAAATTGGAATTCTGCCGGTTGTAAAGCAAATAGATACACTGGCCGCTGAATTTCCGGCCCAGACCAACTATCTGTACGTTACCTACCACGGCTCAGAAAATGACTCCCTGAAAAAAGAGGGTAAAAAATCAGTCATGGTACTGGGATCAGGTGCATACCGCATAGGGAGCAGTGTAGAGTTTGACTGGTGCAGTGTGAATGCAGTGGAAACTATACGGAAGAGCGGACTGCGGTCGGTAATGATCAATTATAACCCTGAAACGGTAAGCACCGATTACGATGTTTGCGATGCACTCTATTTTGATGAGCTCACATATGAAAGAGTTATGGATATCGCTGAGCTGGAAAATCCATTGGGTGTAATAGTTTCTGTCGGGGGACAAATTCCGAACAACCTTGCCATGCGCCTACATAATGGCGGGATCAGGATACTGGGCACCAGTCCCCAATCCATCGACCAGGCAGAGGATCGTTATAAATTCTCTTCAATGCTTGATTCACAGGGGATCGACCAACCAAGGTGGAAAGAGCTTACCACTGCTAAAGATATCCACAGGTTCGCCGGTGAGGTGGGCTATCCGTTGCTTGTCCGTCCCTCCTATGTACTATCGGGAGCCGCTATGAATGTGGTATCAAATGCTGATGAACTGGACCATTTCCTTGAACTGGCGGCTAATGTATCAAAACAATACCCGGTAGTTGTTTCTGAGTTTATTGAAAATGCAAAGGAGATTGAGTTCGATGCAGTGGCTGATAATGGGGAGGTTCTGGTTTATGCTATATCCGAACATGTTGAATTTGCCGGAGTACACTCCGGAGATGCCACTATCGTATTCCCCCCTCAGAAGCTTTACCTGGAGACAACACGCAGGATCAAACGTATCTCCAAAATGATAGCAAAAGAGCTCAGTATTTCCGGCCCTTTCAATATTCAGTTCCTGGCACGCGACAATGATATCAAGGTAATAGAATGCAACCTCAGGGCATCCCGCAGCTTTCCGTTTGTCTCCAAGGTACTTAAATGCAACCTTATAGAAATTGCTACACAAGTAATGCTGGGGCAGAAGGTGGAAAAGCCGTCCAAATCACTTTTCGAACTGGATTATGTTGGAGTTAAGGCACCACAGTTTTCGTTTTCAAGACTTCAGAAAGCCGATCCGGTTTTAGGTGTAGAGATGGGATCAACTGGTGAAGTAGGCTGTCTTGGCGAGGACTATTATGAAGCCATTCTCAATGCAATGCTTTCGGTGGGTCACAGAATACCGGCAAAAAATATTCTTCTTTCAACGGGACCGCCCCGCTCAAAGATCGAAATGCTCATCAGTACCCGCATGCTGCATGAAAGGGGGTACAAGCTTTTTGGAACCAGAGGCACACAGAAGTTTCTCAAAGATAATGATATACCTTGCACACTTCTTCACTGGCCTGATGAGGATAAACATCCGAACACGCTGGATTATCTGAAAAACAAAAAAATAGATCTTGTTATTAACATACCCAAGAACCTCTCATCCGGAGAGCTATATAACGACTACCACATCAGGCGCGCTGCGATAGATTTTAACATACCCCTTATCACCAACGCCAGACTGGCTTCGGCTTTTATATATGCAATCTGCAGGCTGAAGCCCGATGATATTGCCATAAAAAGCTGGAATGAGTATCAGTGAGCATCTCTTCCCGGTAACCTTCCGGCACAGATTCCCGTAAAAGTTAAAACAATTACAAAATACGGGAAAATGGGTATATTTCAGAAAATATCTGCAATTATCGCTATAATGGCTGTATTTGCATTCACAGCCTGTAAAAAGGATCAGAACTGCTCTCTCCATCCTGAAGCTTTCCGCTTCAGCATAATTGACCTGGAAACCGGTAATGATCTTCTTGCTTCGGGTGCCTATTCAAAAGACAATATCGGGATCCATTATTTCTACAATAACCAGAAACAGGAACTGATTGTCAACAAAGAACCCAATCCTGACACTATTTTTATTGAAATGACATCTGCACAGCTGCCAATGGTGAGCCTTACCGGAAGGAGCGAAATATTTTACCTGGTTCTGAATTCCCGGGAAACCGATACCCTTACGGTTATTATGGGTAATGAAAAACGGAATGGATGTAACTTCCATCCCTATTCCGTGGTAAAGCATAACGGGAAAAATCTTACTGTAGCAGAAGGGAAGGCCTTCATTCTTAAAAAATAGGCCTGGTTCTACCTCCTCGAACCGGGTCTTTTCTTTTTACCTGATTCTTTAACCTTTGGCGGGGGTTTAACGCCCCTTTTCCTTGCCACCTCCTCAAGCCTCTTCTGAAAATTGGATTTGCTTACCGGCTTCTTTTTGTGTTCATTAAGTCTCCTCAGAAGCTCCTCATCATTAACGAACCGTTTGATTATGGCCTGCTGTCCGAAGGTGATGATATTGGTAAGGAAATAATAGTAACTCAATGCTGAGGCAAAATCATTGAAAATGAACAGAAACATCAGCGGCATCATATACATCATGGTCTTCATCCCCGGCATCTGACTGGAACCTGCAGTCATCTGCGAATTCATCCTGGTGTAGATAATGGTAGATATGGTCATCAGCAGGGTAAACAGACTGACATGATCACCATACCAGGGAATGGTAAAAGGCAGGTCCAGTATGGAGTCATAAGTGGAAAGATCGGTCGCCCAGAGGAAGCTCTCCTGCCTCAGCTCAAATGAGGTGGGAAAAAACCGAAACATTGCTATCAGTATCGGAAACTGGATAAGCATCGGAAGGCATCCACCCATCGGGTTCACACCTGCCCTTTTGTAGAGAGCCATAGTTGCCTGCTGCCTTTCCATAGCCTTTTCCTTCGGAATTTTCTCATTTATCTCATCAACCTGGGGCTTTAACACCCTCATCTTGGAAGTTGAAATATAGGACTTATAGGTAAGAGGGAACAGGATTATCTTTATAAAAATGGTCAGAAAAAGAATGATAATACCATAATTGGAAATATAATTTTCCAGAAAATTAAATACAGGTATTATCAGAAATCTATTCAGCCATCCAAACAGACCCCAGCCGAGAGGTACCATTTTTTCAAGCTCAAGGTTGTAATCTTTGGCGGCAAGATATTGCCTGGAATAGGATCTTAGTGTATTGAAATGATTGGGACCGAAATAAAACTGCATCGGAATCATCTCACTTGCAACGTTCTCAAGTGGAAGACGGATATCGGCAACATAATTTCTCAAATAGCGCCCGTCCTCGATCCTTTCCTGCTGCACTATGGCACTCAAAAAATGATCGTCAGCGATGATAACTGAAGAGAAAAATTGTTGCTTGAAAGCTATCCACTTCAGTCGGGTCCTTATTTCCTCCCTGCCGGTGTCAGCACGTTCGGAAAGCTTGTCAATATCATCTCCATAGAACTTATACTGTATGGTTGAATAATTATTTTCATTCCTGCTTACCCTCTCCTGACCTGGCACGTTGACTTCCCAGAAAAGGTCAATAAAACTGGCCCCGGCCCCCAGAAGCTGATCCATGCCAACAAGGTTAATGTTGTAGTCAACCGTATAACTATCCGGAGCCAGGCTGTATACATACTCAATATACCTGTCCTCTCCTGCATAAAGTCTCAGGGCAAGTGTTGCCCCTTCCGTAGCGGCAGGTAACATATCAGGGGGAACTGGCTTAAAATAGAGCCCATTGGTTGAAATGCTCCTGTTCTGCGAAAAGAAGTTCAGTCCGAAAGAGTTGTCTTCTCCATCAAACAGCATAAGCGGTAGCGAATCCCAGGTCTGAAATTCTTTAAGCTGAACTGACCAGGGTCTGCCACCTTTTGAAGAAATACTGAGCTTAAGTTTTTCATTCTCAATTGTATAAATCTCATCCTCCCCTGTCGCTGCCGGCGCGAAAGCACCGTAGCGGTCGCGCATTTGATTAATTACATCGACGGTGTCAGGCTCTACTTCGGGCAGCTCTTCAACAACCTCCTCCCTGGTGATCTGCCTGGCCTCTTCTTCCAGTTGTTGTTGTCTTACGATCTCAAGTGAATCCTGCCTTCGTCTGGCAGCATCTATTTCCTCCTGGGACGGGCGGTTCAGGACACTGAACACGATAAGAATCAGTCCTATAAGCACTATCCCTATAATCGAATTTCTATCCATAAAAACTTTCTTATTAAAACCTTATTTTCCGCTCCTGTTTATGTTGTCACTAAATCAGGGCAGCTCGTATAAAATCAATAAACAGGGGGTGAGGGTTGAGCACTGTACTTCTGTACTCAGGATGAAACTGCACCCCTATAAACCACTTATGATCAGGTATCTCCATTATCTCAACCAGTTCAGTATCGGGATTAATTCCTGCCGCCATCATTCCGTTATCCTCATAAATTTTCAGGTAACTGCTGTTGAATTCATATCTGTGCCTGTGCCGCTCCATCACCTCCAGCTGATTGTAAATTCTGCTGGCACGGCTTCCGGGCTTTATGTTGCATGGATAAATTCCAAGTCTCATTGTCCCGCCTTTTATGGTCACCCCTTTTTGCTCTTCCATCAGATCAATTACAGGATGAGCTGTTTTCAGGTCCATTTCCGTTGAATGCGCATCATCAAGTCCTATAACATTTCTTGCAAACTCAATTATGGCACATTGCAATCCCAGACAAATCCCGAAAAAAGGTATATTATTTTCTCTCGCAAATCGAGCCGAGAGAATTTTGCCTTCTATTCCGCGATCGCCAAATCCCGGTGCTACCAGAATGCCCTGAATATCGCTGAAAATATTGCCTATATTGCCTTCATTGATCTTCTCAGACTGAATGCTCTCAAGATTTACCTTACAATCGTTTACCGCTCCCGCATGAACGAATGACTCCATGATGGACTTGTATGAATCCGGAAGTTCGACATATTTGCCGACCAGAGCTATGCGGACATATTTTTTCGGATTCTTGACCTTACCTACAAACTTTTTCCAGGGCTTCATCTCAGGTTTTGCACCTTCAGGCAGGTTAAGCTTCCGGAGAACAGAACCGTCAAGATCCTCCTTCTGCATTAACAGTGGAACTTCGTATATGGTGGAAACATCCATTGATTCAATGACAGAATTATACTCAACATTACAAAACAGGGCAACTTTTTTTCTTATATCACTGTTCAGTGGGTGTTCAGTGCGCAATACCAGTATATTGGGTTGAATACCGTTTTCCAGGAGCATTTTAACGGAGTGCTGGGTTGGCTTTGTCTTAAGTTCGGCTGAAGCAGCAAGATATGGTACAAGAGTAAGGTGAATAACCAGCGAATTGAGGGGTCCCATCTCCCACCGCAATTGCCTTATGGCTTCAATATAGGGAAGTGATTCAATATCCCCTACAGTACCACCGATCTCTGTTATGATAAAATCGAAATTGCCCCTTGTACCCAGTATCTTAATTCTTCGCTTGATCTCATCGGTTATATGAGGGATCACCTGTACGGTCTTGCCCAAATAATCTCCTTTTCTTTCCTTGTTTATAACGGACTGGTATATACGACCAGTAGTTACATTATTGTTCTGGGTTGTAGGGATATTGATAAACCGCTCATAATGTCCGAGATCAAGGTCTGTTTCAGCGCCATCCTCGGTTACATAACACTCACCATGTTCATATGGATTAAGAGTACCCGGATCAACATTAATGTAGGGATCCAGTTTTTGAATGGTTACCGAATATCCTCTGGCCTGCAATAATTTTGCAAGTGATGATGAAATTATTCCTTTCCCGAGAGAGGAGGCTACGCCTCCGGTAACAAAAATATATTTTCTAAGTGCCAAGGGACTGATAATTTTTTTATTTGAAGTGGGTAAAAGTAATGAATATTTTTCTGTTTACTTATGTTCATCCGTTATCAAGGTCATCTATCATTCTGATCTTCTCTTCAAGCAGTTCCATCTGCTTTTTACCTTGCTCTATCTTCTCTTTGAACTCGCTGATGGTGGCTTCGGCCGATTTTGATTTGGCAAAAAAACCTATATTATTCTCCCAAAGTGTAATATCGTTTTCAAGTTGTCTGAACCTGTTAAGGAATTTTTCCCTTTCAAACTTCAGTTTATTCCAGGCATTGGGCTTTTCCTTTAAACTATCCAGTTTGTGTCTGAACTTCATCAGGCTCTTCTTTTTGTCATCCATTTTCAGTGCCGCAAAATGCTTATCAAGCGCAGCACGGTAACGTTTCTGGGTATTTTCTTTTTCCCTGATTGGAACAAAACCTATTGAAACCCACTCACGCTGATACTCCTTAAGTTTACTGAGGTCTTCATCCAGGTTTCCACATGATTTAAAATTCTCAATTTTCTCTATAAGTGCCAACTTCTTTTTAAGATTCTCTTGATATTTACTGTCTATATTTGAAAAGAATTCCGACTTACGGTTAAAAAAGTGATCGCATGCAGCCCTAAACCTTTTCCATGCAGGATCATAATGCTTCCGCGGAACAGGTCCTATCTCTTTCCATCTTTTCTGAAGTTTAATCAGTTCATCGGTAGTCTTTTTCCAGTCGCTGCTATCCTTAAGCGTCTCTGCATGAACACAGAGATCAAGCTTTTTTTGCAGGTTATCATTTAGATAATCCTTGTTCTTTGCATAAAACTCTTTTTTTCTTGTAAAAAAACTGTCACAGGCATTCCTGAAACGCTGATATATCTGCGTGTTATATTTCTTAGGCGCAAAACCGATTGTTTTCCAGGTTCTCTGCAAATCGATCATCTCCCTGGTCAGCTTCTCAACCTGCCTGAAATTTTCAAACTGCATTTCATTTATACTCTCCGCTTTCTCACACAGGACAGTTTTTGTATCAAGATTTTTTTTCTGCCCCTCCTTAATTTTATCAAAATGCTCCTGATGCTTTTTATTTATCTGGTGAGTTACCTCCCGGAAACGTTCCCAGATGACATCTTTCTGGTCGCGCGGCACGGGGCCAATTTCCCTCCACTGGTCATGATATTTCTGTAGTTGCCTGAAGGCATTGATAATATTGTTTTCCAGTAACAGCTCCTCAGCCTTTTCGCACAACTCTATTTTTGCTTCGAGATTTTTTTTAAGGTCAAGGTCTCTTAATTCCTTGTTTATCTTTATATGGTCATAAAAAGTCTCTACATAATGGTGGTAAGTATCCCAAAGATCCTTTAGATTTTGCTGAGGTACCATACCAATCTCATGCCATCTTTTCTGTAATTTCCTGAATTCCTGAAAAGTAAGGTTTATATCTTCATTTCTGTTCACCAGCTCCTTGAGATCTTCTATAACCTTGAACTTCTCCTCAAGGTTTGACTGCCTGGTCTGCTCCAGACCGCGATTATGAGCTGCCTTGGAATGCCTGTACCTACGGTAAAGTTCCTTGAAACGGTTTTCGGCAGGATCTTCGCCGGGTTCAAAAGCTTCAGCATCTCCTCCCTCCTGCATAAACCTTTTTCTCTTCAGTTCTATCTCCGCTTTATGGCGCTTGTAAAAATTGACCTTGATTACCTCAACGTCTGTACGTATATTTTGAACAGACCCGGAATCAAGCAGTTCTTCCAGAACTTTCAACAGCTCCTCCTTACTTAAAGACTGAAAATCAACCGGTTTGCCAACTGATTTGCCGGACTCATCTTTTTTATCCTCCTCCGGTTTTGATGCCTCAGGTTCACCGGGAGAAGGAGGATCGGTCTCCTCTGATTTGCCGGACTCATCTTTTTTATCCTCTTCCGGTATTGATGCCTCCGGTTCACCGGGAGAAGGCTTATCGTCTGCAGGTTCCTCCTGAAGTTGTTTTTTCTTTTCAGTGTTATCTTCCGTATTTCCGGTTTCAATAGCTCTTTTACCGGATTGCCCCTCAGGAGCAGGTCCATTTAAATCCTTCGTAACCATACGAGGTAGTTTTCATTTCTGTTGACTTCCTTTTTTAAAGGGGTCGGTTAATATAACGGCTTCAAAAGTACGAAAATATATATTTACACTACAATACTTTATGGTTTTATTATTTAAAATCCTTATCTAACGGGAGTATTGAAAGAAGGGCAGCACCTGTTATTTTTTTTTTGTTTTAATTTTGTAAAAAAAAACAATAATGCGCATAGATATACTTACAGTTCTGCCTGAACTCCTTGAAAGTCCACTGAACCATTCCATTCTAAAAAGAGCCTCTGATAGTGGTTTAGTCCGCATTTGCGTGCATAATATAAGGGATTACAGTACAGATAAACACAGAAAAGTTGATGACTATGCCTTCAGCGGCGATGCTGGAATGGTAATAAAAATTGAACCGGTTGACAGAGCAATTGAGAGTCTGAGGAAAGAGAGGAAATATGATGAGATAATATACATGTCGCCGGATGGTGAGCGGTTCAGCCAAAAAATGGCTAACAGTTTATCAACTATGGAAAACATCATTATCCTCTGCGGGCACTACAAGGGAATAGATCAAAGGGTACGCGATTACCTGATAACCAGAGAAATATCCCTGGGCAACTACGTACTGACCGGAGGAGAACTGGCAGCGGCAGTAATTGCTGATTGTATAGTGCGTCTTCTTCCGGGAGCTATTTCTGATGAAACAAGTGCGCTCACCGATTCTTTTCAGGATAACCTGCTTGCACCACCTGTATATACAAGACCTGCAATATACAGGGGATGGAAAGTTCCCCCGGTGCTGCTTTCCGGAAATGAGAAAAAAATCAACGAATGGAAAATGAAACAGTCCATCGAAAGAACAAAAAAACTTCGGCCTGAGTTACTTGACAGGCATAATGACGATTCCGGCTAACGTCAAATAGTAATTGTTCCGGAAGGTTTAATTGAAGAGTTTTTTCGCATAAAGCCCAAGTTTAAAGAAACATCAACACTGTTAATAGGATCATCTGTTAACCCAGGCAATTTTGATCCTATTCAGTGCGTCCAGCAGTGTGCTGCGCGGACAACCGATGTTTAACCTTTGAAAACCTTCTCCTCCTGGTCCAAAAGCCGGACCAGGATTCATTGCTATTCCCGCGCTTTGAATAAAAAACCGTTTCAGCCTTAGATCGCGCAAGCCCATCGCACGGCAATCGAGCCACATCAGATAGGTTCCTTCTGTTACAACCGGAATTATCTCGGGCATCTCATCATTGAAAAACCTTATAACAGTATCCCGGTTAATAAGTAAATAATCCATCAGAGCATCAAGCCATTCAGCACCACCTTCATATGCTGCCTGCAGTGCAGTAAGTCCAAAAATATTTCCATATTGAATATGAAGGTTCTCCAGTATTTTTTTAATCTTTTCGCGAAGGTGCTGATCCGGAATTATAAGAAAAGCTGAGGCCATTCCCGCCAGATTGAAGGTTTTGCTCGGCGCCATGCAAATAACCATATTGTCTGGGCCCTTTCCCGCAAGTGCTGCAGAAATATGAGTATAACCGGGAAATATCAGATCTGAATGTATCTCATCAGATATAAGTACCACATTATGCTTCTGGCATAATCCAATCACTTTCTCAACCTCCTCTCTTGTCCATACACGGCCTACCGGGTTATGCGGGTTGCAGAAGAACATAAGCCTGACTCCATCTGAAAGCCGGGCGTCAAGATCATTAAAATCAATAGTGTATCTGCCATTATTTTCGTTAAGCTGGTTATTTACAAGGATTCTGTCATTGTCCTGAATAGATGAGAAGAAAGGCGGATAAACAGGTGACTGAACCAACACTTTGTCACCCGGTTCAGTTAATACCATAACCGACATGCTAAGAGCAGGAACAATTCCCGGAGTAAAAACAATCCATTCAGCAGCTATATCCCAACCATGCTTTTCCCAGATCCATTGAATAATCGAATTATAAAATCCGGGAGTTATGAGCGGATAGCCAAAAATGGCATGTTCGGTTCGCTGTCTTATTGAATTGATAACGCTTTCAGGAACCCTGAAATCCATATCAGCCACCCACATAGGGATAAGATCTGTTCTTCCGAAATATTGCTTTAATCCGTCAAACTTAACAGAAGCTGTACCTGTTCGGTCTATAACCCGGTCAAAATCAAATTTCATAATAATGCTAATTGGTTTAATCAGGTAAAAGTATATAATAAATGAACAAAGCATTTTTCTACTATTAATTTAAAAAATTTTTTGCGGTTTTCTTTCTATTTTTATGGGCATTTAAATAACTAAAACAATATATTTCAGCAGACTCGTTTTTTATAGGGGAAAACTGGAAATCCTCACTTCGGACATGTCAATAATTTTTCTTGCTTCAAGCCTTCTGTTATTATTTACCAGCCTTTCGGCACAATTACAATTGCCGGTCTACATACCATTTGCCCAGGCAAATGAAATAACCATCCAGCAACAGGAGGAAACAGCGACCGACAGCTCCATACTGCTGATTAATGCGGCATACGAGGAAGATATTGACAGTTTGGGTGTGCTCATTGATAAGGGGTATGATGTTAACGCGACAACCGGTGATGGTGTTACTGCCCTTATGTATGCTGCCAGTAACGGATCTCTTGAAATAGCTGAGCTGTTGATTAAAAACGGGGCAGAAATTAACATGAGGCCTGCCAATGGCATTACAGCCCTGACAGGCGCCTCGATGAACAACCATTATGAAATTGCCCTGTTGCTGCTTCAGCAGGGTGCCGATACTGAAATTCCTGATGACAGGGGACTGACCCCATTGATGTATGCATCATCATATGACTTTTTTGAAGTTACCGAACTGTTGCTCATGTTTGGTGCCGACCCTGGTCAAAGCGACCGGGAAGGTGCAACTGCCCTGCATGCAACAGCAATATATTCACAGACCGATATAGCATGGATTCTGCTTGATTACGGGGCTGATATCAACAGCAGGGATGACTTCGGGTTTACTCCGCTTATGATGGCGGTGCAGCTGGGGCGCAAGGAAATGGCCGTTTATCTGCTTGAGAATAATGCAGCAATAAACCTGAGGACCCAGGATGGCATGACTGCACTTGCCTTAGCCGTTGCCAATAACCACCCCGAACTGGCAGAAAAACTTATTGAGCTGGGAGCAGATCCGAAGGCAAGGATTTCAGGAACCGACAACATCATGAACCTGGCGCTATGGCAGGGAAGCGAAGAGCTGATAACGCTTATGCGACAGCATGGTGTAAGGCGGAATATACTGCCAGATTTTCGCATACTGAATATATCGGGTAATTTTCTACTGAGCAGGAATGATTTTTTTAACGGACTGGATGTTAGCCTTGAAGATCAGAAATATAACCTACTGCTTTCAGCAGGCTGGAATACAAGGCCGGTAAGAAGGGCAGTGCTGCTGGAATTCAATGATCAATGGTATGACCAGCTATGGGAGCAGCGCCATCTGTTTTATGGAAGCCTGTCGGTGAAATTCCCGGTAAGGGAATATTTCAGAATAGATGAAAGAGGTTTTTATGCCGGCCTTAAAGTGATGTATTCAACAGGCCGTTACTGGGGGACATACAGGTACCCTGCTCCCAGCTGGCACTTTGTACCCTCTGCGGGTTATTTTTATGAAAGGGGACTTTGGTTTTATAATATCGGATATGAATACCTTCAACTGGATATTATAGCAAAATCCGTCCACCGCATCTCAATATCAGGAGGTGTTCGTTTTCCGGTCAGGAGAGATCCATTGATATACAGAACAACATACTGGTAAATCTTAAATTATCTGTTACAGTCTATATAAATAAATAGAAATGAAGTCAATAATCCCGGTAAACAGGTCAGCTGCAAAACTGGTTTTTCTGCCCCACCCGCATAGCATAAGAAAGTATTTGCAGCTCCTGGCTGGTTCTTTATTATGTATCCTGATGTTCATACTAATGGCCTGCAATCCTGAAGAGTGGAGTATAGTGGATTGTTCCGAGTGTTACCTTGATGAACCGTCAGAGGCCGAAATAAATGTAAAATTAACCGTAAATGAGTTAAACCCCTTTGTTGAGATAAATATTTACAGTGGGAGGATTGAAGAGGAGATAGTACTGCTGACCGATACTGCACGAAGAGAAACCTGGAGTACCATACTGCCTTTAAATGAATACTATACGGTTACAGCAACATACCGCTCGGTTTCACAGACACTGAACTATAATATTGTGACAGCAATTGACGGAGGGTTTGTCAGAACCAGAAGGATCCTGACCAGATGTGACAATACATGTTGGGTAATCAGGGGAAATAGTTTTAATGTGAGACTAAAATACTGATAAAATCATCCCCGATACCCCTTCAATAACCACTTTAGCCGCAAGGTGGTGTAACTAAAGACATTGATATCCCGGAGTAAAACTATATTTTAGCAGAAAAAAAAATGACCTCAGGTCGATTTCACATTCTGACAAAATTGCTTTTGCATTATTGACCTGATGTGAAATTCATATATATTTACAGTTTTCAGAAACTATAACAAATAAAATCAGAAAATGAAGAGAGTATTGGTAGCAACTGGCGGAGGTGATTGTCCCGGCCTGAACGCTGTGATAAGGGCTATTGTTAAAAGAGCTGCAAGGGAGAAGGACTGGGAGATAATAGGCAGTATAAATTCTTTCGACGGACTGCTGAAGGAACCGACCGAAATAGTGGTACTGGATGAGAAAGCTGTTTCAGGAATACATTTCAGGGGAGGGACCATTATCGGAACTACAAACAAGGGAGGTCCCTTTGCATGGCCTGTAAAAAACACTGACGGAACATGGAGTGAAGTTGACCGTTCAGACGAAATGATCAGAAAGCTTCAGTTCATGGATGTTGATGCTGTTATCAACATTGGGGGTGACGGTTCACAAAGGATATCCCAGGCTTTTCATGAGAAAGGGATGAAGATTATAGGTGTTCCGAAAACAATAGACAATGACCTGCCTTTTACCGACTTCACATTTGGTTATCAGACTGCTGTGCAGATTGCAACAGAGGCTGTGGACAAACTTGTTACAACTGCAGCAAGCCATAATCGCATACTGATCCTTGAAGTAATGGGAAGGGATGCAGGATGGATCGCCCTTAGTGCTTCAATTGCAGGTGGAGCAGAAGTATGCCTTATACCGGAAATACCATATGACATAGAAAAAGTTGTCGAGCGACTTGAAACCAGGTTCTCAAGAGGCAAGGGGTTTGCAAACATAGTAATTGCCGAAGGAGCCAAACCTAAAGGCGGGGAACAATCAGGCGAAAAATCAACCGAGCCCGGATATCACAACGTGAGGCTGAGAGGTGCTGCCGCACGGCTTGACATGGAACTTAAAAATGCCGGTGTAACGGCCGATATAAGGGAAACTGTTCTCGGGCACCTCCAGAGAGGAGGGATCCCCGTTGCCTACGACAGAATACTGGCAACACAGTTTGGCGTCAAAGCCTTTGAAATGGTGCTGGAAGAGAAGTTTGGCGAGATGGTGGCATACAGGCACCCCAATATCATCTCCATACCGCTTATCGATGCCATTCAGGAAAACAAATTCATTACTGAAAGTTCAAACCTCCTGAAATCAGCAAAGGGTATAGGAATTTCTTTTGGAGATTAGCAGAAATATTTGGAATTACCCTTTATCTGCATTATTTTGTTTTTTTTTCTGGTTATTATCATTTTGTTTACCTTTATTAACCAAAAGCATCACTGCTTGATCCATTTTTATACAAACTCTAAAAAATGACTATTATGGAAAACAGCAATTCGAGTGTATCTGCCTTCATCGCAGATTCAAAACAGGCCCTTCTCAAACCGGAGGAGTATTACAGTGCAATGTCAACCGAAGGCGGCATCGGTCCCCCGATAATAAAAGCATTAATTTACGGTGTAATTGCCGGGCTCTTTAATATGATAT
The DNA here is from genome assembly GCA_007134675.1 of Bacteroidales bacterium. Lineage (GTDB taxonomy): Bacteria > Bacteroidota > Bacteroidia > Bacteroidales > PUMT01 > PXAP01. The sequence continues at coordinate 28,312 of SLKJ01000085.1, forward strand.
GGGGCTTTTTGCAATTGAGTGCCGTAGGAGGAGCAATGGGAGGTTTGTTTGGTGGTGCAGTTGGATTTCTTGCACTGATCCTGACGCCTATAGGGGCACTTATCGGTTTATTCATAGGTGCAGTTGTAATACTTATACTGGTTGCAATTGCAAGCGGTAAAACCGATTTTGAACCGATCCTGCATGTTCAGGCATCGCTGATGGTTATAATGCCGGTATCAGCCTTTCTGAACGTATTCTCGGCAATTCATCCCATACTGGGTTCATTGCTGTCGCTTGCAGTCAACCTCTACCTGCTCCTGATGCTGTTCAACGCGATGACAAAAACCCTCGGAGCAAAGGTCGATACCTCGAAAATAATCATGTATGTGCTGGCAGGCTTGCTGATATTGTTCTTTTTTATCGGAATGGCTACAAGAAGAGCTGCAAGGACCTTCATGAGAGATTTTGAAAATATTGATTTCTCCGAACAACTGGATAAGAGGTCCAATATCCCTTTCGGGGAAAATACATACACTGATTTCATTTCCGATTACGAAAAAAGATCATAGTCGTCTGTTGCCTTATAAATCAGGGGAACAGTTATATGCACAATTACAGATTTACCAGGTGAACCGGATATTTTTCCGGTTCACCTTTTTTAAATTCAAGAATGATATAGTTCCCCGGTGATATAGTTACTTTATCTACCATAATGTGGAATTCACAAACTTTTGATATATTAGCCTTCCATGTAGTTGTCCGGTTATGGCAGAATTAACAAACAAAGCAAGACGTTTCGGAACAGCCCCGGTGTTTTTTTCATCAATAGCCACAATTCTCGGGGCAATACTTTTTCTCAGGTTTGGTTTTGCTACCGGAACACTGGGTTTCTGGGGGGTGATACTGATAATTCTCGTCAGCCACCTTGTTACAATACCTGCTGCAATGGCATTGTCAGAAATAGCAACCAATCAAAGAGTTGAAGGAGGAGGAGTTTATTATATCATTTCACGGTCATTCGGGTTGAATATTGGTGCAACCATTGGCATTACTCTCTATTTAGCCCAGGCAATCAGCGTTGCATTCTACGTTATAGCATTCACAGAAACATTTGAACCCTTTTTCAGCTTCATTCAAAACCGCTACAATATACTTGTGCCCAGGCAGGTTATCAGTGTTCCTGTTATGACTGCTTTATCGGTCATCATTCTGAAAAGGGGCGCCAACCTTGGTATTAAAGCACTCTATTTTGTAGTTGCCATACTGTTTATATCACTTGTCTCTTTTTTCTTCGGGAAGGGAGATTATGAGGGTCCCGTAGGCCTGATGAACTTTACCTTCCGTAACCAGGATGATTTTTTCATGGTATTGGCGATAATATTCCCGGCTTTTACCGGTATAACTGTCGGTGTGGGGCTGTCAGGCGATCTGAAAAATCCGGGAAAATCCATACCCCTTGGTATTATATCAGCAACAATTATCGGAATGCTGGTTTACCTTTTTGTTACCTGGAAGCTCGCATCATCCGCCAGTCCCCAGGACATGCTGGATGACCAGTTAATAATGAGCAGGATAGCTGTTATGGGTCCGCTGATAATACCTCTCGGACTGGCGGCGTCAACCATCTCCTCGGCCCTTGGCTCAGTTCTTGTTGCTCCACGTACATTGCAGGCACTCGGATACGACAGGTCCTTCCCCTCAAGGAAGCTGAACTATATTCTGGCCAAAGGACGGACCGAGACAAATGAACCATATAATGCTGCTCTTATAACATGTGTTGTCGCCATGGTTTTTGTCATCATGGGAGGCTTAAACATGGTGGCCCAGGTAATCACCATGTTTTTCATGGTATCCTACAGTTCCCTCTGCCTGATATCCTTTCTTAACCATTTCGGATCAGATCCTTCTTACCGGCCACTCTTCAAATCACGGTGGTATATATCCCTGGCCGGGTTCCTTGCCAGTATCTGGCTGATGTTGATGATAAACCTTACAGCAGCAATTTCTGCATTCATAATAATAAGTATCATATATTTATCAATTTCCAATCATCACAAGGACAGAAAAGGTCTTGAAGTTATATTCCAGGGCGCATTTTTTCAGCTTTCAAGAAATATCCAGGTCTACCTGCAGAAATCAAAGAAGATTCAGATCGGCTCATGGCGTCCTGCAGTGGTTTGTGTTTCAAAGAATACATTTAACCGCCCAAAACCCTTTGAACTTATCAAATGGATATCACACCGCTACGGTTTTGCCACATATATTCATCTTATTGAAGGATATTTTTCCAAAGCTACCAATCAAAAGTCCCATGAAAAGCTTCAAAAGCTGATACAGCTATCTGAGATCGAAGAGAGCAATGTCTATGTAGACACACTGATATCTCCGTCATACACCTCTGCAATTGCACAGGTAATTCAGCTGCCGAGTATTTCAGGAATGGAAAATAACATGGCCCTTTTTGAATATGAACATGGCAACAGCAAAGAACTTTGCCAGATAATTGATAATTATGCCCTGGTAAAAGCCGGCAACTTCGATGTCTGTATCTATGCCAATTCACAGAAAGCAATAAATTTCAGGCAGGGAATCCATGTCTGGATAAAACCTACAGACTCCGAAAATGCCAACCTGATGATACTTATATCCTATATAATACTGGGTCATCCCGACTGGAAAAAAGGATTCATTAAAATATTCAGCCTTTGCAAAAAAGATGAAAAGGCACGGACATGGGAGGAAATTGTCAGACTTATTCAGGGAGGACGGCTGCCCATTTCGCTTCACAATGTTGAAATTATAACTATGGAAGAAAATATCAACCCTAAAACACTGATCAATGAAAAATCGGCCAACGCGGGTCTGACACTGATAGGCTTCAGGGAAGAAATGGTGAAGCAGCTGGGAGAACAGTTTTTCCAGGGTTATGATAATATCGGTGATGCAATATTCGTAAATGCCAACAAGTATAAAGAGATTAAGTGACAAAACCCGGCAATTTTTCCGTAAATAATAAACGGATCCAGCAACTTAACGGTAAAAAGATGGAACGCGGACCCGTTATATACTGGATGAGCCGCGACCAGAGGGTGAATGACAACTGGGCCCTTCTCCATGCCCTGGAGCTTGCCGGAAATATGGATACTTCAGTAGTGGTAGCCTTTGCGCTTACTTTCAGTTTTCCCGGGGCAAACCTTCGTCATTACGCTTTTATGTTGCGGGGACTGATGGAGGTTGAACGAAAGCTTACAGCTAAAAATATCCCTTTCCGGCTTATTACAGGCGATCCTCCCGGAAGCCTGGCAGCACTTGCAGAAAAGATCCGGGCAGGGGCAATTGTATCAGATTTTGATCCCCTGAAGATTAAAAAGGAATGGAAAAGTGAACTGGTAAAAAGAATTGACATACCTCTTTTCGATGTGGATGCACATAATATCGTGCCATGCCGTGCGGCATCGGACAAACAGGAATTCGGAGCCTATACCATCAGGCCGAAAATAAAAAAGCTGCTGGGGGAGTTTATGGTGGAATTTCCTGAGTTACCTTCATTTGAAAAGGGATCCGGCAGCTGGATGCTTACACGATCTGACGAGGGATTGAATACAGGACATGGTGGTGAAATTTATTCAGGACCCGGCAATGAAGTGTCTGCGGGAACGACCGACTGGGAAGGTATAAAAAAGAGGCTGTTTGCCTCTATCAGCACAGAAGTTGGGGAAGTGGACCGGCTGGTGGCCGGAGAAGATGCAGCAACAGAAATGATGAATGGTTTTCTCAGCAATAAGCTTGCCGTTTACAATGATAAAAGAAATGACCCGAATGCAGATGCTGTTTCGGATATGTCTCCCCACCTGCATTTCGGGCAGATTTCGGCGCAAAGGATAGCCCTGGAAATCCTGAAGGTTTTTCCCAAAGATCCGAATACCGATTCATTTCTCGAGGAGTTGATCGTAAGGAAGGAGCTCTCAGACAACTTCTGCCACTTCAACCCCAATTATGACTCTTTTGAGGGATTTCCCGAATGGGCAAAAACAACACTGAACTCCCACCGGAAAGATGAAAGGGAATATATTTATGACACTGAAGAGTGGGAGCTGGCAAAAACGCACGACCCGCTCTGGAACGCTGCACAGACTGAGATGGTGACCAAAGGAAAGATGCACGGATATATGCGTATGTACTGGGCAAAAAAAATTCTGGAATGGACTTCTTCGCCTGAAAAGGCCCTGGAAACTGCAATTTACCTGAATGATAAATATGAACTTGACGGCCGCGATCCCAACGGATATACCGGTTGTGCCTGGTCAATCGGGGGTGTGCATGACAGGGCATGGGGTGAAAGGCCGGTCTTCGGAAAGATCAGGTACATGAACGACAAAGGGTGCAGAAGAAAATTTAATACTGATCTCTACATCGGGACCAACAGAGATTAATAACAGCATCATGCAGTTATTTTATTGCTTACAGTATTATGTATTCGCAGATATAAAATTATAACCAGCACGTAGTAAGGAGGTCTATCTACTCAATCGCATCCAGTATCAGGCTGGCCAGGGCGAGAAAATCCTCCAGCTCTATACCATCATAACCGGAACCGGCAGAGGGGGTAGCCGTATGGACAATTACAAGATTCTTCCGTGGAACAATATAGAGAAACTGACCACCTTCACCCATAGCAAAATAGGCCGCGTTCTCCTTATGTATCCACCAGTAATAACCATATCCGTGAAATGAACCGGTCATTTCCGGTTTTATATGCTCGCTGGTGGACAGATCTATCCATTCGGCCGAAACAACCTGATTCCCGTTCCACCACCCCTTTTGAAGACAGAACTGGCCAATCCGGGCCAGATCGCGTGGCCGCAGATGCAATCCGAGTCCCCCGATATTAAGCCCATCCTGATGCTGCTCCCAGATAAAGTCATTAATACCCAGCGGATCAAAAAGGGCATGAATTATTGAATCGGTATTTTCCTGTTCGAAAACCTCTCTTAAAACCCCCATGGCAAGTTGCGGAGGACCCGGATTACAAAAAAAGGAGCTGCCTGCCGGGTCAACAAAATCATTGGTAAGCACTATCCTCACGGTGCTTGGAAACCTGTTCGAATTAAAAAGATCAATATTATGCTGCTCATAATCCCAAACCAGTCCTATAGTCATAGTCAGCATATTCTCTGCAGTAATGTCCCGTTTGTTCATGTCACCGTCAAAGTATCCCGGAATATACCCGTACAACCTGTGATCAAGCCTTATCAGATCCCTGTCCCACGCCAAACCGGTCAACAGTGAAGTAATGCTCTTTGTCACACACTTAATATTTGTCTTTTTGTCAATATCATTTTTATCCCTGAAATAGGATTCAGAAACAAGTTTTCCGTTTCTTACAATCAGCAGGGATTTTGATGTGACAAATCTCTTCTCGTCAAACATCATCTCATATATATCCTGCAACTTACCATCATTGAATCCGTGACTGGCAGCAGGTGCAACCTCCCATCCGTCTCCATTCTCCGGCGGTTCAAAATTGACAGAAGCTTTGTAATCACTATCCGGAAGGCATGAATTCATAAGAATCGCTACCAGGAATAAAGTCAAATGTCTGTATTTAATAATTCCAGTCTTCATTTCACCAAACAAATGCATTAAAATAAAATCTTAAAAACAAGCTGTTCGACAGAAAACTTACAGGCTCCGGCTCATTAAAACGGGAAAAATCAACTTCATAGCCAAGGCTCAGTGTCTGTCGCCGGTTATTGGACAAATCCATTATAAGCTTTAAATTTGCCGATTGCATTTTATCAAGGGTGGCAAACCCTGCATTTTCATGTAACCTTTTTAAATGCTCTCCAAAACCGGGAAGCTGATATGTATAATGGTTGTTAGCCGATGGTCTGGAAATCATTCCTGCAAGAGGTATATTCAGTTCGAGAAATATTTTCCTTTCTCTGTTTATTTCAACATCAAAAAAATACTGGAAATCAAGGGTATATGAAGTGGCCCAGTAAATCAGATCCGGATTTTCATTAACAAATCTGTAAATTCTTGAAGTTGCACTTATATTTCCCCCCACGTATGAAAGTGCATTATCAAATGAAAGCTCCGGAACTATTACAGTAAGTCCCCAACCAAACCGGGGCTGGACATACCATGCATTAAAATCCAGCCGGTTCCTTAAATAATCACCTTTTACACCCAGATGCAGATGTCTGCGAAAATTTCTGTAGGTCCTTACTGAAAGTATCTTCAGGTTTACTCCGGGTCCATCATAGCGCAGCGGCGAAAAATAGGTATCCGAGAGCTGCATCCATTGAAAATTTAACGACAGACCGGAATTCCTTGTTTCAGGAGACCTGAAAGGATGGTTGGCGTATGTGTCTGAAAAACAAAACACTATCAACAAGATAAGCCAAACAAAAAATTTCATGCTTACAGAATTAAGTGTTCCTTTTAATTCCGTTTACGTAAAAAAAATGATTTTGTTCTAGAAAAGTGTTGAATAACAACTTGTGCTGTTTGCAGGTTGCTGTTTGCAGGTTGGGTTTGTATATAATTCAGCAAAAGTAGGGACCGGGTCCGCGCTGCCCTCATAAATCCGGTTGAAGCTTTAAGGTATGAGTGAACCGACTCCCTGGTAAAACCAGAAAAACAATGAGGCTTTATCAAAACCGTGATTGCTTCGTTTTAAAAGGCAATAAACAGCTATGGGTTAAGGGCATTGAGTCCAAGCCGTTTTATGTTCATGTCCTTGCCGTACTTTACTATTGATATGCCATTATTTTCCAGACCGCTTCTATAATCAGACTTACGGAAAAGATATTCTGAATGCAACAGTGCGGTCCGCATAACCGGAAGACACTCTCTGAAATCAGGGCCGAAATTTTTCAGTGCCTGCAGAAAGTAGAACATAATATCATAACCCAGAAATGCGTAATCTGAAGGCTCAGTGTAATACTTATCCCTGAAGCGGCCAATAAATCTCCTTACATTTTCATCATCATAGTCTATGTAAAAGGGAGAAGCAAAATGAAGCTCCATATTATGTAGATATTCTACTTCTATGTTTGGAAACCTTTGCCAGTCGTTCAGTCCGAAAATGGTTATATCATAACTTCGGGAAAGTATGTTAAGCCTCATAAGCACATCAGATACAAAAGCCTGGTCTGATGAGGGGATAATAACTATATTTTTCTCTCCTGAAACCAGGGATTGTTCAATATTTGTTGTGGCATCCCTGTATATAACCTCCTTGAAAACAAGGTTGTCAAATTCAGATCCATAGGAAAAATGCCTGAATATATTGTTTTTGAATGCTTCAACCAGATCCCTTTCAAAAAAGTCATCCTTATGAAGTAAAACAAAATTTGATGAAGGGAAATTAGTAATGAATATTGAAGCCTGTTCAAGCTCTACAGAAGCAGAGGGTGTAACCTGGAAAAGATATGGATTGTCTGAAAGAAACTCTCTCCTCGAAGTAAGGGGCGAAACAATGTTCACTCCGTAGTGGTTGGCCCAGTCCGCGACTACCCTCATATTTTCAGGATAAACCGGACCAATTACAAGGTCATTGTTCCTGAATTCAGGTTGCCAGATAATGTCTCTGACCTTTTGGGGATTTCTTTCAGTGTCATGAATACTCAGTTTTACAGAAAGACCAGTCCGCTGAAGAGAATCCAGGGCAAGAAAGGCGCCTTCATAAAATTCAAGGTAGGGTATTGTGTTATGGTATAATTCATCTAAACTCTTTACATACTCCGGATAAAGTGAATCAATCAGAGCTACAGCGTCCTCTTTGTCGAGTGTGTCGGGCAACTCAACCGGATAGTTCCTGTCAATAAAAAGAGGCAGTAAAAGGGCTACCCTGAACGGCCTGTCAAATTCCCGGTAATCGAAATGAATACAATCCGCTTCAATTACTGTCTCCTCTTCATAAAGGTCAGGTGGCCATGGCTCTTCTGCAGTTTCATCCACAGGAAGCTCCGGATCCGGTATCTCAAGCTCTTCAATATCTGCTTCCAGTTCGCGCGGTATTCTTATATACTCTCCGTATTTGAGGCCCCATATCAGCTTATCATTAGCCTTGCGGATGGCCCTTACCGGCACCTCATATTTTCGTGAAAGAGAATATAGTGTTTCCCCTCTTTCAACTTTGTGGTAAATATATTTATCCTCTTCAACAGGAAATCCCTCTCGTGGCACATGGATCCTACGGGAAGGAATCTTTACTTCCTGACCTATCTGCAATCCTTCTTCCACCCCCGGGTTCAATCGAATAATTTCATCCTGATCAACATTATAGGTCCGGGATAGAAAAAAAAGTGTCTGCCCCTGTTCTACAGTATGAACAATATAATCCTTAGGGGGATCACCTGTAAGAATATCTTCTTCATCTGTCTCCGGCATAACAGGTATCTTAAGAGCCTGTCCGGGTTGGAGCCCTACATAGGCATGGGGGTTTTCAAGCAGGATCTCCTTTTGCGGCACATTGTATACCCGGCTGATGGAATACCATGTCTGACCGGGTTTAACAATATGGATATAATATACCGTACCACCAATTACGACTTTATCTTCAGAGCGCACAACCTCAACCGGATCTGTCTGTGAGTGACTATAAAATGAAGTGGCTGTAAAAAGGATCAGAACTATAAATAACCTCATGCACTTATAATAAAATTATTAATTCAGGCCGGTAAACAGATAAAACGGAACAAAATTATGAAAGTAATATAAAAGAGGAATCATTTTTATGATGTTTCTTAATTTTCTCTGAGAATAAACTCATCATATTCCAGCTCAAAACGCAGTTTATGCTTCGATTCCTCAATAGCCAGGGAAAGGAAAAGCGATTTCATCTCCTGGTTTGGTGCTCGCTCGGAAAGGTCCATGTAAAGCTTGAACGCTGCCTTTTCTCTTTTCATTGCCAGGATAAGGGCATCCCGGTAACTCATTTCGGGAGATGGTTTAATGCTTACAAGATAATCGGCTATCTGCAGGTCAGTGATCACTTCAGGCTCCATTTCATAAAGCCCCTTCTCTTTCACCTCTGTCAGGCGGGCCTTATGACCAATCTCTTCACGTGCAAACTGCTCAAACACCTGCTTCATATCAGGAGTCTGGGAGTTTGTTGCCAGCTTTTTATAAAAGTCAACCGCATCCTGCTCAAGGCCTATTGCAAAATCAAGTATATCATCGACAGAAGCGAACTTTTTCATAATATTTGAATTTTCCGTAAAAATAATCATTATCCCTGTCAATGTCAACTATTTCGACCACCTTTAAAAGATGCTTCAAATTCACGGTCAAAGCGCATTACAATTTGATCGCATCCATGATTGAACAACCTGCGGTAATTATTCCCTGACGTTATTGTAAGCTGATGCTTTTTGAGGTTCCCGGCAAGGGCCAGAACGGAAAATATCTCCATCCTTACATCCTCCAGACTGTTGCTTTCTTCCTTCCCGAAAAGTTTAAGCAGGGAAATCAGCTGACGGTATCCCGGATATTCAACAGCCGGATCAAAATACTTCTCATACTGCTGTATTACTTTTCCTGTATTGCTGTATGTGCCACCTGTTTCAAAAGGCAATGATGCCGGCATGATCAGATCAGCGGCAGAAGCAGTTTCGCTCATAAAAAAGTCCTGTACCATTGTAAAATCTGCATTTTTGAACCATTTTGCCACCAGCTCCGTATCAACCGCACAACCCACAGGATCCTCACCGAAAATGAACATATTCTTTACAGCAGCCGAATTCAGCAAATCAACAGGGTCCGTGTCATTCCGGGCAGGCATCTCCCCTATCCCCCATATTTTCATCAGATTATCGGAAATCACACTGTCATCTGTATCCGCTCCTCCGGGAAGAATATTTCCAAACATTCCCATATCTGACAGTCCCTGTGAGTTGTTCTTCTCCTTCAAAGAGATAATACCCATTGATGTTTTTCCGGCTTTGCCTGTTATGATCGCAAGATTAAGCAGCTCGGCAGCAGTATCAGGAGATACCTCCTTCTCCGAAAACAGCAGTATGGCATTCAACTCTTTATTGAAACGATCGGCAAATTCTTCAAAGCATTCCCTGCAGCAGAAACCGGATGATTGAAGAAGGCTATCGGCATCCTCCTTCATCAGATGATTTTTGTAATCTTCAAATCCGGTACATTTATCCCTGATAAACAGTTTGTTTTCCATTTCCCCCGAAAGGTAATGGTGGTTCATGGCCTTTACCAGGTGATAATATGACTTGACTTTCCAGACCTTGTCAACCTTATGCTCCATAGATGATCTGTTCAGGCAGGTTATAAGCTCAACCGGTACCCCGTTGTTGTGGCGGAGACTGTTTATGGTGAATCCGGGGACAGCATTATCGGTATTTATTTCAGATCCGAACAGGTATATCCGGGTGGCACCTTCGAGCTGATCAGGAGGGGTATAAGGAAACGAACGGCTTATACGGCCCAGGGCTCCTGACAGATAATGAAAACTGCCTACATTGTTTGTTCCCGCGCCTGCCCTGGCAAGTTTCTGGATCAGGTACAGCTCCTCATTTGAAAGTCGCGCTCCACCGTAAAAGGCATTTTGCCGGGGACTGACAGCTAGGATTTTCTCTTTAATGATCTCAAATGCTTTTTCAAATTCTATCTCCCTGAACTCACCGTTTGTTTTAAGCAAAGGCTTAAGTATCCTTTTTTTGTCATTCAGGTAATGGTAGCCGAATTTAGCGTACCGGCAGATACTGCCATCCCTGTTCACAAGTCCCCCGCTGCCTGTAACCCTGAGTACAAATCCCGATTTATGGTGAATGTTAATCTCGCAGCCTATTGAACAGTAGTTGCAGACAGTCTTTATGGTATCCCACTTAACAGGGGCAGGTTTGAAAGGTACATTCTCTGTTATTGCAGCGGTGGGACAGGTGGATATACAGAGTCCGCATGACTCGCATTTTGTATCCGTAAGGGAATCACCAAGGCTGGGTGCCACATAGGTGTCAAAACCCCTCTGTACCAGTCCCAAAGCATTTGCACCCACCACCTCTTTGCATATGCGGACGCATCTTGCACATAATATGCACTTATTATTATCTATCTCAATAAACGGATGGGAATAGTCCGGTTCAAATTCATGAAATTCTCCCATGTATTTCTTTTGCCCGGCACCGTATTCGGTTGACAGATCCTTGAGGTCACAGGTATAGAACTCTGAACAGCCGCATTCCAGGCAGCGTGACGTCTCCTTAACCGCTACCTCATCACTTTCATAACCAAGCTCAACCTCATTGAAGTTATCCCGGTCACCAACTTCAAGGGTAGGCATTTCCTGCCGGTGCTGCTGTCTGTATCTGTCGGCGAACATATCTTTCGAAATCTCCCTGAAATTATCCTTCCTGCTAATGAACCCGGGGGATTCGGGCTCCAGTGGCAAACCGGACAGATACTGGTGGCAGCTTCTGGCAGCCACCCTTGCCTGGGCTACAGCCTCAATAATTGTTGCCGGTCCCGTCACCCCGTCGCCGGCAGCAAACACCGAATCTATGCCCGTTTGCAGCGTAACCCGGTCGGCTACTATATCACCCCATTTATTAACCTCAAGCTTCCCTTTCGGGGAATTTCCATTTATATCATCCAGAAAATCAACTTCAGTCTTCTGTCCTATAGCAGCCAGTATGTAGTCCAGTTCAACCTCAAACTCCGAACCTTTTACCGGGACAGGGCGCCTTCTTCCCGACTCATCTGGTTCGCCAAGCTCCATCCTTATGCATGTGACAGATTTAACGGCGCCGTTCTCATCCTTGTTAACCTCCACCGGATTGGTCAGAAGCATATATTCGACACCTTCAATTTTTGACTCATGAATCTCGATAGGATTGGCCGGCATCTCCTTCTCTGTACGCCTGTAAATAACATACACTTTATCGGCCCCGCACCTGAGAGAAGTCCTGCAGCAGTCCATCGCCGTATTCCCTCCACCTACAACGGCCACTTTTTTCCCTTTGAAATTATATCGCTGACCTGTCATCTCCATATTCCGCAGAAAATCTATCCCGGAAAACACCCCATCGGCATCCTCTCCTTTGCAACCAAGCAATGTGCCGCGCTGCGAACCTATTGTAAGGATCAGGGCATCGTATTTGTCTTTTATTTCACTATAGCTGATGTCGGCACCGAACCGCCTGTTAAAAAAAATATCAGCACCCAGTTCAGTTACTGCATCCACCTCTTTCTGCAATATGTCATTCGGGAGCCTGTATTCCGGTATTCCATAGCGGAGCCATCCCCCTGCATGGGGGGCTGCTTCAAAAATATCGCACTTGTGCCCCTTCAGCTGGAGGAACCAGGCAGCGGACAACCCTCCAGGGCCGGCCCCTATGATGGCAACCTTCTTGCCGGTAGGATCACCGGTTTCCGGCACATACCTGTAAGCTGATTCAAGGTCGCGATCAGATGCAAAACGCTTCAGATAATCAATACCCACAGAACTCCCCTCATCAAGAAGATTACGGCGGCAGGCCACTTCACACGGCCTTACACATACCCGGCCGCATATTGCAGATAACGGATTGACCTCTTTTATAAGGGCAACCGCTTCGCTGTAAAGCCCTTTTTCGATAAGTGAAATATAGCCCTGCACATCAACCCCTGCCGGGCAGGTCTGTTTGCAGGGTGCCTCACAATCTGCAAAATGGTTGCTTACCATCAGATCCAGCGACGTTTTCCTGGCTTTTCTCACTTTCTCATTGTCGGTATTTATAACCATTCCCTCAGTGATCAGGGTAGAACACGCCGGCTGGAGTCCCCGAAACCCCTCAATCTCCACCACACAAACATAGCAGGACGAAAACGGCACCAGCCTCCGGTCATTGCAGAGGGTTGGAATTTCAATCCCATAGCGCCCGGCAAGCTTCAGTACGGTTTCTCCCGCTCTGCCGTTGATATTTTTTCCGTTAAGTATTATATTCAGTTCTTCCATCTTCATCTTTTGATACCCGTTTCTTGAATTGCGTATGCATAACTTACGTTTTCTGCATTGCTTTTTATGAAAGTGTTATTGCTTCAAATTTGCATTTCGTGTAACATATGCCGCAACGAATGCAGAGCTCCTGGTCAATCAGATGCAACTGCTTTCTTTCTCCTGATATTGCATCAACAGGACAGTTCCTGGCACATACGGTGCATCCCGTGCAATTCTGCTCATTGATCTCATAGGTTAGAAGTTTCTTGCATGCTTTGGCTGGGCATTTTTTCTGATTTATATGTGCTTCGTACTCATCGCGGAAATACCTTATGGTTGTAAGCACGGGATTGGGAGCCGTCTGTCCCAGGCCGCACAGCGAACTATCCTTTATCTGTCCTGCAAGCTCCTCCAGCATAGGTATATCTTCATCTCTGCCTTCACCTTCGGTAATGCGGACCAGTATTTCGAGCATCCGCTTGGTTCCGATCCGGCAGAAGGTACATTTACCGCACGACTCCTTTCTTGTGAAATCAAGGAAAAATCGAGCAATATCAACCATGCAGGTGCTCTCATCCATAACCACCAGTCCCCCTGATCCCATGATAGCGCCGGTGGCATTAACCGATTCAAAATCAACTATGGTATCGGATAGATATGCAGGGATACACCCCCCTGAGGGCCCTCCGAGCTGAACGGCCTTGAAGCTCTTATCACCCGGAATACCACCTCCCAGCTTGAAAACTATATCCTTTATGGAAATGCCCATCGGCACCTCCACCAGTCCCCCGTGCCTTATCTTCCCCGCAAGGGCAAAAACCTTTGTGCCCCTGCTTTTCTCAGTGCCGAATTTTGAATATTCAGAAGCACCGTTACGGATTATCCAGGGTATATTGGCATAGGTCTCAACATTGTTGATGTTGGTAGGCTGATTCCACAGGCCGGAAGCAGCCGGAAAAGGAGGCCTGCGCCTGGGCATACCTCTTTCACCTTCGACAGAAGCTATAAGGGCGGTCTCTTCGCCACAGACAAAAGCGCCTGCACCCTCCTTCACTGTTATGTCAAAGCTGAAACCCTTCCTGCCGGCAACATCTTTTCCCAGATACCCTTTCTCTCTTGCCTGTCTGATAGCTATGCGAAGCCTTTTCAAGGCAAGAGGGTATTCAGCCCGGCAATATATAACCCCCGCTGAAGCCTCCACGGCAGCGGCTGCAATTATCATTCCTTCAAGCACCGAGTGGGGATCGCCCTCCAGGAGTGAGCGATCCATAAACGCTCCGGGATCACCCTCATCTGCATTGCATATCACGTATTTTTCGGGAGACCTGCTGTTAAGGGTATATTTCCATTTTAGTCCGGTTAGAAAACCGCCGCCACCCCTGCCCCGGAGCCCGCTATCCATCACCTCCTTTATGATATCCTGCGACGACAACTTTTCAGAAACGATTTTTTTGAGCGCTTCATACCCTCCCCTTGATTGGTATTCATCTATTATCTCAGGGTCAATCATGCCGCAGTTTCGAAGAGCAATCTTTACCTGTCCCTCGAAATACTTTTTATCCGGGGTGTCATAAAGGTCAGTGTATACGATATATTCTTTTACCGGGTTGTCATTTCCGATATGGTTGTTCATCAGCTCAACTGCCCTGATCTCATCTATCTCTCCGTAAAGGTACTGCCCCGAATCATCAATTATCTCGACCAGGGGCTCCCTGTAGCACATCCCGACACAACTTGTCTTTGAAAGAGCGAAGTCAAGGTTTTCAGCCTCTTTCAGCGCTCTTATTTTTTCATACACCTTTCCGGCTCCTGCAGCAATACCGCAACTCCCCAGTCCTACAATAACTTTGGTTTTTCCCATATTTATTCAGTATTGACCCCTGCCCAGTGCCTTTCCGCTCAAGCTTTTCCTGTAAAGTCCCTGCCTGATGTTGCAGCGTTCAGGGGACAGGGGTTTATATGATGCTTTAAATAGGTAGTTCTTTCTCTTTCAGCCTTATATCCTTGACGACTTTAACAGCTTCCCTGCCTGTAAGCTTTCCGTTGGTATCGTCGCCTATCATCATAACCGGAGCAAGGGAGCAGCAGCCCAGGCAGGCAACAGATTCAAGCGTGAACAGTCCGTCACCGGTTGTTTCTCCGTCCTTTATCTTCAGGGCCTCTTCCAGCGCATCTGTAATGCTGCCGGCATTCTGAACATGACAGGCTGTACCGTGGCACACCTTGATGATATGCTTACCGACGGGCGACATGCGAAACTGGGCGTAAAAGGTTGCCACACCGTACATATCACTCATGCTCAGTCCCAGTTCCCCCGAAAGCATCTCAAAAGCCTCCCTGGGGAGATATCCGTAAATGGACTGGGTTTCCTGCAAAACGGGAATCATAATACCTTTTTTGCCGGCATATTTTTTAACAAGTCCGTCAAGCAGACTTAAATCGGTCTTCCCATCTGAAGGAAGATCCCTGCGTTTTGTTTTTACCCTTTCTACACGCATTGTTCAGAATTAAAAATACCGGTCGGCACCGAAGTTTCGGACTGGTAACCGTTTAAATTATAACCGGTTGATATAATCAAGCACATTCCTTTCAACCCTTGCGGTTACATCTGATGATTCCGATGGCACGAATGCCTCACCGGTAATATTCTCATAAAGCTCAATGTACCTTTTGGATATCTGGTTGACAATTTCAACGGTCATTTCAGGAATCTGTTGTCCCTCCTTTCCCTGGAACCCGTTTTCAATCAGCCACTCCCTGACAAACTCCTTGGATAGCTGTTTTTGTGGTTCATTGTCCGCAAGACGTCTTTCATATCCCTCTGAGTAAAAATACCTGGATGAGTCAGGGGTGTGTATCTCATCAATAAGTATGATCTTTCCATCTTTTCTTCCAAATTCATACTTGGTATCAACCAGTATAAGCCCTTTATCGGCAGCTATCCGGGTGCCTTTTTCAAACAGTTCGTAAGTGTACTGCTCAAGTTGTCTGTAATCTGACTCAGATACCAGTCCCTGTCCTATAATTTCTTCCCTTGAAATATCCTCATCATGACCCTCCATTGCTTTTGTAGTGGGCGTTATTAAGGGTTCCGGGAATTTCTGGTGCTCTTTCATGCCATCGGGCATTGGCACTCCGCAAATGATGCGTTTGCCGGATTTATATACCCTCCAGGCATGCCCTGTCAGGTACCCCCTTACGACCATTTCTACTTTAAATGGCTCGGCCATGTGTCCCACAGTAACCATGGGATCGGGACTGGCGAGTTTCCAGTTGGGAACTATATCGGTGGTTGCATCAAGAAACCTGGATGCTATCTGATTGAGCACTTGCCCCTTATAGGGAATACCCTCGGGCAGTACCACATCGAATGCAGAAATCCTGTCGGTAACCACCATTACCAGAAGATTATCATTGATGTTATAAACATCCCGTACTTTACCGGTATACAGGCTCTTCTGTCCCGGAAATCTGAAATCTGTCTTAACTAAAGCTTTCATATACAATTGATAATTATTAATTAATAATGATTTAGTGATATTTACTTATACTTATACTTATACTTATACTTATACTTATACTTATACTTATACTTATACTTATACTTATACTTATTCTGATTCTTCTAATTATTATTACTCTTAATCATTCTCTTAATCTTTCTTTTATTTTTCACTTTCCCTGCTTTTTTCATATGCCTTTACGATCAGCTTGACCAGCTTGTGCCTGATGATATCCCTTTCGTCAAAATAAATGATCGAGAGCCCCCGTAAACCCTTCAGTATCTCCAGGGCATAAGTCAGTCCGCTCCTGGTCCTGTCAGGAAGATCGATCTGGGTTATATCACCAGTTACAATGAATTTGGCACTTTTACCCATCCGGGTGAGGAACATTTTCAGTTGGTTGGTTGTGGCATTCTGAGCCTCATCAAGGATTACCGCTGCATTATCAAGTGTTCTCCCCCTCATATAAGCAAGAGGTGCTATCTGAACCGTTCCATCTGTAAGGTAATCCTTGAGCCTTCTGGCCGGTATCATATCATGCAGGGCATCATAAAGTGGTTGCAGGTATGGGTCAAGTTTTTCCTTTACATCGCCTGGCAGAAAGCCCAGATGCTCACCCGCCTCCACAGCCGGCCTTGTCAGGATTATCTTCTTTACCTCCTTGTTTTTAAAAGCTTTTACGGCAAGGGCTATTGCTGTATAGGTTTTTCCTGTTCCGGCAGGTCCGATGGCAAAGAGCAGGTCATTTTTTAAATAATCTGCTGCAAGTTTCCTCTGATTCACTGTCCGTGCCGATATCATCTTACCGTGTGTGCCGTAAACCAGAACTCCTGAAGCATCTCCGGCTGCAGTGTCCTCCCGGTGTTCTCCCTTAATAAACCGTTCCAGGTCATTTTCCGACAAACTGTTGAATTTCTGAATATGCTCAATAAGCAAATGAATCAGGTCGTCAAATCTTGCAATTTCATCCTCATCACCGTAAATCCTTATTTCATTGCCTCTGGCAACAATTTTCAACTTAGGAAAAAAAGATTTGACCTTATCAAGAAGGTCATTATTTATGCCGTAAAGAATTGCAGGATCGATACCCTCCAAATATATCAGTTGCTCAATCATAGAATTTCTAAATATTGCTTACTTTTGAGTCTTACAAAATAATCATAAATTTTTCATTTTATTTGTACCTTTTTACAGAATTAGCAGGCACCACTAATAAGCCGGAGTTTTAAAATGCCCATTGTAACACTGACAACGGACTGGATTCAAGATGATTACTATACAGGCACCATAAAGGGGAAACTTTTATCCTCATGCCCTGATCTGAATATTATCGACATATCCCACAAAATCCCGGTTTTCAATACGGCAAAAGCGGCTTTTGTCATAAAAAACAGTTTTTATCATTTTCCGAAGGGCACCATTCATCTGATCTGTGTAAACACCGAACCATCAACCGGAGAGTCACTTCTGGCGGTTGAATACAACGGCCATTTTTTCATTGGCAACGATAACGGAGTGTTCGGACTTATTTTCAGGGAACAGCCTTCCAGGATTAAAGAAATGGGACCCCTGCCGGAAGGGGGACCGCAAAGTTTCAGGTCGCTTGATATTATGGTAGAGGGAGCCTGTCACATTGTAAAAGAGGGAGGATTGAGCGGACTGGGAAAAGAAAGGGACAGCTATGAAAGAACCGTACCGAGACGGGCAACGATTGAACAGGATGTTATCAATGGCAGCGTCATATATATAGATTCCTTTCAAAATGCCATCACCAATATAACAAAAGAATTGTACGAAAGGATCGGTAAAGGCCGGCAATTTGAGATTGCACTGCAAAGTAATCATTACCGGCTTAACCGGATCAACAATACATACGGTGAAACCTCTGTGGGTGAACTGCTGGTACTTTTCAACTCACTTGACCTGCTCGAGGTTGCAATAAACAAGGGAAATGCTGCTGAATTACTTAATCTTAGCAACAGCTCAACTATCAGAATCAGGTTTTTCGACAAAAAAAAGGGAAATAAAGGTAGCAAAGGGAAACCTGACAGGTTACACAATTAACTTATTAAATCGATGGACGAAAGGTTAGCTGCTTTTAAAAAACTACTTGACTTAATGGACGAGCTCAGGGAAAAATGTCCGTGGGACAAAAAGCAAACATTTGAAAGCCTTCGTAATCTTACACTGGAGGAAGCCTATGAGCTGGCAGATTCAATAACAAAAAGCGACCCTGAAGATATCAGGAAAGAACTCGGAGACCTGATGCTTCACATTGTCTTTTACTCAAAGATAGGCTCTGAAATCAATGCATTTGATATTAAAGATGTAATTGAAGGAATAAATGAAAAGCTCATTTTCCGGCATCCACATGTGTTCGGGAATGTGCTGGTTGCCGACGAGAATGAGGTTAAGGAAAACTGGGAGCATCTTAAGATCAGAGAGTCAAATAAGTCCGTTCTGTCGGGTGTCCCCCTGTCACTTCCTGCCCTGATAAAAGCCAACCGCATACAGGATAAAGTGAAAGGAGTAGGATTCGACTGGGAAAAGAAAAGTCAGATATGGGACAAGGTGATGGAGGAACTAAGAGAGCTGAGGGATGAGATAGATAAGGCGGACCAGAAAAAGGTGGAATCGGAATTTGGCGACCTGTTTTTCTCCCTTGTAAATGCAGCCCGGCTCTATGGCATTGATCCGGAAACAGCCCTGGAAAAAACCAACAGGAAATTTACCAGGCGGTTCAACTACCTCGAAAGCAAAACCATGTCCGTCGGAAAATCACTCAAAGCAATGAGTCTTGACGAGATGAATGTAATCTGGGAAGAGGCTAAACAGTTTGATAACCATCAACCTGGATAGAAAAAGAGCTTTGTATTGCTGTTATTGTTACTGTTACTGTTGCTGGCAGCCGGAAAAATGCAATAATTGCAGCCCACCTGAAAAATTTAATTGTCAGGTGTTATAATTGCGGACCGGCGGAAACAAGCTTTCTGCCGTACTCGATATCCGTAAATTTCCAGAAATTATTTATGAATTTTTCACCAAGCTCCCTTGAAACCTTGTCCCAATCAGCAGCATCCGGCCATGAATTCCGTGGATTCAGGAATCTGCTTTCAACACCCGCCAGCTTCTTTGGAATGGACAGGTTGAAAACGGGCAATTCTTCATAATCCGCTTCATCTAAAGAGCCATCCAGGATCGAATCAATTATTGCCCTTGTGGCGGCAATATCAATTCTTCTCCCGGTACCATAGGGCCCTCCGATCCAGCCTGTATTTACAAGATAGGCAGTTGTCCCGTGTTCTTCAACTTTACGTACCATCTCAGCAGCATACCTGGTAGGATGCAGTAAAAGGAAGGCAGCACCAAAACAGGATGAAAATGTAGGCTGCGGGGTTGTAACACCTCTTTCGGTCCCTGCAAGCTTGGCCGTAAAACCACTTAAAAAATGATACTGTGCCTGCTGATGTGATAGTTTGGCAACCGGTGGCAACACGCCGAAAGCATCGGCGGTCAGGAATATGATTTTTTTTGCATGTCCGGCCCTTGATACCGGCCTGACAATATTGTCAATATGATAAATTGGGTAGGAAACCCGAGTATTTTCGGTTTTTGATGCATCATCAAAATCTATCGCGCCGGTTTTTTCATCATATACTACGTTCTCAAGAAGTGCATCCCGCCTGATGGCATGGAATATGTCGGGTTCCTTCTCCTCGCTGAGATTAATGGTCTTGGCATAGCACCCGCCCTCCAGATTAAAGATACCTCCAGCATCCCATCCATGCTCATCGTCACCAATAAGCGCCCGCCGGGGATCGGCCGAAAGGGTTGTCTTGCCCGTACCGGAAAGTCCGAAAAAGATGGCTGAAGTATTGTCTTTGCAAGCATTTGCAGAGCAATGCATTGAAGCTATATTCCTAAGGGGAAGGTAATAATTCATGATACTGAATATCCCCTTTTTCATCTCCCCTCCGTACCAGCTTCCAAGTATTACCGACATCCTCTCTCCAAGATTAAAGGCCACGATCACATCAGAATTCAGACCCTGCTCCTTCCAGTGGGGATTCCTGGCTTTGGAGGCATTGAAAGTGACAAAATCAGGCTCAAAATCCCTTAACTCTTCTTCAGTTGGCCTGATAAACATATTCTTCACAAAATGGGCCTGCCAGGCAACTTCCATAATGAACCGGATATTCAGCCGGGAATCCGGATTTGCACCGCTGAAACAATCCATCACGTAGAGCCTTTTACCCGAGAGCTGTTTTATTGCGGTTTTCTTAATGCTTTGCCAAATCTCCGGACTGATTGGTTTATTGTCATTTTTTGATTCCTCGTTTGTCCACCACACATTCTTTTCGGATGAGGGTTCACGGACAATGTATTTGTCTTTTGGCGAACGTCCTGTAAATTCACCTGTATCTACGGCAACAGCTCCCGTGTTGGTTACAAATCCCCTCTCATACCCCTCAAGAGACGGGTCTGTTTCATGTATGTATAATTCCTCGTATGAAATGTTGTAATATACACTCTGTATATCATAAATTCCATATTTTGACAGATCCGGCACGTTTAACGGGTTGTTTTGCTGTGTCATTTGCATACTTCTAAAATTAGCAAATTATTTATCAAGGTATGGTCGATTTCAAAATTAATTGCAGTTAACACCTGTTTAAGTTAATACAACTAAAACCAAAAAAAATCGGAGGCTGCCCATTGCGGACAACCTCCAATTATTTTAACTGTAAAAAACGCTGTTTACCTTATCAGCTCCTTCACCGATGCCTGGGCTGCTGCCAGCCGTGCTATAGGCACACGGAAAGGTGAACAGCTTACGTAGTCCATTCCCACACGGTGACAGAATTCCACTGAATTGGGTTCTCCCCCGTGCTCACCGCAGATACCGATCTTCAGGTCTTTTTTGGTATGACGTCCCTTCTGTACACCCATCTCAACAAGCTGGCCTACACCTTCCTGGTCCAGTATCTCGAAAGGATCATGTTTCAGAATGCCATTCTTAACGTAGACTTCAAGGAATTTGCCTGCATCATCACGCGAATATCCAAATGCCATCTGTGTAAGGTCATTGGTGCCAAACGAGAAGAAATCAGCTGATTCAGCAACCTTGTCCGCTGTCAGACACGCCCTTGGTATCTCTATCATAGTCCCTACAAGATATTCTATCCTGTCTCCATATTCCATAAACACCTTTTCAGCCGTTTCACGCACAAGCTCTTCCTGCAGCTTCAGCTCCTGCTGTGTACCAATAAGTGGTATCATGATCTCAGGTATTGCGGTAATGCCTTTTTTCTTCAGGTTAAGCGCGGCCTCAATGATTGCCCTTGCCTGCATCTCCGTTATCTCGGGATAGGTTATTCCCAGCCGGCAGCCGCGATGTCCGAGCATCGGGTTGAACTCGTGAAGTGAATCAACGGCAGCTTTAACCTCTTCAGGGGTGATGCCGAGCTTGTCAGCCATCTCCTTCTGGTTCTTCTCCTCATGAGGAACAAACTCATGCAAAGGCGGGTCCAGCAAACGTATGGTAACCGGTAGATCCTGCATGGCTTCGAATACACCTTCAAAATCCTCACGCTGAATAGGGAGAAGCTTTTCCAGAGCTTTGCGTCGTCCTGCCTCATCTTTGGCAAGTATCATCTCACGCATTGCCCAGATCCGGTCTCCCTCAAAAAACATATGCTCAGTCCGGCAGAGCCCGATACCTTTTGCCCCGAAATTCCTTGCTGCTTCTGCATCATTGGGAGTATCAGCATTGGTGCGAACACTCATCCTGGTATGCTTCTCGGCAAGATCCATAAGCTGTCCGAAATATCCGCTCACCTCGGGATCGATAGTATCGATCTTCCCCTCATAAACCTCTCCGGTAGTACCGTTAAGAGAAATCCAGTCGCCTTGCTTGTATACCTTGCCGTCTATTGACATTGTACGGTCCTTGTAGCTGATCTTGATGGCTCCTGCCCCCGCAACACAGCATTTTCCCATACCACGGGCAACAACTGCGGCATGTGATGTCATACCTCCACGGGCAGTAAGAATACCCTTTGCCAGGTTCATCCCCTTAAGGTCTTCAGGTGAAGTCTCAACACGTACCAGCAGCACATCTTTACCTTCCTGGCTCCATGTTTCAGCATCATCAGCAAAAAACACTATCTGACCTGTGGAAGCACCCGGTGATGCAGGCAAACCCTTGGCCAGAACATTTGCACCGGAAATTGCATTCTGGTCAAATACCGGGTGAAGCAGCTCATTCAGCTTGTTGGGCTCACATCTCAGAAGGGAAGTTTTCTCATCAATCTTTCCTTCCTTGAGCATATCTATGGCAATCTGAACCATTGCAAATCCTGTACGCTTGCCGTTTCGCGTCTGCAGCATCCAAAGCTTTCCTTCCTGAATAGTGAATTCAAGGTCCTGCATATCTTTATAATGGTCTTCCAGCTTCTGCTGGTATTCCATAAGCTCGGCAAAGATCTCCGGCATAAGCTCCTCGAGTGATGGATACTTTTCTTTTCTTTCCTCTTCAGGAACTTTGGCAAGAGTAGCCCATCTCTTTGAACCCTCAAGTGTTATCTGTTGCGGTGTACGGGTACCTGCAACGACATCTTCACCCTGTGCATCAATCAGATACTCACCATTGAAGATATCTTCTCCCGTGGCAGCATCACGGGTAAAGGCAACGCCTGTACCCGAACTTTTCCCCATATTGCCATAGACCATGGCCTGTACGTTAACCGCAGTACCCCAGTCCGCCGGAATATCATGCATCATCCTGTAGTATTCAGCACGCGGGTTGTTCCAGCTTTGGAAAACTGCAATGATCCCACCCCAGAGCTGCTCCCACGGATCGGTAGGAAAATCCCTGCCTGTCTTTTCCCTGACAAGGACCTTGAACCTTTTTACCAGTTCCTGAAAATCCTCGGTGGTAAGATCGGCATCATGTTCAATTCCCTTTGCTTCCTTAATCTCCTCGATGATCAGTTCAAAAGGATCATGATCACCATCTCCCATATATTTCATTTCCATAACCACATCGCCATACATCATTATGAACCGGCGGTAGCTGTCCCATACAAAACGGGGATTGTTGGTCTTTTTAATAAGCCCCTGGACAACATCATCATTCAGGCCAAGGTTCAGCACAGTATCCATCATGCCCGGCATCGAGGCCCTTGCTCCCGAACGTACCGAAAGCAAACAGGGATTTTCAACATCTCCGAATCTGGACCCCATAATATTTTCAACGTAGGCAACCGCTGCCTCTACTTCATCTTTCAGCAACTCGACAATCTTGTCCCTTCCAACTTTATTGAATTCAGTACAGGCCTCTGTAGTTATCGTAAAACCAGGTGGTACAGGTACCCCTATCAGGTTCATTTCAGCCAGGTTTGCTCCCTTGCCCCCGAGAAGGTTCTTCATTGTTGCATTACCTTCAGCCTTTTTATCTCCAAAGGTGTAAACATGTTTAATTTTAGTCATTGTTGATTAATTTTAAATAATTTATTAAAACGGAAAACTTAATTTTCTAAAAAAATTGATCCAAAAATACTAAAAAAAAAATAATTTTATTGGTTAATGACAGGGAATCGGTTTATACTTCTGAGAAAAATAATGTAGGTTTAAGGTTTAATTCACATTGTCCCGCTCACAAGAATAAAACACTTTTTACCAGATAATTAAACAATACTATTCAATTTTCATAATTCATTTAACATGGCAAGTCCAACAATTATTACACTGGTCATGCTGTTAATCCTTTCGGGGAACAGCACGTTTACGCAAACTGATTATAAAGAGATAACACTGGATGATATTTACAGGAAAGGCACCTTTTCGGCAAGAACGGTGGCGGGGATAAGATCAAT
Organism: Bacteroidales bacterium; assembly: GCA_007134675.1. Classification (GTDB taxonomy): domain Bacteria; phylum Bacteroidota; class Bacteroidia; order Bacteroidales; family PUMT01; genus PXAP01. The sequence continues at coordinate 52,623 of SLKJ01000085.1, forward strand.
GAATGACGGAATACACTATACCACAATGGAGGATGGAACAACCATCAGAAAGTTCAGCTACAGGACCGGAGAGGAAGTTGATGTAATTTTTTCCACCGGGGAGCTTGCCGGCAACGATAACGAGTGGAGGGTTTTCAGCGATTATGAATTTTGCCGCGATGAAAAACTTATTCTGTTCACCACCGGCAGGGAAGGAATATACCGGTACTCATTCAGGGCCGATTTCTACATATGGGACCTGGAAAAAAAGACCATGACCTCCCT
>SLKJ01000076.1 GCA_007134675.1 Bacteroidales bacterium
CCCTTATAATGTTGATATAATCGATTTTTTCAATGTTGAAAAGACTTTCAGGAATATTGCCTTAAGAAAAATAGAATTATGGACAAAACCCCCACATATAAAAATAGACTTGAAACCCTGATAATTAAGAAATGTGTCGGGGTTATTGAGGCGGAATCTAAACCGATTAAAACCCTGTCCATCTTCCGGCAGTCTTACCAGCAATCCCCGACGGCTCAACCTCAGCAGTCCGCTACGCACCATGCCGGGCGACTCAATCTGGTTCTTCTGGCAGCGGCCTTCTGCCTGTTCTTCTGGCAGCGCTCTTCTTTCCCCTTCACCCGTCCCTGGGGCAGGGCTGATTATCGTATAGCGTCAGGATCTATGGGGGAAGGTTAACAGGGGGATTAAAAACTGAATATGGCTTACCATCAAAACAGAACAGTTTGATCTATTACACAGTTTTTGTGAATAACAGGTAAAAAAAGCTTGTAAATCAGTTTAAAATATTGTCGTGAACTTTTTATGGAATCTTTTGATACTTTCGTCAAAATTAATTTAGCGGGTTAAAAGAAAGTTATAACTTGAATTTAAATTATCCGGCATTATAAACTAAAACCAACTGATCATGAAAGTTTCTGAAATTTGTAAGAGGTATTTTTATTTTTCATTCGTAATTATTGTGTCACTAATATTTGGTTGCGAAAAAGATAATATTCCTCATACGGAGATAATCAATTATTCAGGTGATATCCTGGAAACTACTACCAACTCAAATGGCGCACTGGAGATTATATCTGAGAATTTTAATGGTGAAAATCAGTATGATGTTCACTATGATTTAAAGGTAGTTGATGAGAATGGTAAACCAGTTCCGAATGCAAATGTTCTTTATGTTGAGATTAGAGGCAAGTCTCTAATATATATTACAGATCCTTCTGGTCAGCATACAAGTTCAATATTGTACGGGACACCTATGGAGCTGAGGAATTTTTCTCAAAATTTAACTTCCATTCATAAAGATGACCTACTTGCAAATTCTGATGAGGTAAAAACAAAAAGTATTACAGTAGCATCCATTGCCTTATTGATAACAGTCGGATCTTTAGCTGCATCCCAGGTAGGGCTCATTACTAACACCTATAAAATTGAGACTTTCTATAAAACGGATGTTCTTGAAGCAAATACAGAATATATATTATACTGCAAAACATTTAGTCAAATTGCGGACCTTGTTATGGCAAGGGGGAAAATTGCAACAAATGCAACCAGTATTATTTTCAGTTTAGCCGGGGCCGGGAAAGCAGTTACAATGCATGAAATTTTGGGTTCGGCTGAAAAAATTGGAAAAAAGGCGCTTATGGATAGAATAATTGGTACAGCTGTGCGTGAATGGGGAGTAATTGTAGATGATATTATAGATAAAAAACTGGTTGTTAAGGTTATACCATTTGAAAAAAAGAACAGGTTTTCTCATATAAAAAACCTCTTTGCTGTATTTGAGATTATTTATGATAGTGATGATTGTGAAAATTTCATTAATGATGTCCCATTGGAGGTCAACGAATTTCTTAATCAGGAATTCATTGACATATTACAAGACAGAGGTATGGAAATACATAAGGGATTTGATCCCCCTGATGTTACCGGCAATTATTATGTTGATAGCTGGACAAACAAGGAAACAAGTCTTCAGTATGTAAATTATAGCTATCAGTTTGCAAATCAGACTCCTAATCTTCAAATAGAGGTCAATTCTAAATCAGATAGGGCTGTAGCTTTTGGTACGGGAGCATTTATCTCGGGTGATGGTACTAATTTCTCAATATATTGTGAAACTGACAGTCATATTTCAGAGGATGACCATGAAGTATACATAAAATCAGCAGATATTTATTCAGGCTCGATCAGTCAAGATGGCATACTCAATTTTGAAAAGGGTTTTATAATACTAGAAAAGGATAATGATTTAAATAATAGGTATATGAATGTTGGAGATTCAAGAATTGTTTATGAGGCAGATGGACTTGCAAGTTCTGTATCAAGCTTTCCGCATATTTCGACCAAAAAGTTAAGGCAAAAGAATGTATACCTAAAAGATGAATGAGAAGCTTAATATCACCAGAGCTCCTGTCAAAAGGATAATTTTACTTAAATTGCTTAATGAAATGAATTTTAATTGATTGATTTCAGATGATGGCGGCAGTTTAATAAATGCCCGTGGGGTTTGCTGGAGCACCAGTCCACGCCCGACTGTAAAGGATAGCAAAATCGTCGACGGTACGGGTGCGGGTAGCTATACAAGCACCATTACCGGACTGATTCCCGATACTGAATATTTTGCAAGGTCTTATGCATCAAACAAAAAGGGTGCAGCATACGGTAGCACCATGTCATTCAGAACACCGGAAGGTGTTGCTGATATCGACGGCAATTACTACCCGATAATGTTATCCCTATCATTTATTTTTTCAGGTCAAAACATATCGGAAGGTTAGGTCAAAATTACTGCTACAGGCCTTCTATCACCTGCGACTGCAACCTGAACATGCCTGCATACAGCGGGTTGTTTCTGAGAAGTCCGCTATGGGTGCCGCTTCCCGTTATCCTGCCCTTGTCGATAACAATGATACGGTCCATCCTGTCCATGTCGACAAGCCTGTGCGTGATCAGCAGAAGGGTCCGGTTGCCTGCTGCCGACCAGATTGTGTCCAGGACCCTGCGCTCGGTATTTGCGTCCATATGAGCTGTTGGTTCATCCATGATCCATACCGGAGAGTCCTTCAGCAATGCCCGCGCAAGCGCAAACAATTGTCTTTCTCCTCCCGAGAGCCTCATGCCGCGGTCGCCGGCCTGCATATCAAGATTGGCAGCAAACGAACCGAGCCCTGCCTTTTCAAGGCATTGAACCAGCTCATCGTCGTCCGCATCCGGTTTGGCTATTAAAAGATTTTCCCTCAGCGAACGGTTGAAGATGAATTCATCCTGCGAAACTACCATAAAGAGTGATCTGTAAAGATCCGGGTCAAACATCCGGATATCTTTATCTCCAAAGAGTATGCAGCCCTTGTCGGGTTCCCAGAAACGCAGCAGAAGGTTTACCAGCGTACTTTTTCCGCTTCCGCTTGGTCCGGCTATAGCCGTTGCTGAGCACATTTCAAGAGAGAAGTTTATATCCTCCACGGCTATATGTTCTTCCAGGTATGAGAAGGCAACATTTCTGAAACAGATATTCCGGGGTCCCTCCGGAATGTCGCTCCCCGACGTCACCTCTTCCCCGTCCCTGTCAGTAATGGAAAACAACCTGCCTGCAGCTTCCCCGGAGGTCTCCAGGTGGAGGTATGCAGCCGCGAGGTATTGTACGGACTCGAAGCTGCTCAGGACACCAAGGGTTAGTGCGGCCAGCATAACACCCTCTATCTCTCCGGAAATAACAAGGGGGATGGCGATAACAAGCGAAGTAAACATGGCCATATTAGAAAATATGATGTTTAAACCCTCCAGCAGGCCTGTCGTTCCGGCATTCGCCGACTGCAGATCATCAAGCTTGTTCTGCATTGAGGCAAATTCCTTTTCAGACCTCTTTTTTTGTCCGAGCAGCAGGAGATCCTGCATGCCCTGTATCCGGTCAACAAGGAAAACCTTAATTTCTGCTCTTGTTATGATATCTTTTTTACCCCTCCCTCTTGCCAGGTTGACAGCAAGCCAGGGAGCAACCAGGCCGCTTATAAGCAGGAAAAACAGTGTCGCCCCCGCAAGTGCTGCATCAAAGAAAAACAGGGCTGAACAGGTGATTATGGAGATCACGGCTGCCACTACCGATGGCGAGATGATACGCAGATAGAAGCTCTGAAGTGTTTCAATATCAGTTACCAGCCTGGCAAGCAGGTCTCCGGGTCTCCTGCCCATTATCCATTTCAGTGGAGCCGCATCAAGTTTGCGGTATACCATGGCGCGTACCGTAACCAGTATCCTGAAAACCAGATCGTGAGAAACAAGTCTCTCAAAATAGCGCACCACCGCCCGTGATATGCCGAAGAACCTTACAGCCGCAGTCACCATGAAAAGGTCAACTATCATAGGGCGTTCTGCTGCCCGGGTGATAAGGTACCCTGATGAGCTCATAAGCCCTATACCGGCAATGATGGTTGCCGCACCCAGCAACAGTCCGCCGGCAAACCTCAGTCTTTGTTTTCGCAACAGTGAAATTAGCCTTCCTTTCATGGCAGAGTCCCGTTTTGAAGTCCCAGTCTCTCAAGAAACCCGTGATAGATTCCTTTTTTGTCAAGGAGCTTATTGTGACTACCGCTTTCAGCTATTCTGCCCCGGTCGAGGACAAGGATATTTGCAGCCCGGCGAACCGTGTTGAGCCGGTGGGCAATTATCAGTGTTGTGCGGCCCTCCGCCAGTTCCTCCATAGCAGAAGAAATGTACTGTTCACTTTCAGGATCAAGGTTTGAGGTAGGTTCATCCATAACCAGGACTGGAGAATCCTTTAGAAAGGCCCTGGCAACTGCCAGTCTCTGTCTCTCGCCACTGCTAAGCCGGGCAGCATTGTCGCTCAGGATTGTATCATATCCTTCCGGGAGCTGCTCAATAAAATGGTGTGCACCTGCTCTTTTTGCTGCCGAAGCAACCTTTTTCATTTCTGCCCGGTTGTCCGCCATCAGAAGGTTATCGAGAACTGTCCCGTTGAAGAAATGAGGATGCTGAGGCACATATGCCACAAGTTCCCACCACTTTTCAATATCTGCAGGTTCAAGAGGTTTCCCGTTTACCATCACCTGTCCTATTTCCGGCTTTAAAAAGCCCAGCAGAATGAGTGCAAGGGTTGTCTTGCCTGATCCGCTTGGCCCGGCCACCGCTGTAATGGTATCAGGCCGGAGCAGACAGTTGATTTCTTTCAGTGCTGGTTCCGGTGATCCGGGATAGGTGTAACCAGCTCCCCGGAATTCTATCTGCTGTCTGCCCGGCTGTATAGAGGACGGCTGCCGGGAAATGGCACGAGGACTGCCGGTTCTGTCCTTTAGATCAAACAGGGCTGTTGCTGCTGCAATGCCCTCCATCCCTGCATGGTGATGCTGACCAAGAACCCTGAAGGGCATATAGAACTCCGCGGCCAGGAATAGTATAAAGAGACCGTGGCCATAACTGATCATCCCCTCGATAAGCCTTATCCCAACCTGCAGGGCAACCATGGCTATGCTGATGCTGGCTGCCAGCTCGAGGACAAAGGCTGAGAGGAATGCCACCTTAAGGACACTCATTGTGACCTGGCGGAAACGGTCACTGTTTTCAATTACCCCTGCAGCCTCCTTTTTGTTTGCACCGAATATCTTTAAAGTTTTCAATCCCAGCAATACATCCAGAAAATGGGAAGAGAGGGTGCTGAGGGCGCTCCATTGTTTTTGGGTAAGCTTCTTTGCATAGGTCCCTATCAGCCACATGAAGAAGATGATAAGCGGGGCGGTAAGCATTAGTATCAGTCCGCTGATCCAGTCAAGTCCAAGGGTAAATATAATTATTGCAGATGGTAATATTGCTGTATGCACAAGCGACGGAATATATCTTGTGAAATAGTCATCCAGCTTATCAACACCATCGGTTATTGAGGCAATAAGTTCGCCATGCCTGCCGGTCACTGAAAACAAGGGCACCGATTTCAGTATCCTGGTGTACAGGTCCCTGCGGATTGAGGATTTGATATTTACCGTTTGTTGCTGAGCATGTCTTTCTCTTATCCAGACGAGCAGACCTCTGACGATGATAGAGGCTGCCAGGAGCATTAAGATCAGGGGCGATGGGGTTGCTGATAATATGAAAAGCCGGGCGATTATGGTGCTAAGCAGGTACATCTGTGCAATTACAGTACCAGCTATCACCAGACTTGTGAGAGCCGTAACGGGAAAGAATCCATGAACTGATGATGCCAGCCCCAGAAGCCTGCGGTGTATGTTCATTCCGGTGTTGATAAAGGTTTTAGCTTCTGCTGGTTTCACCTTATATGTGAGGCATATCTGTTTTTACTCCTTCGGTATTGACTCCCGGGTTATGCGCCTGCTGAATACATAATAGCTCCAGCCCTGGTATGCCAGTACTATCGGGACAAAAAACAGGGCAACAATACTCATCACCTTAAGTGTATACTGGCTGGAAGAGGCGTTGTGGACCGTCAGGTTGTATGCTGTATCGAGTGACGAGGGCATTACATTCGGATACAGACCGTAAAACACAACGGCGGTACCCAATAAAATGGTTGCTGCTATAAAAGCAAAGGCATAACCCTGCATTTTCTGTTTCATAAAGAAAAAACAGGCAATAAAGCAAAGGATAGCAAGGGTTGGGAAAGTACCCGGTACAAGTCCCAGTCCCTCAAACAGCACAGTATTCCAGTAACCCAGCACGGCAAAGAATGCAGTAATCAGTCCTATAGGCAGCCACAACCTGACTGCGATTTTCTCAGCCCGTTCCCTGAGGTCGCCGGTGGTCCGGAGGCTGAGGAACAGCGCACCGTGCAGCACGAATATAAGGACCACAACCACACCACCCAGCAGGGCATACGGGTTAAGGATCTCGATCAGGTTGCCGGTAAAATTTTTATCTGCCCCGATGGGCAAACCCTGAACAATGTTTGTGAATGCGACTCCCCAGAGAAGCGCAGGCAGAAGGCTGCCCCAGAATATGAAATGGTCTGCTGTCCTGCGCCACCATTTCTGAGGCATCTTGCTTC
>SLKJ01000065.1 GCA_007134675.1 Bacteroidales bacterium
ATTGTTCGATAGTGATCCCTGGGATTATATTCCTGATAAGGATTGATAATATAGAAACCTGATGGAGAGAGATTGAGAGAGAAATTATTATTCATAGCCCAGGAGAGTGTAATTCCATAGGTCAGAGTTGAACCTGCAGCGTTGTCGTCAATGTTTATGGTGTATGGTTCATAATAGTTTAAATAATGTATATCAATCCTGTGTTCAATTACATGTGTCAAAATCAGACCTGTTAGAATGCTAAACCTATAGGGTTCATATGATATTATTTCAACATTGAAGATTACCGGAATATTTATATAATCAATCTTATAATCAAGTTTCTTCTCGAAATGGAAAGCCGAGCCAGGATTTTCGTAGAACCTTGTAGAGTAGTTGATGCCCAAACTCACCTTTAATCTATGCATGTATTTTGATCCCAGTAATGAAAAGCCATAGTTGAAATTGTTAGTACTGTTTCCTGAAAAGTAATAATGAAAATAATTTGCATCAAGTTCAATGGAATAATGATCTTTTCCTTTGCCGGATACCTGAAATCCCAAAATAAAAAGTACAATGCAAAATACTATCTTTCTGATTTTTAAGTATGCCATAATATACTGGTATTGTAATTTTTCCATTATTGGAACATTCAATTCGAACCGCAAACAGTTGGTTCCATTCTTGCACTAAATGTTGATCCTGATTCTGCAATAAAACCAGGACCAAGGGTGATGCTGGATTTAGCAATAATATCAAGTTGTTGGCCTGATTGAATGATATAGTTGCAATGAATGTTAATGTTATCACCAACAATTACATTAAAAACGGTATTATCAAGTGGATACTGTGTGGCATCGATTATGCTAATATCCTGGCATGAATGTCTTTGATAATATCTAACCCACTCCACTTCCATTTGACTGGGAAATGGGGTTGATGAATCTGGTCCATCATCCTCCTCGTCACCCCGGATCGCTAAATTTAGAATAATACGCATTGGATCCATGGTGTATATTTTATTCATCACATAGAATCCATGTGGAATCGGACAGACTGTAACAGGTTGTCCAATTGTAGAATATAATCTCGTATCTGTTCTTTTGATTACCCCATCAACAAACCATTCAATTTTATTTTCATCCCATATTAAACCAAATATATGGAAATCCTGAGAAAAATCAGTGCCGTTATAATTGGTTGCACAATCCTTTCTGCCATCTCCGTAGTCGTAATGGATATTCATTCTATGACGAGTAGACTGTGTTGGAGGGATACCCCAAAATTCTAAAATATCTATTTCGTTATAAACAGGATTACCTGCGTATGTCCAGAATGCTGGCCAGAATCCTCTGCCTTTTGGAATTTTAATCTTGGCTTCAAATCTTCCATGTGGAAATTTTTTTATAGACTGGATATTAGCTGAGGTATAATTAAACCATCTAGCGTTTATACCCCGAAAATTCCCATTACAATATAGATGTTCATTTTCCGGCTTCCAATGGTATACCTTTGCAAATAGAACCTCCTCTTTGGCTATTAGTTTTAAACTCCCATTACTTACTTCGATATTATTGCCACTCGTATAATACTGTTGTTCGTTATTACAAATCCTAATCCGTTTTGGTCCATATTCCCATTTCGTTAAATCTAAACTATTCCCATCAAAGTTATCTTCGAATACAAGCACCCATGGATTTAAATTGCATTGAAAAGGTTCGGTTAGAAATATTGTCTGTCCCGCGCATGGTTGGGAGTAGATGTTAGATGACCAAGAGATCAAAGTTAAAATGATTATTCGTTTCATCGTGTTTTGTTTTTCTTATTAAATATGGTTAGCAGTTTGCTTAATAGTGGGTTACAAATACATGATTAGATAATATGGGCATAATTATCCAGAGTTATTAATACCACTCAAGTAATATGGTATTTTTTGGAATTATCTATAAATTAGTCATATATTTAATTATCAGTCAAAATCATTCTTTTTGTGTCAATGGCCCTTCCGTCGGCAATAAGCGTGTAAAGGTACATTCCGGGGTTTAAAACAGCTCCCTGGATTTCCAGGGCTGAATGTCCACGATCACTGATCTTATGACTTTGTATCTGCATCCCTTGCATATTGTATATGTACAGCATTGCCTGGTTAACTTTCTCGGGTATTACAAACCTGATTGTGGTAACTTGATTGAAGGGGTTGGGGTTGTTTTGGTAAAGTGTGGTATTTTGCAGAATATCGTCATCCGCGGAAGCGGTCCCTGAAGTTACTTCATTTAAAGACTTGATGTTAAAACCTGCTTTTCCACCATTATTTTGCAAATCATTTATTTGCCGTTGTTGATCCTTCAGAGCTTCGATTAAAATTGGGATTAGCTCGGTATAATCTATCCCGAGAAAACCATCATCTCCTTCAATAACAATTTCAGGAAATTGCTTTTGAACCTCCTGCGCAGATAGTCCAAAACGTTCACGGTTATATATTTCAGCCTCCCGGTCTGTCAAACTCAAGGGCGTACTCATGGTATCTGTAACCTCTGGACCAATTAGGCCCAGCTCCAAGGGAGATTTCAATCTATAACGTATAGGGTTTAATTGCATCAGCTTATCAAGTATGTTGTTTTCAAATTCCCTGATATCCTTTTTCCGGGTAATATCTGAGGGATATATTGTTGTATTGACATAAAGGACATCTTCCACTTTTACATTTCCGCGAAAGTAGCCCGCATAAATACTGCCTACATTAATTTGTCCTCTACCTGGTATAGTACCAAAAATTGCAGCTCCACCCTGGGAACCTAATATCCGACCATACACCCCATAGTTCCAACCATAGGTTGCATTTCCTGCAATACCTAATATCCCAGTTGTACGGCCCTGACTGGCAGCTGTGGATCTGTAGCTAGAGGAAGAAGTTGCATATAACATGTTACTTGTCGAACCAGGAGCAAAAAGTGCAGTAATGCCGTAGTTGTTCCCCAACCCGGTCAAGCATTTTGTGACTTTTGCTGCGCAATCATCTGCAGGCTCGCCTCCTATGCCCACACGACCAGTTTCATTTAATTTCAATTGACAAAAGGCTGAAAAGCCTACCATGAGTGTTAAAATAACATTTAAGATAATTGTTTTCATTTTGGTGTCTTTGTCACATTACCTCCTTTTCTTTTTTAGAATGAAAAACAGAAGAGATGCACAGGGTCTTTTATTATTGAAGTGCTTTTCTTGGTTATCTCAAATATGAGATATCAACGAAAAGGATATGATATCGAAAAACAAGTTATATTATTCCCATTTGAAATACAAAAAATATTTCCCCCTTTTTACCCCCCCCCTAATTTATAACTGGATTGAATATAAGCAAGGACTGTATGTGTTTATTCTACCCGTCGCCAGGGAATATTATAACTCACAAAAATTTGGTATTAAGTTCAATTATTTATGTAAATTTGTGAAGCAAACTTCATAAATTAGCAGATACTTTTAAGGGAGTTCAAGTAATAGCAACAGGCTCATCATCTTTTGAATTATCAAATAAACTATCGGAACCGCTCACGGGAAGATCACGGTTTTACCTTCTGTATCCCTTTTCACTGGAAGAACTTCGCCAAAGCTACAGCTTTATTGAGTTGGATGCTAAAATATGCAATATATTACATTTCGGATTGTATCCGGAAGTTTTTGGCCGTTCAGAAGATGAAGCAACAGAAGAGTTGCAGAATATCGCGTCAACCTATCTTTTCAAAGATGTACTTCAGCTTGACAATTTAAAACGGTCCGACCTCATTTTTAAATTGCTAAAGGCACTTGCACTTCAGTTAGGAAATGAAGTTTCCTACAATGAACTTGCACGATTACTGGGTGAAAATGTACACACCATAAAAAGATAAAAAAGCAGCATGGCATTTATATTAATATAGAGAATATTAGTATATTAACGGTGTCTACTAAAACAATATACTATGCTGCAGAGTAAAGATATAAATAAGATTTCAGAATTATAAAACGGTTTTACCCCCAGGAGGCTTGAGCCGGATTTTATTTTAAGTTCATTGACATGTTTTTCAATCTCGGCCGTGTGTAAGCATTTAAATCCATTTAAGCAAAGAGGTTACAGCTTCGAGTCGGTGTTTTCCTGTCTGATCAGTCTTCCCTTTCTGGGAATAAAGAGTGTACATTCGTTGACAGTGACCTTCCCAAGGCGGGCCGGTATAGCGAGAAAGAATATAACGGAGTGCCTGTCAAGATGTTCTTCTTATATTTGCTTGAAGTCATGTGATTTTATAACAAGTGCGAAACTTTAATTAATTAGATTAACTTGATTTGTACATAATAAAATTTCTCAATGAAGGTAAAATAATTTTTATGAACATCTGAAAGATCTTAAAATAAAACAAAATTATTATGCAGAAGCAATTAATTGAATGTGTTCCCAATTTCAGCGAGGGGAACGATATGGGTATTATTAAACAGATCACCGATGAGATTGAATCTGTTGAAGGAGTCAGTTTACTTGATGTTGATCCGGGAAAGGCCACTAACCGGACCGTTGTTACATTTGCAGGAACCCCTGAGGAGGTTATGGAGGCAGCTTTCAAGGCAGTGAAAATGGCTTCCGGACTAATTGATATGCGAAAGCACAGGGGTGCCCACCCCAGGTTCGGTGCCACTGATGTCTGTCCTCTTGTACCCGTTGCCGGTATCAGCATGGAAGAGACTGTTGAATATGCGCGTAAGCTGGCAGAAAGGATAGGTGAAGAACTTGGTATACCTGTTTACTGTTATGAAAATGCTGCATTTGACGAAAAACGTAAAAACCTGGCCTGGTGCCGCTCCGGCGAATATGAGGGTCTGGCAGAGAAGCTTGGCAGGGAGGAGTGGAAGCCGGATTTCGGCAAAGCAGAGTTCAATGCCCGCTCTGGTGCTATTGCCGTTGGGGCCCGTGATTTCCTGGTTGCCTATAATATAAATCTGAATACCACCTCTACCCGCCGTGCAAATGCCATTGCCTTTGATATTCGTGAAAAAGGGAGGGTTAAGCGAAAGGGAAATCCCCTTACCGGTGAAGTAGTAAGGGATGAGAACGGCAATCCGGTAATGATTCCCGGTTCACTTAAGGCGGTAAAGGGTATTGGTTGGTTTATTGATGAGCTTGGAATTGCCCAGGTATCCCTTAACCTGACAAACATAAGCATCACCCCGGTTCACATTGCATATGACGAGGCATTTAAAAAGGCTGAGACCAGGGGTGTGAGGGTTACCGGATCGGAGATCGTGGGCCTTATTCCTCTCAGGGCTATGCTGGATGCCGGCAGGTATTTCCTGAAAAAACAGCAACGCTCATCCGGTTTACCGGAAAGGGAGCTAATCAGGATCGCTGTGAAATCAATGGGGCTTGATGATCTTTATCCCTTCAAACCTGAAGAGAAGATAATTGAGTATGTGCTGGAAGGTAAGGGTAAAAAGAAACTTGTGGATATGACCCTGACAGGCTTTGCAGATGAGACTTCTTCAGAGTCTGCTGCACCCGGTGGGGGATCCGTATCGGCCTGCATGGGCGCCCTTGGGGTTGCACTGGGGACAATGGTGGCCAACATATCGTCGCATAAAAGGGGATGGGACGACAGATGGGAGGAGTTCTCCGTTTGGGCCGAAAAGGGCCGGTCATATCAGGAAGAGCTGATGTTTCTTATTGATGAGGATACCAGTGCATTCAATGCCATTATGGATGCCTATTCCATGCCTAAAACAACGGAAGAGGATAAATCGCTTCGAAATAAGGCTGTTCAGGATGCAACCAGATATGCGGCGGAGGTTCCCTATCGTATTATGGAGACAGCTTATAAATCACTTGAGGTGGTCAGGGCAATGGCTGAGTATGGAAACCCCAATTCGGTCACTGATGCGGGGGTGGGAGCACTGGCAATCAGGTCCTGCGTAATGGGTGCATTATTGAATGTTCGTATTAATGTGGGGGGACTTGAGGACAGGGAATATGTCGATTCACTGTTGGCAAAGGCAGAAGAAATCGAAAGAAAAACAATTGAGTCTGAAAAGGAGATAATAAGTGTTGTTAACAGTAGAATATCCCCGTAAGTAAATGTTTCACAGTCGGAAACACTTCGTTTTCACATGAATTATACATCAGGTTAACAATTCAAAAAGAACTGAATAATACATGCATAGTCGACGAAGTCAATTTTTTTCATTCGTCTGTGTGTAATTTTACGCAGAAAAAATTTTATGTACATTTGTAGCTTATCATAATTTAACAGAAACTGTTTTTGTAGCCAGGTGTCTTGAGCAGGCAAAGCTGTTCATGGTAATTAGTTTTTATGGAGGAGCTAAAGGTTAATCATCTTCGTGAACTGGAGTCTGAATCGATTTTTGTAATAAGGGAAGTGGCGGCACAGTTCGAGCGTCCGACTCTCCTCTTTTCAGGGGGGAAGGATTCAATTGTACTGTTTCACCTTGCCAGGAAGGCATTCTGGCCCGCAAAGGTGCCTTTCCCTATGCTTCATATTGATACGGGGCATAACTTCCAGGAAACCCTTGATTTTCGTGATGATCTGATGGAAAAAACAGGTGCTTCATGTATTGCGAGGTTGGTTCAGGATTCGATAAATAACGGCAGGGTCGTTGAGGAGAAAGGCGTTAATGCCAGCCGTAATGTATTACAGACCGTTACCTTGCTTGATGCAATAGAGGAGCACAAATTTGACTGTGCCCTGGGTGGAGGACGCAGGGATGAGGAGAAAGCCCGGGCAAAGGAGAGGTTCTTTTCTCATCGGGATGAATTTGGCCAGTGGGATCCTAAGAACCAGCGACCTGAGCTCTGGAACATTTTCAACGGACGTAAACTGATGGGTGAACATTTCCGGGTTTTTCCCATCAGCAACTGGACTGAACTGGATGTATGGCAATATATATTTATGGAAAGCATTGAATTACCCTGCCTCTACTTTACCCATAAAAGAAAAGTGTTTAAGCGTGATGGTGTCTGGCTTGCCTGGGCCCCTTTTATTCAGTTAAGGGACAGTGAGAAGGTTGAGGTAAGGGATGTCCGTTGTCGTACTATCGGAGATATCACCTGTACCGGGCTGACCCTGTCCACTGCCAATACCGTTGAAGATATTATAGTGGAGATCGCTGCCACACGGGTCACTGAGAGGGGGGGGCGTTATGATGATAAACGTTCGGATGCAGCGATGGAAGACAGGAAAAAGGAGGGGTATTTCTGATGACTGAATCTGCACCCGGATATCTTGATATGGAACTCATGCGCTTCACCACAGCGGGAAGTGTGGATGACGGAAAAAGCACCCTTATTGGCCGGCTTCTGTTCGATAGCAAAGCTATATTTGAAGACCAGATGGAGGCAATAACCTCTGCCAGCATCCGAAAAGGTGATGAGGGAGTTAACCTGGCATTGCTTACTGACGGACTGAGGGCAGAGCGGGAGCAGGGCATCACCATTGATGTTGCCTACAGGTACTTTGCTACTCCAAAACGTAAATTCATAATTGCCGACACTCCGGGCCATATTCAATATACCCGGAATATGGTGACAGGAGCCTCAACTGCAAACCTGGCTTTAATTCTGGTTGATTCGCGCCATGGAGTTATAGAACAGACTCTTCGACATGCATATATAGCCTCACTGCTGCAGATCCCTCATGTTGTGATCTGTGTTAACAAAATGGACCTGGTTGGATACAGCCAGAAGGTTTTTGAACAGATCAGGGGTCAGTTTCTTAAATTTGCAGGAAAGTTGGATATAAAGGATGTCAGATTTGTTCCCATAAGTGCAAAATTTGGCGACAATGTTGTAGAACGGTCACTGAATACCGGGTGGTATGAGGGTCCGACCCTGATGTATCTTCTTGAGAATATTCATATAGCAGGTGATCTGAATCTTGTGGATGTGAGATTTCCCGTTCAGTACGTTATCCGACCCCAGTCCGATCAGTTTCATGATTACAGGGGATATGCCGGCAGACTCGCCGGGGGGATAATGAAGCGGGGTGACAGGGTTAAGGTTCTGCCATCAGGACTGGTTTCGAAGATTAAAAGTATTGATATGTTTAACTCAAGCCTCGATGCTGCTTTCGCTCCTCAATCCGTTTCAATTACACTCGAGGATGACCTGGACATAAGCCGCGGAGATATGCTTACAGGGGTAAAAAACGGTCCCCTGTGTGAACAGGATATCCGGCTTATGATTTGCTGGCTGAATAAGAAACCGATGCTGCTAAACGGCAAATATGCTGTTAAACATACCACCAGGGATGTGCGTTGCATTGTAAAGGAGGTCGATTATAAGATGAATATTAATACATTAGAACAGGATTACGAGAACAGGGAAATTGGCCTGAATGATATTGGATGCATCAGCATCAGGACCACCAAACCGCTTTTTTTTGATCCCTACCGCCTGAACAGGACAACCGGCAGCCTGATCCTTATAGATGAGGCCACCAACGAAACAGTTGGTGCAGGCATGATAATATGATTCTGATGGTCTGATTCTGACCGGCTGACAGGAACTTTTATAACTATGCTGAAGGTTATTTGGGAATTAATAATTATTTAACAATTTATTAATCTGCTTTTTCTGTTTTATTGATATTTTTGTCTGTAATCATGAATATATATTAATAATTAAATGATAAGTTGCTAACTATGAAAAGATCAGGTCTTTTTTTAATGACATTGTTTTTTCTCATTTTTACCGGATCCTGTAGCACCGGGGAAGATTCAAAGCCCAGAAATATCATTTTGTTAATCGGTGACGGTATGAGCTTTGCCCATTTTCAGGCAGGTATGCTGGCCAGTGAAAACCCTTTGAATCTTGAACAATTCAGGCACATCGGGTTTATTAAAACATCCTCGGCTAACAGGTTTGTTACCGATTCCGGTGCTGCCGGAACAGCTCTCGCCACAGGAGTGAAAACGAATAATGGCTATATAGGGATGGACCCTGACCAGAACCCGGTCAGGAGTATTTTACATATTGCATCTGACAACGGCCTGTCAACCGGTATAGTTGTTAGTTGCGCAGTAACGCATGCCACGCCTGCAGCATTTATTGCACATCAGCCCAGCAGGAATATGGCAGAAGCCATAGCTCTCGATTATCTCTATTCCGGTGTTGATGTTTTTATCGGGGGAGGACGCAACCATTTTGAAAACAGAGACGATGGGCGTAACCTTCTCGATGAGCTTGCGTCGGCAGGTTACCAGATTGCCAGTAGTATGGATGAGGTAATGGGCGTAAGCTCCGGAAGGCTTGCAGGCCTTGTTGCCGAAGGGCATCCTCCAAGGTACTCTGAAAACAGGGGCAATATGCTTCCTGATGCTACCGGGCTTACAATCAACATTCTCAACCAAAACCGGAAAGGTTTTTTCCTTATGGTGGAGGGTGCCCAGATAGACTGGGGTGGCCACGCCAACGATGTTGATTATATCGTAGATGAAATGATTGATTTTGACAGGGCTGTTGGTAAGGCTCTCGAATTTGCAAGAAAGGATGGTGAAACACTTGTCATTGTAACAAGCGATCATGATACCGGCGGGATGGCAATCCACGGTTTTGATCCAGAAACACGCGAGATAACGGCAGGCTGGACAACCGGCGGACATACCGGACTTATACAGCCTGTATTTGCGTGGGGTCCTGGTGCTGAGAACTTCAATGGGATATATGAGAATACGGGTGTTTTTGATAAAATGCTTGAAGCCTTCGGATTCAGCAAAAACTGACTTCATTTTAAACCTGAAATATCAGGTGTATAATTCTGCAATTCCTACTCCTGATATTTTATGGTAAATTTCCACTAATTTTACCTGGACAAAACTTATTAGATGGATGACTTGTTCAAAGGTGGAAGGAAACTGCCCCTGGTAGAGGATTTTTATACTATTCAGGGAGAAGGTTTTCATACCGGAAAGGCTGCCTATTTCATACGTCTGGGGGGGTGCGATATTGGTTGTTGCTGGTGTGATGCCAAATTCACATGGAACAGGCACATGCATCCACTGGTTAATACGGATGAAATAATTAACAGAGCTTTGTCATTTCCTGCTATGTCAGTTGTTGTTACCGGCGGCGAACCAACTTCTTATCCACTTGGATATCTTTCCCGGAATCTCAGGGATAAAGGGCTGAAGACATTTATTGAAACTTCAGGTGCTTATCCCATTACCGGGGAATGGGACTGGATATGCCTTTCTCCCAAAAAACAGAATCCACCCCTGCCTGATATTTTAACAATAGCGAATGAACTTAAGGTGATTGTATCAGATAGCACCGATCTGGCCTGGGCTGAGGAAAATGCCCTTAAGGTCAGTAAGGACTGTATGCTATATCTGCAACCGGAATGGAGCAGATACCAAAAGGTTGTTTCAGTCGTTATAGAGTATGTTAAGAAAAACCCGGTATGGCAAATTTCACTGCAGGCTCATAAGTTTATGCGTATTCCCTGATTCCTGTAGAGATAAATCAAGTTTATGCAACGGTTTTGTTTGTTTTTGTTGATATTTGCAATTACCAGTGGGTCATTTTCCCAGGAGCTATCTACCGGGAGTAACCGTGCTGCAAGATTTTTTCGTTCAGGATTGCAACAGTATGACCTTCTCAATTATCAGGAGGCTCTTGATCTTTTTAAAAGAGCTATTTCGGCGGACAGGAATTTTCATGAGGCCTATCTCCTTGCTGGTGATGTCTGTTTCGATATGGGAGAATATCGCAAAGCTGCCGGTTTTTTTGAAGATGCTGTCAGTCTCGATCCGGACTTCTATCCGCTTGCCTGGTTAAATCTGGGTAATTCATGGATGGCAGTAGGCGAATATGAGGATGCGCGGAATTCCTTTATCGTACTTTCATCTCATCCGGGTGTATCTGAAAGGTATCATCGTTTAGCTGACCGGAAGATAAAGAACTGTGATTTTGCTATCAATGCAATGGAAAACCCGGTTCCGTTTGATCCTGTCAGTATCGGGCCTGCAATCAACACCGGTGATGATGAGTACTGGCCTACGGTGACTGCAGATGAGCAGACTATGATATTTACCAGGCAGATAAAACGGAACCCCGCCGGGAGAAGGTTTCCCGGAAATTTACGGGAGGATTTTTATGTGAGTTACAATATTAACGGTGAATGGAGTGTTGCCAGAAACATTGGTCCCCCGCTGAATTCTGAACTAAATGAAGGTGCTCCCTCCGTAACGGCTGACGGAAGGCTGATTTTCTTTACCGCCTGTAACAGGGAGGATGGTTTGGGTAGCTGTGACATTTATTTTGCTGAAAGACAGGGTGACAGGTGGGGCGAACCGGTCAACCTTGGTTCTCCTGTTAATACTGCTTCATGGGAGGCTCAGCCCTCTGTCTCACCAGATGGAAAAGTTCTCTATTTTGCCAGTAACCGGCAGGGAGGACAAGGTAAAATGGATATTTGGTATTCGCAGATTGCATCAGATGGAAATTGGGGAGATCCTGTTAACCTCGGCGAAATAATAAATACTGATGGTAATGAGATGTCACCTTTCATCCATCCTGACAACAGGACATTATATTTTTCATCCGATGGTCATACAGGAATGGGGGGGTATGATCTTTTTGTTACCCGCAGAAATGATGATGGTGAATGGGGCAAGCCTGAAAACCTGGGTTATCCGTTAAATACCCATCATGATGAAATTGGTCTTATAGTGAACGCACGCGGTGACCGGGGATATTTCGCATCTGACCGACTGACCGGAGAGGTACGTGATATATACTCATTTGAACTTCATGAAACGGTCCGTCCAATGGAGGTTTCCTATATGAAAGGAACTGTTTATGATGCCTCTACCCGTAGAAGGCTGTATGCCAGTTTTGAACTTATTGACCTGCTTACCGCTGAAACCGTCATTCAGTCCTGGTCCGACCCTGTTACAGGTGAGTTCCTGGTGCCAATTGCCACCGGGAGGGATTATGCGTTGAATGTGTCGGGAAGCGGATACCTGTTCTACTCTGATCATTTTTCCCTTAGCGGCTTTGCACATCAGACTGACCCATTTCTGAAGGATGTACCATTGCATCCCATAAAGGAGGGTGAAAAGACCATTCTGCGAAATATCTTTTTTGAATTTGACAGCTATGAACTATTGCCCGAATCAATAGTAGAGCTTGAAAAGCTTGTCGAATTTCTGAATAATAATCCTGAGATCAGGGTAAGGATAAATGGTCACACTGACAATATTGGCGATCCTAAATATAACATGGAACTGTCGGAGAGGAGGACAGAGTCTGTTGCCGAATATCTTTCAGGCTCAGGTATCGATATGAAAAGGATCGGGTATGCTGGATTCGGAGAGACAATGCCAATAGCTGATAATGATACTGAAGAAGGCAGGGCTGAAAACAGGCGAACTGAATTCGAGATTATCGGTATTGAATACTAACGGGATAATTAGTGCCGGACCCGTTACTTTTTTCAAAGGGTTTCTGTCTTTACCTCTATAAAGGGGGGAGAAGCAATGTGTTTCTTTACCGTACAGAGGTCTGCTGCCTTTATTACCGCCTCCCTGTATTTTTCGGGAAAACTTTCAGGAAGCTTTATATCTATGTTAATTTTGTCAATCAGTTTTTTTTGGTGGTTGTAATTCATTGTCTGAACAATCTTTATTTCTCCGGCCGGTATACCTCTCTGATCACAAAAAGACTTTACATAAATTCCTGCACAGGTTCCGATCGATGCCAGAAAAAGCGTAAATGGTTCGGGAGCGCTTCCTTCACCGCCGGCCTTGACTGTCTGGTCGGTTTTTATTAGCATGCCTTTGTATTCGGCATTTACCTTTTTCCCATCTTCAAAAGATATTGTCATTTCCATAATTGAAGATTTTTTATTTCTTTTGTATAATAACAGGCTTGAACGCTTAATGTTTAAATTGTTTAATAATGGATTGCAAGATTGAGAAGAACAGACAGATATGTAACTGCACCTACTCCTGCAGCCGCAAGGGAATGTGCTGCGATTGCCTTCACTATCACAGAAGAATGGGTCAGCTACCCGCTTGCTATTTCAGCACCGAGGTTGAGCGGACTTATGACCGGAGCATAGAGAATTATCTCAGAAACCGTTAGTCACCACTTTCGGCACTTGCAGCCTCTGCTTCCCTTTAACCTGCTATTTGCTCTTATCGGGGAAATCAGGTATCGGAGGAACCCACTGGTCCCATTCCTCAATCTTTTCCAGAATTACCTTTATTGCCTTGTTCAACTGGTCATCTATTCCTCTGAACTCCCTTGTTGGGTCATTATCTATCCAGATATCCGGCTCCACACCTTCTCCCTCAATTATGAATCCGCTGCCATCAGCAGCGAAAGGCGCGTATGAAGGGGTAATGATTGATCCGCCATCCATGCTGGGGATTGCACCGCTGTAACCGACAACTCCACCCCAGCTTGTCACACCTATTATCTTTCCGATATTGTGATGCCTGAACCTGTAGGGAAACAGATCCCCGTCGGAGGCTGAATACCTGTCAATCAGTGCCACCTTTGGTCCCACATGAGTTCCGACAGGATTGACCGAACCCTGTGTCTTGTTTGTATGCATAGTGGCAAATGTCATGGTTCGCTGAAGGCGTTCAATGATCATGGGAGATACATTTCCCCCGCCATTACCCCTGTTATCAATTATGAGTCCGCGTTTCTGAAGCTGTGGGTAATAAAGCCTGGCCCACTGATTAAGTCCGTGAACACCCATGTCCGGTATATGGAGATACCCGACCTGTCCGCCTGTAGCCTGATCAACTTTACGTATATTGTCCTGCACCCAGTTATAATAATAAAGATCTGATTCGTCAGCTACAGGGGTGACTATTATCCTGCGACTGCCTTCCATTTCCGGCTTGTTGTTGACTGTGAGCTCGACCAGGTTGCCGGCTGTGTTTACAAGCAGACTGTATATATTGTTAACCTCATTTACAGGGGTTCCGTTTACCGCAAGTATGAAATCCCCCCTGCTTATGTTCAGGCCAATTTCAGTAAGGGGTGAGCGAAGATCGCTGCTCCAGTTTGCACCCTCAAGTATCCGGTCTATCTGCACATATCCCGATTGGTGGGTGCTTAATTCAGCTCCCAGCAGGCCTGTGCTTATACGCTTCGGCATTGGACGTTCTCCGTTTTGAGCATAGGCATGGCTGACATTGAGTTCTGCAATCAGCTCACCTATGACGTAAGTCAGGTCGGTGCGGTGCTTAACATGTGGAATCAGAACATTATACTTTTCATACATCGCTTTCCAGTCCACGCCATGCATATTGGGATCGTAGAAAAAGTCCCTCATCTGCCGCCAGCTTTCATCATAAATCTGCTGCCATTCCTTTGAGTAATCAACCCATGCTCTCATATCGGAAAGATCGATGTGATCGGTAATATTTATTGGTGAGGAGGGAAGGTCTATAACTGCGAAATTATTACGGACCCTGACCAGCATCTTTTTATTACTGGCCGATATGCTGAAAAAGATATTCTCGCCAAGCTCGGTCTCCTTCCTGGTTTTGAGGTCGTACATTTTCATGGTGGAAGAACCGGCCGCACTGGAGCGTTCGTTATAGTAGATCCGGTCTTCCACTGCTGCAACACTGAAATAGTTTGATGGCTTCACCGGCAGGGAGACGATCCTGTTTTGTATCCCTTCCGGATCAACCTTTATTGTACCTCCCTGTTTTTCCGTACCTCTACCGGAACGGGTACCGGCTTCTTGTGAAGAGCCGGACCCCGTTTCCAGTTTATCATCTTCGGGTGCGAATGGATGCGGGGTATCTGCGGAAAGCGTCGCCAGGTATATCCTTGCCATATCAGTATAGGCATGGTTCCACTCGGTATGACTGTAGATTGGATTAAAATCCCTTCTCGATATGAAGACCAGGTATTTGCCGTCTGAGCTGAATGTGGGGCTGCCCGAGGCGTACCATCCTTCTGTTACATCATGCGAACTACCGGTCTGAACATTATAAAGGCAGATCACGTTCATGCCCTGCTCCGGTCTTGTATAGGCGATCCAACGGCTGTCAGGCGACCAGCTGTAGTCAGACATAACACTCACTCCGCTATGTGCCACATCTCTGACCATTCCAGTGGCAACCTCCAGAATTCTCAGCCTGTTTTTTTTGTCGTGGTAAAGTATTTTTTTGCTGTCCGGCGACCATTTAAAACTGAAAATATAGGTGTCGCCGGCAAAGGTCATCTGAACAGGCGGTTGTGATCCGTCATGCTTTTGCAGGTATATCTCAAATTCACCGCTTTTATCTGACACCCATGCAATGTGTTCTCCGTTTGGCGACCAGCTGGCATCTCTTTCATGAACTCCGGGGGTCTGGGTAAGGTTCCTGGTAATCCCGCTTTTTACAGGGACATTGAAAACTTCTCCCCTTGCTGAAATAACCAGTCTCTCGCCATTGGGAGAGGTGCCGGCCGAGCGGACTGATTCTGAAAGGTCTTTCCATTCTGCCCGGGCATGTACGAAATCGCCCCTGATCGTTATAGGGACCCTTTCATAATTCTTAGTTTTTATATTGAATTTGTATATATAGCCGCCGTTTTCAAATACTATGAATTCCCTTCCCAGAGAGGGGAATTTAATGTCGAACTCAGAGAAACTGGTCACCCTTTCGATCTCCCCGGTATTGGTATTGTAAACATACATGTTCATTGTCCGGTCACGGTCAGAGAGGAAATATATCTCGTCTCTGATCCACATGGGTATTATATCCTGAGACTTACTGTTAGTTATATTGGTGTTGGTACGCGATATCATGTCAAAAACCCATATATCATCAGCCATTCCCCCCCTGTAGTATTTCCATGTGCGGAATTCACGAAATACCTTGTTGTATGCAATCTTTTTACCGTCAAGGGAATATGAGAGAAATCCACCTTCAGAAAGTGGAACCTGCTCGGGCAGCCCTCCTTCGGCAGATATGTTATAAAGCTGCCCTTTAAACGAATTGAAGGATCTTTTCCTTGACCTGAAAGTGACCTGTTTTCCGTCAGGAGTCCAACCCATTACGATATTATTCGGACCCATACGGTCGCCAAGATCATCCCTGCTCAGGGTGGCAGTATAAGTGAGACGTTTTGGCTCACCACCTTCCGCCGGTATAATAAACACTTCTGTGTTTCCATCATACTGTCCGGTAAAAGCGATATGTTTACCGTCAGGTGAAAAGCGGGGAAACATTTCGTAACCTTCATGACCAGTAAGTTTCCTGGCTGTTCCGCCGGAACTTTTAACTGTGTAAAGGCTTCCTGCATAGCTGAAAACGATCTTATCGCCGTGAATGGCAGGGAATCTCAATAGTCTTGCTTCATCCTGAGCGACTATTAAAGAATAAACAAATAGCAGCACCAGGATGCCGGTAATTTTCTTTATCATGATAACAGTGGTATTTATTAATATGAATTGTAAGATAATCAGACTGTAAATTTACTAAAAATGACTGCAAAACAATGTAGGAGAGAAAAATTGTTTTTTTAACATTTGGTTGCGCAACTTTTTTCTTATATTTCCGTATTTATTGGGGATTACAGGGCTGTGGACCCATAATGAGTATGCGATGCCGGCCGGCCCCATCATTCCTAAATAAATTTGGCTGAATAACTATATCAGGTTTGGATTATGCTCTCTTTGTCCCGGTTTTTGTTCCCCGTCATTTTAATTTTACTTCTTCTGCCTGTAAATCAGTCGCCTGTGACCAGGGTTTCTGCACAGTCAACTAAAGTAGTGCCTCCTCCCTTTAAAGAGGTCGCCTCTGATTGGGTCGATTCAGTATTCAATTCTCTCACACCGCAGCAAAGAATCGCCCAGTTGATTATGGTTGATGCTTACTCTGACAGCAGACTCGCACGGGATGAAGAGATCGAAAGAGTTATAAAGGAATATAATGTAGGTGGACTGGTTTTTATGAGGGGGGGACCGGTAAGGCAGGCAATAATGACAAACAGGTACCAGTCCATCGCCAAAACACCCCTTATGATTGCAACGGATGCTGAATGGGGTCTCGGAATGCGGCTTGACAGTACTATTGTGTATCCCAGGCATCTTGTAATGGGTGCCGTACAGGATGACGGACTTATTTATGATATGGCTGCAGACCTGGCCGGGCAGATGAGGAGACTGGGGGTACATATCAACTTTGCCCCTGTGCTTGACATAAATGTAAATCCTCGTAATCCGGTTATTGGCAACCGTTCCTTTGGGGAGGATAAATGGAATGTCACACAGAAGTCGCTCAGATTTATGGAGGGTCTTCAGGATAACGGAGTAATGGCGGTTGGAAAACATTTTCCGGGTCACGGAGACACTGACCAGGATTCACATTATACTCTTCCTTTAATAACCCATGATCGTAAAAGGTTTGATACTCTTGAGCTTGTTCCTTTTAGGGAGTTGATAGATAAAGGATTAGGGGGAGTTATGACAGCCCATTTGCATATTCCGGCCATTGATTCCACAAGTATGCTGGCTTCTTCCTTGTCATCAAAGGCAGTTCAGGGATTATTAAAAGAGGAGATGGGGTTTAGGGGACTGGTTTTTACTGACGCTCTGGTTATGAAAGGTGTAAGTGATTATTTCCCTTCCGGTGAACTGGAGCTCCAGGCTTTTCTTGCAGGCAATGACGTGCTGATTTTTCCTACCGACGTGGATAAAGCTATTGCAGCAATTGAAGATGCAGTGGAAAATGGTCTCATATCGCAGGAAGAGATAGATGAAAGATGCAGAAATGTTCTTAAGGCCAAATACTGGTTCGGGCTTGACAAAAGGAAAAAGGTAGATATCAGTAATCTTTACAGAGACCTCAATAAACCAGGTTCAGGGCTAACCGGAAGAAAGATCACCAAGGCCTCACTCACGCTGGTTGAAAACCGGAACAACCTTCTGCCTCTGAAAAAAATCGACACACTTACCATAGCCACAGTATCAGTAGGTGATGGAAAAAAGAGTGTTTTTCAGGAAACACTTGGGTATTATGCCCCAATGAAACATTTTACGATAAGTAAATATTCAACACTGGAGCAGTTCAATCAGGTTATCAGTGAACTGGACAAATATAATCTTGTAATTGTCGGCATCAATTCTCCCGATAACCGGAGATCAAGGCAATATGGCATTTCTCCCCAGACTTCTTATTTTATAAGAAGACTCTCTGCCCGGCACAGCAATGTGGTGCTTACCCTGTTTACCTCTCCCTACGGACTTGCCTTTTTTGATGATCTTTCAAAAGTTAATTCTATTTTGGTTGCTTACGAAGAAAACCAGGCTTCACAAGAGTACTCTGCGCAACTGATTTTTGGGGGAATTCCTGCCAGAGGCAGGTTGCCTGTAAATGCAGCAGCCGGTTTTGGTCTTGGTGACGGTTATGATACTGAACCCCTTGGGAGACTGAGCTACTCTATTCCCGAAAAGGCCGGAATGGATTCACGCAAACTAAAGGAGATAGATGACCTGGTAAAAAAGGCAATAAGTGAAAAGGCCACTCCCGGGGCGCAGGTGCTGGTAGCACGCCATGGAGTTGTGGTATATCACAAAACTTTTGGTTATCATACCTACCGGCAGGTACGGCCTGTAAAAAAAACTGATCTATACGACCTTGCATCTATAACAAAAATTGCCGCCTCAGTGCCTGCACTCATGAAACTCATTGATGAGGGGAAACTGGATATCGGGCGTACACTGGGATATCACCTTCCTGAGCTTGAAGGTACAAACAAAAATGATCTGCTAATTAAGGATGTTTTGACTCATCAGGCCGGACTTCAGCCATGGATACCTTTTTATTATGATACTTTTGAGAGTCTGGTTCCTGATCAGGAACTATTTTCCAGAAGGATTTCGGCTCATTATCCTTATATGCTTGCTGCCAATATGTTTATGAACCGGCACTACAGGTTTGTTGACAGCCTTTTCAGTGACCAGGCTGTAGATAATTTTACCATAAGGGTTGCCAACAGAATGTTCATGAACGAATCTTTCCGTGACTCAATTTACAGGAGAATCGATGAATCTGCCCTGAGACGCGGCAATAAATATCTTTACAGTGATCTGGGCTATTATTATCTTAAAAATATAATCGAGCGGATCAGCTCGCAACCGATTCAGGGGTACATAGATAATAAAATTTTCAATCCGCTGGGTGCATGCAGAATAACTTATCTGCCTCTTGAGAAATTTCCTGAATCAGAAATCATTCCAACTGAAAATGATGTAATATTCAGGAGGCAGTTGGTACATGGACACGTTCATGATCCGGGTACGGCAATGATAGGGGGAGTTGGCGGGCATGCAGGTCTTTTTTCAAATGCCAATGATCTGGCAAAGCTCATGCAGCTATACTTGCAAGAAGGTGAATATGGTGGCGTCAGATATTTCAGTGCTGAAACAGTAAGCAGGTTTACTTCGGCTCCCAACAGTAACAATGGAAACAGAAGAGGGGTAGGTTTTGATAAACCCGAAAGAAATCCATCCAGAAACGGACCGACGGCAAAGTCTGCTTCACCCGAGAGTTTCGGGCATAGTGGCTTTACGGGAACCATTGCATGGGTAGATCCAAGGGATCAACTTGTATATATTTTCCTTTCCAACCGTGTTCATCCTGATCAGTTTCACAACAAACTGATGCAAATGAACTTGCGGACAAAGATTCAGCAGATTATTTATGATTCAATAATTGACTGATATTTCTTTACTTATCTAACCCAAAAATCATATTATGCAACCAACACATATAGAACATATTGGAATCGCGGTTAAAAACCTTCAGGAGTCAGTTAGATTTTATGAGGAGGTACTGGGACTGGAATGCTATAATTTCGAAGAGATAGCCGATCAGAAAGTGCGTACTGCCTTTTTTATGGTGGGCCAGACCAAGATAGAACTGCTTGAATCTACCGAAAATGATGGTCCCGTTGCTAAATTTATCGCTAAAAAGGGGGAAGGCATACATCATATTGCTTATGCCGTAAAAGGTATTGAGAAGGCACTTGAACATGCCCGGGAGAAGGGGGTCGAGACAATTGATGCACGGCCAAGGAAAGGTGCAGAGGGGCTTGATATCGCTTTTCTTCATCCGAAATCAACTTTCGGAGTGCTGACCGAGCTTTGTGAAGATAAAAGTAAGTGATCCCTTCTCAGAACGGAATGAAAAATGAGTATAAAGTTAATTGATATTCAGTATAATGGAAAAATACAGATGCAAGGTTTGCGGTTACCTTTATGATCCGGATAATGGTGATCTCAACGGGGGCATAGAACCCGGAACAGCTTTCAAAGATTTGCCGGACAACTGGAGGTGCCCGGTTTGCGGTGTAGGTGCAGAGGAGTTCAGACCGGCGGACTGATTCACTGAAAGTCCCGCTGAGATACAACAGTATCTGCCAGAATTTGCAAGAATCTATCAGAACCTATCAGTATCTACCAGAATTTACCATAATTTACCAGAATTTACCATAATTTACCAGAATTTACCAGAATTTACCAGAATTTACCAGAATTTACCAGAATTTACCAGAATTTACCAGAATTTACCAGAATTTACGATAATCTACAAGTATCTGCCAGTCAAACAGCTCTGATTCAGTTTTCAGGTATATCATCAAGCACCTGAACCAGCAGGTCCCAGAATTTTTGCACCGAGCCGATTTCCAGCCTTTCATCAGGTGAGTGAGCCCCTTTTATTGTGGGGCCGAATGATATCATGTCCAGATCCGGGTATTTTTCCAGAAACAGTCCGCATTCAAGTCCGGCATGGATTGCGCGGACTACCGGATCGCGGTTAAAAAGCTTTTTGTAGGCTGACCTGGTGATCTGTAGTATCTCCGAGTCTTGATTTGGCTTCCATCCCGGGTACTCCCCGGTTCTTTTCACCCCTGCGTTTGCCAGCCTGAAAACACTTTCCACCATTGCTGCTATATCAGATTTTGCTGAATCAGATGAGGAGCGTTGGCTGGTGGTGATGATAATTCTGTTGCCATCGAATTTTACAGATGCCAGGTTAGTGGATGTTTCCACCAGATTATTGATCCTGGGATTCCAGGATATAACTCCATGGGGACAGGCATATAGTGAATAGAGAAGGTCAAGCTGTGTATCCTCATCTACCGCCGGTAAATTGATGTCAGCAGACCCAAGCGAAAAAGAAAGTCCCGGTTCAGTATCAGAAAATTCGGATGAAAGGATTCTGGTAAAAGACTCATAGTATTCATTCATTGAAGGAATGTCATCACGGTGCAGTGAGAAATATGCTTCTGCCTCCCTCGGTATTGCATTTCGGAGGTTCCCCCCGTCAAACCGGATGAGCTTCATGTCAAACCTGTTGTTCAGGTTCCACAGGAACCGGTTAAGTATCTTGTTGGAATTGCCCCTTCCCTTGTGGATGTCATCTCCTGAATGACCCCCCGCCAGTCCCCCGACCTTTACCATAAATTTTGAATGTGAAGAGGGTATATTTTCGGTTTCAAATTCTATTGTTGCTATGGTATCAATGCCTCCTGCACACCCGATAAAAAGTTCCCCTTCATCTTCCGAATCAAGGTTTAAGAGGACTTTACCTTCAAAAAATCCGGGTTTCAATGCAAATGCACCGGTAAGTCCTGACTCTTCGTCAACGGTGAAAAGACATTCAATTCTACCATGCCTGATGTCCCCTGATACCAGCAGTGCAAGCTGAGCAGCTATTCCAATGCCATCATCCGCCCCAAGAGTAGTTCCCCTGGCCTTAATCCATTCACCATCAATAAAGGGAACTATGGGGTCATTTTCAAAATCGTGTTCAATGTCCGAGTTCTTTTCACCCACCATATCGACATGGCTTTGAAGAACTACTGTCTTTTTGTTTTCATAACCGGGTGATGCCGGTTTGGTAATCAGGAGGTTTCCGGTTTTGTCCTGTTTGCTGTCCAGGTTATGATCATCTGCAAATTTTTTGAGCCAGGCGATTATTTTTTCTTCTTTCTTTGAAGGGCGTGGCAACCTGCAAATTTCTTTAAAATATTTCCAGACGGTAAGTGGTTTTAGATTATTTAATGTGCTCATGTTATGGAAAAGGTATCAGGTGTAAATATTAAAGCCTCCGGTTATTTTGTTGTGGTTGCAAATTAGCAGTTTTTTATTTCAAACCAAAAAAGTTGAAGAGATCATTTTTATAATGTGATAAGAAAAAACATAATGCTGTTTTTTAGTTGGAATGATTTTTCTAATTTTACGAACAGTTTTCAGGCCTGTTAGGTGAGGCTACTGAATGAACACAGGCTGCTGCCCAAAAATGTCCACAGACGCCAATGGGTAGAACAGGCTTTGCCGGATTAAGGCTTGGCTTAAGGCAGCTTTCCGGGTTAACCGGAATAAGTCATTCAGAGCTAAAACTCAACAAGGGGCATCTTTGAGATCCTTAGCGGATGTAAGCAGGTTGCCGCTATTGATTGATAAATTCAGTGCCCTTTCTCATGAGAGGGTATTTTTGTTTATCCCCCCTGAGTCCCTGCAGGTATTGACTGACTTATCTCTGGAACCGCTTTATTAATATTTTAAACAGCCGGATCATGGAAAATATAGTAACAGATCAGAGGCATTCGATTGTAAAAGGATTGGCAGAGGCAAATGAAATGGAGGCCCTGGCAGCTATCCTGAAAAAAATGCCGGCCGTTGAGATAGCAGATATCCTCAGGAATCTGACTTACGAACAGATATTACAGTTACTGCCGGTTTTCCCGGATGAAGAACTTGGTTATATCGCATCCAATATGGATATGGAACTGCTGCTTGAGCTGTTCGATCTTGTTGATATGCGTTTTTTTGCCAGGATATTCACCAATATGTCGTCCGATATAAGGGCCGACCTTTACCAGGACCTTGACAAAGATAAACAGCTTGAGCTTCTTCCTTTCCTCGATAAGAAAACAAGGGAGGACGTTATATTCCTCAGCTCTTTCCCGGAAGAGACTGCCGGAAGTATCATGATAACCGATTTTGCCACCGTACAGGCTGAAATGACAGTTACACAGGCAATAGATAAAATCCGCCAGGATGCTCCATCCAAAAAGATGATCTACTATATATATGTGGTGGATAATAATATGAGAATGAAAGGCTTCATCACCCTGAAAGATATAATTATGGCTAAGCCCGACACTCTTGTCAAGGATGTTATTCAGTCCGATTTCGTATGGGCGGATATAAATGAGGACAGGGAAAGTGTTGCCAAAAAGATTGAGAAGTATGACATGGTTGCAATACCGGTGCTTAACACACACAAGCAGCTT
Organism: Bacteroidales bacterium; assembly: GCA_007134675.1. Taxonomy (GTDB): domain Bacteria; phylum Bacteroidota; class Bacteroidia; order Bacteroidales; family PUMT01; genus PXAP01. Next base: position 23,279 of record SLKJ01000065.1, read on the forward strand.
GCAGGTATCGTGAGGCATGACGAGGCGATTGATGTAATTCGCGCCGAGCATACCGAGGACCTTGAAAAGTTCATGGGTATTGTTCATGCACCAGAGGATCTTAACTATGTTGAGACAGGGGTTTTCGGGCATTTCAGGAAAAGAGTTGTCTGGTTATCCTCCCTTGGCATAATCGGGATTATTTCTGGAATGATAATCCACCGGTACGAGGAGGCAATGTCGTCGCTTATCATTCTGGCACTATACATGCCGATGATTGCCGATACCGGAGGGAATGCGGGATCACAAGCTGCCACAATGGTCATAAGGGCCATGGCACTGGGCCAGATCAGTTTGAAAAACTGGTTCGTTATTCTCTTTAAGGAGGCAAGGATAGCATTTTTACTTTCTCTGGTGCTTGGGCTGATTGCTTTTGGCAAGATTATTTTCCTGTCCTGGGAAACAGATATTCCGCCGGAATTCAATTTATTATTCATTGCATTTACAATATCAGGAGCACTTTGTCTGCAGGTCATTTCATCGACAATTATCGGTGCCGGACTGCCCCTCCTTGTAAAGCGGCTGGGTGGTGACCCGGCAGTGGCTGCAAGTCCTGCAATCACCACACTTGTTGATATCACAGGATTGCTGATATACTTCGGTATAGCTTCGTTGGTGTTCTTTTAAGTTCTGATGGAAGGATATGAATATTTATGAATTGATGAAGCTAAAACTTAAAAGCTAAGAATGATAAGAAAAGGTTATTTAGCAGCAGCGTTCAGTTTCCTTACCATATTTGTCCCACCTGATTTAGGGGGAGGAGAACTGACACTGAGAAAAGAGATTGAGAGTTCATTTGTTGTTCTCCTTAACAGTAATGGGGTTATCCCGGTTACATCCCTTGAAAAGGGCAGCTTTGCCATTGCTGCAGTAGGGAAGGCAGATGTGTTTGCTTCACGTCTGAATGATTACCTTCAGATGCCTGTTGTAAGAATTGATGCGCACTCCCATGAATCAATGGAGTCCGGAATTTCGGAACTTATGAAATACGACCGCATCATTGTGGGCATATCAGCAGCTGCCCTGCCACTGAATCATAATAACAGGAACATGGCAGATGAACTGATACAGTGTCTGGGAGAGAGGGAATCTGTGGCGGTGTTTTTCGGACCTCCTCTTTTCCTGGCCAGTTGGAGAGGTATTGATAAAATTGAGGGACTCATTGTTGCCCGGGATGATAGTGATATGGTTCAGGATCTGGCTGCACAACTGGTTTTTGGTGCTATCGGAGCTTCCGGTACTTTGCATGAAGCTGCCGGAGACCATTTCCCGGCCGGATGGGGTATCCGGACTGCAGGCGGGTTGCGCCTGAAATACACTATTCCTGAAGAGGTTGGCCTTGACAGCAGGATAATAAATCACAGGGTTGATTCCATTGTCAGCCATGGCCTTGACATGAAAGCATTTCCCGGATGCAGGGTGCTTGTTGCCAAAGGGGGGAAGGTGATACTCGACAGGGCATGGGGATTCCATACCTATTCCGGAAGGGTTGCAGTAGAAAAAGATGATATCTACGACCTTGCATCGATCACCAAGATAGCCGGTCCCCTCCCTCTCTACATGCAGCTTGTTGATCAGGGGGCTATCGATCTTGACAAACCTCTGAGTTATTACTGGGAGGACTGGAGGAGCCGCCTGTTCAGAAGATCCAATAAGGAGGACCTTACCCTGATTGACCTTCTTACCCACCAGTCCGGGATAACTCCCTGGTTATCAGCATGGAGTCAGACCATGAGAAACGGTAATTATATCAGACGCTTTTTCCGGCATGAACAGCTTGACGGATACACTATTGAGCTGGGCAGCCATCTTTATCTAAGGGACAGTTTCCGAAAAAGGGTCTACCGTGAAATCCGCAGGAGCAACCTGCTACCGCATGGTGAATACAGGTATTCATGCCTCCCTTTCATCGTTTCCCCTGAGGTGATTGAAAGGGTTGACGGCAGACCCTATACCAAAGCACTGTATGAAGATTTCTACAAGTCCCTGGGTGCCGTTTCCCTTCGCTATAATCCGCGCAGCCATTTCCCTTGCCATCGCATTGTTCCCACTGAATTTGACAGCAAATTCAGGCGTATGCTTGTGCATGGCTATGTTCATGATGAGTCAGCTGCGTTGCTTGACGGGATTAGCGGTAACGCTGGACTCTTCTCATCGGCGGGAGATCTTGCCAAGCTTTTTCAAATGTATCTTAACGGAGGGGAGTATGGAGGACGAAGGTACCTCTCGCAGGAGGTTATAAATCAGTTTACCGCGGTTCAGTTCCCTGAAAACAATAATCGCCGGGGAATAGGTTTCGATAAACCGTTACTTGATAACAATGAACTTTCCCCCGAAAGGGCATATCCCTGCTCCGGAGCATCATCATCCAGCTTCGGCCATAGCGGTTTCACGGGAACTTTTGCCTGGATGGACCCCGAACATGACCTTCTTTATATATTTCTGTCCAACAGGGTGTATCCGTCAAGGTCCAATAACCTGATAAGTACTCTCAACATAAGAACAGAGATCCTTCAGCTTTTTTATGATGAGATTTTAAGAAGCCCTTGCAGGACAGAATGACCGGATTCAGGAAAGTTGCCCTGTCAGCCTGCATCCCGGCGACTTTTATCTGCCGGGTCTGTTCATGTACATTTCTCCTGCGAAGTCTGGTGGAGGATTCATGAAAGCACTATAGCTTTTACAAAATAGACAGTTATAGTGATGGAAACTGCAAGCTTTAATCCCATCCCCAGCAGAAACCCGGCAAAAGAACCCAGTCCCGCAACAATAGCTTTCCTGCTGTTCGTTCCTTTTATCATCTCTCCCAGAATCGCTCCTGCGAGGGGTCCTAATATCAGACCAAACGGAGGAAGAAAAAATATACCGGCAAAGATGCCTATTCCGGCTCCCCACATTCCATACCTGGATCCACCAAATTTTCTGGTGGCCCATACAGGAAAAATAAGGTCCAGAACAGTAACCGCAGCAGCAACAGAGGCTGTTATTAAAAGAAATTTCAGGCTAAAATCCGCATACCCGGTAAAGTTTAAAAACAGAAGTGCCAGAAAACTTAACGGCGGTCCCGGGATTACAGGAAGAAAGCATCCCACCAGTCCGATTAGAATAAGGGCTATTGATATGGAGAGAAACAGAATATCCATTATTATGGCAGTTCAGAAACACTCTTTTTTAAAATCGCATCCTATAAAATAAGATTTCCTATCCGGTAAACCAGGAACGACATAATATAAGCCAGTCCTGTCGTATATAAAACAGTGAATACGGCCCATTTCCAATGGCCTGATTCGTTCTTTATGGCGGCTATAACGGCCACGCAGGGGAAGTACAGGAGTATGAACACCAAAAAAGAGAGAGCCGATACCGGGGTGAACACCCTGGTGCCGTCAGGATATTTTTGCTGCCTGAGCCTTTCACCCAGTGATTCTGTGGGGAGACTGGCTTCAGGGCTAACCTGGTAGAGCACTCCCATTGTGCTTACCACAATCTCCTTGGCGGCCAGACCTGAAATCAGAGCAACACCCATTTTCCAGTCAAAACCCAGAGGTGCAATTGCTGGCTCAATAAACAACCCGATTCGTTCTATATATGATTTCCGTTGTTTTTCATTGTTCTCTCCGGCCAAGGCCATAAAGGTATTATTCTCTTTAAGGGTATTATTTTCTTTAAGCGTATTATTCTCCTTATCTGCCTCACTTAATGATTGCTGCTCACCATCATCAGTTTCCTGTACTTTTGCCTGTGGATATGCCTGTCCCTGGTTCTCTGATGTTTCTGCAATGAGAGATTCCTGATCATTTGAAGATCCTGGGTCTTTCGGGAAGTAACCGAGAGCCCAAATAATAATTGATGCAACAAGAATTATTCCGCCCATTTTTTTCAGGTACATTGAACCCTTGTGCCACATGTGCCGGAGAGTTGTTTTAATTGTTGGCAATCGGTATGGGGGAAGTTCCATTACAAAGGGAACATCTTCAGAACGGAAAAGTGTTTTTTTGAGTATTACCGAAACGATAACCGCCATTATAATACCCAGGCCGTACATGCTGAAAAGTACAGTGCCGGGATGGTCGGGAAAAAATGCACCTATAATCAGTACATATACCGGTAACCTGGCACTGCAGGACATAAAGGGGTTGATAAGCATTGTAAGCAACCGGTTATTGCGATTCTCTATTGTACGTGTTGCCATTATTGCCGGAACATTACAGCCGAACCCCATTATTAGAGGTATAAATGATTTTCCGTGAAGACCGATCTTATGCATCAGCTTATCCATTATAAATGCTGCTCTGGCCATATATCCCGTATCCTCCATCAGCGATATGAAGAAAAAAAGAATAAGTATGTTCGGCAGGAATACTATCACTCCTCCAACACCTCCTAAGATACCATTTATGAGAAGATCCTTCAGGCTGCCTTCACTCATCCGGGTGTCGAGCAAGCTGCCCGTTGCGGAGATCAGATGCTCTATCCACTGCATTGGGTACTCACCCAGTGAAAATGTGGCCTGAAACATAATGAATATGAAAAGCAGGAATACCGGAAAACCTAATATCTGGTGAGTCAGGAGGGTATCTATAGTTTCAGATCTCTTCTGCCTGGCATTTTGCTGTCGCATCATTGTTTCCCTGAGGGCTCCTGATATAAAGCCATATTTTGCATCTATTACCAGTGTCTCACTGTCCTCTTTAAGGGTTATCTCAAGTCGCTTAATTTCATTTTTTATTGTGTCATTTATTTCGGCGGCATTTTCCAGGGCAGAAATCCTCCTGTTGGCATCGTCATCTTTTTCAAGAAGTTTAAGTGCAAGGAATCTGGATGAGACCCTGTCTGTCAGGTACAGGTTATCCTCTCTTTTTATCTTTTCCTGAATACGTTTAAGCGATTTTTCTATCTCCTGCCCGTAATTAATGTGCACATGCCTCAAATCCCTGTCCTCGTCCTCATATACATCAATAACCTTTTGAAAAAGGTCTTTGATGCCGATGTTTTTAGAGCCTATGGTGGGAACAATGGGTATCCCCGTCATCTTTCCCAGGAGATCGTAATCAAGTTCGTCTCCTGCTTCCAGGAGTTCATCGTACATATTGAGGGCGATAACCACCTTGATATCCATATCTATCAACTGGGTGGTGAGATAAAGGTTACGTTCCAGGTTCGATGCATCAACCACATTTATAACCACATCGGGCATTTGATTGGTTATATGGTCCCTGACGAAAAGTTCCTCAGGAGAATATGCGGTAAGTGAATATGTACCGGGAAGGTCAACTATGTTAAATTTGTATCCTTTTAGAGAAAACTTTCCCTGCTTTGCGTCTATTGTAACACCACCATAGTTGCCTACCCTCTCCTTTGAACGGGTGGCAAAATTGAAAAGAGTTGTTTTACCGGCATTGGGATTACCTACCATGGCCACATTAATAAGCTTACCCTTTTTTTCTGCTCTGGTTCGCAGCCACTCTTCGGAAATAACACCATTGAACCCCTCTTTTCCTTTATCTGTATATTCCCGGGGAGTTACAACCTCAATAAGGGCTGCTTCACTTCTTCTCAGCGATAATTCGTAACCCATAATACTGTATTCAACAGGGTCTTTCAGAGGTGCATTTTTTATAACCTTCACCTGTTTTCCCTTTACGAATCCCATTTCTGTGATTCGCTTGCGGAAAGCGCCACGGCCTTTAATCTTGGTAATAATTCCGGTCTGATCGTTTTGCAGTTCCTCGAGGGTCATTTTTCAACAGAAAATAATATTCTTTGTTTTAGACTGATGTCATGCATAAAGCACTGGCGGAGTATGCAAAAGTAAATTATAATGCAAACTAATTTAATACCCTAAAATGGGTATTTTTGCAAACTGCAGGTTTTTTTTACGGTTCAATGTTTAAAATGTGCATTGATACGCATTATTAAAATACTTTATATTTAGCAAAATCTTTGTGTAGCTCAACCGTTTTATTCTGACAAAAAAACTGCATATGGAAGAGGAAAACATATATGACCGCATAGAGGACATTATCGGGCACTTCCCTCAAAATTTAAATATTCTGGAGGAGCAGATAGATATTGATCTGCAGATGGAGTATTTTGAGTTTTCCTGGAATATTAAAAAGGATGGTGTTCCCGTTAAAATTCTCTCGATGTGCAGTAAATTGTTCGACAAGGATAATTCAATAGAAAACAAAAGGAGACTTCTTGTCCAGCTTGCATCAATTGAAAAGGTTGAAGCCTACCGTTCAATAGAGAAATACCTTGCTGATCCTGATAAAGAATTAAAAGACTGGGCCATACTTGCATATCAGGAGAGCCGGATGGTACTACAGAGCAAACTGCTTGATGAGAATCAGGTGTTTATATCTACCGGACTGGGGGGTAAGGGCTCCAGCCTTAGATATTTTGTCGTTCTTATTAACAGTTCTGACATTCCGTTTGACAGTCTGCAGCAAAGGATTATCAGAAACGAATTTGATTTCTATCTGAAGAAGAATGAAGCAGAACTTGAAGAGGTTAATTTTACAGGGCATTTCTGCTCACTTCTGGTAATAGTTCCTATTAAAACATCCATCAGGGATGTTCTAACGGCAGCTGTTGACGAATGCAATGAATATGGTGGATTCATAAGGCAAAACTTTCTTGTCACCAATGTTAAGAAACTTACCTTTGAAGAGATAAACGATTTCATTACCAGGCAAGAGGATAAGGACCATAATAATAAGGATAAACACAAGTGAATCCTGCTATTCCGGTATACCAAATAAAAAATCCATCCGTTACTTTATTGTGATAATTATTTTGACCGGATTACGTCGGCTTCCTGTTGGCCGGTTTTACGTTTTACTTACTTTTTATAATACCGATATTATGTAATTGGTTTTCTACTTATGTAATTTTCTTTGAGGTATATTCAAACTTTTGAGTAATTATGATTGATAAGTTGATTATCGGTACTATTGCGGGTGATATGGCCGGAACCGGTCATGCCGGTGAAAAACCTGATCCTGCAGAATTTCCACTTTTTACAGAAAAATCAGATTATACCTGCGACAGCGTGCTTACCGTGGCTGTTATGGATTCACTTCTGAATGGAAGGGATTACTCCCATACTCTTCAGGTATACGGTAGAAAATACCCGAAAAGACGCTATGGCACAATATTTACCAGGTGGTTAAGTCAGGATTACCCCACACCCTATAATAGCTGGAACAACGGGGCGGCTATCCGTGTCAGTCCCATCGGTTATTCAGGAAGGACACTTAAAGAGGTCCTTGATGAAGCCTCCAATTGTGCCGGTGTAAGTCATAATCATCCTGACGGGATAGAGGGTGCCCAGGCAACAGCAGCTGCTGTATTTCTTGCCAAAAACGGAAGGACTAAGGATGAGATCAGGGATTATGTTGAAAAAAAATTCCGGTATAACCTTCAAAGAACCATTGAGGATATCAGGCCAAATTATTTTTATGACCAGTCATGCAGGGGTACCATTCCTGAAGCAATTATTGCATTTCTTGACAGTGACGATTTTGAAAGTTCTCTGAGACTGGCTATTTCACTTGGTGGGGATAACGGGAGCATATCGAGCATAACCGGAGGAATTGCCCAGGCATTTTACAAAGAAATACCTGAACATATATCAAAACCGGTAATAAGCCATCTTACGCCTGAAATGTTTGAGATAATTGAAGAATTCAGCAGTACCTATCCAATAAGCTTGTTTCACTGACAGATGTCAGTTCCCGGAGGGTGATAACCGGGATCATTCTTCAAGATCGTCAAAACTAACATTGGTAAAACTTTCAGTGAGTTCCTTACCCTGATCTTCCTTGGTTTTATCAGGATCAACGCGGACCGGCTGTGTGTTGTTTATGTATGAAATAACCTCTGTCAGTCCGTTGCTGAATTTTTCAAAGTCCTCCCTGTAAAGGAAGACCTTATGCTTTTCAAAATACTGTTTGCCTTCCTTGGTAAACCGTTTTTTACTCTCGGTAATGGTAAGGTAATATTCATTGCTTCTTGTAGCCTTAACATCAAAAAAATAGGTCCTTTTTCCGGCTCGTACCGTTTGTGAAAAAATCTCCTGCCTTTCTACGTTTCCTCCGTCTGTTTTTTTTTCAATCTCTTCCATCATCCTGTTTTTTTATTATATTAATACTCAAGCGACAATTAGATGTTGCTTCTCCAATGTCTTTAATTTTTTTAACAAATAAAATAATTTTGGTTACCAAACACAAATTTGTAGCCAATATTCCGGCTAAATATTTTAAAAATCCGGCATTGTTTACCCAAAAAGTGCTTACTTTGCACCTCCTTTAGTATTATTGTAATGAATCTCCTTTAATAAGATGATAAGCAGGAGGCTGTTAAGGATAAAGGTTTTACAGGCAGCTTATGCCTACTTTAAGTCCGGTATAGATTCGATTGCCAGGTCTGAGAAAGAATTGTTTTTCAGCATTGGTAAAACCTGGGAGCTCTACGTTTCTGTTTACCTGCTGTTTATTGATCTTGCCTTATACGCTCGTAAAAGAATAGATCTTGCAATGTCAAAGCTGTCTCCCAGCCATGAGGATCTGCATCCCAACACCCGTTTTGCCAACAACCTGCTGATCAACCATCTCATGGAGCATGAAGAGCTTAATAAGTTGCTCAAAAAACACAATGTTTCGTGGTCCAACCATCCGGAGTTGATCAGGGAACTCTATAATCAGCTTGTTGAAAGCGATATTTATGCAGCTTACATGAAAGAGCCTGTAACATCCTGGAAATCGGATAAAAAGTTTGTTTTGCAGCTGCTTGACGGACTTATCTTAAGGTCACTTTCTCTTGATCAGGTTCTTGAGGAGCGCAGTATTTACTGGAATGATGACCTTGAGTTTGCTGTACGAATGGCAGAAAAAAGCCTGAAAAAATTTTCAGGTAGTGATGGTCCCCCGATCCCTGTTTTCCCTCTTTTTAAAGATAAGGAAGATAAAGAGTTTGTAAAAAGGCTGTTCCATAATATTGTTTTTCATCACAGAGAATATGAAAAAATGATAGATCAGCATACCAGAAACTGGGATGTTGAAAGGATTGCATTCATGGACATCCTGATCCTGAAACTGGCTATAGCCGAGATACTTGAAAACGATTCAATACCTACCAGGGTCTCATTCAATGAATATATTGAGATAGCCAAGTATTACAGCACTGGGAAAAGCAGCAATTTCATCAATGGAATTCTTGATAAGATCATTCAGCAGTTAAGGGCAGAAAACAGGATAGTTAAAAGAGGGCGGGGACTGATTGGAGAGTAATTGGAGAGTAATTGGAGAGTAATTGCTGGTCCGGGTATTTGTAGTTGTTGTAAATTTGTATTTATTTTGTTGGATTATTTATATTTCAGAGTATTAAACTTTGCAATTTGCACCCTTTAAGAATTGATATTACAGTTATAAACCATAACCCCAATAACCTATGAGTAGTAATTTAGCTTTTCTGGTGCTTATGACACCTCCCCAGGAGGGCCAGAGCCCTTTTATTTCTTTCCTTCCGCTATTGCTGATTATTCTGGTGTTTTATTTTTTTATGATTCGACCCCAGATGAGAAAACAGAAGGAACTCAGAAATTTCAGGGAATCGATCAAAAAGGGAGACAAGATAGTCACAACCGGGGGCATTTACGGTAAGATTAACGATATTTCAGGGCAGGTAGTAACTATAGATGTGGGCAACAATGTCCATATCAAGGTTGATAAGAATGCCGTTTTGAAAGATCCTACCGACCTGGCAGCGCAACGTTAGTTGCCGTTGCCCGCAAAGCAGAATCCCCTGGAGTTTTGCTAAACAGATAAGATATTTGGCTCAGGAGCATAAAATAATAAAAGATGCTTTTGGAAAACTAACCAGCCTTAAGCTTGATCGCAGGGTCATGGTTTTTCTTTTCTTTCTGGCAATCTCAACTATATTCTGGTTTTTGAGTGCTCTGAGCAGGGAGTATACAACCAGTATAAGATATCCGGTACGGTATAACAATTTTCCCGAAAACATGATTATGGTAGGTGATCCACCCTCCAGCCTTGAGCTCACAGTGAATTCCTATGGTTACACCCTGGTCAGGTATTTTGTAAGCCGCCGGCTGATGCCTATAGTTTTTGATGTAAATTCATTTTCACTCAACAGACTGCCGGATACCGAGACCCGAAACTATTACATTCTTTCGTCTGTTGCCGCTAACAGGATAGCAGGTCAGCTTGGAGCCGATATTGATATCCTTGATATAAGGCCTGACACACTTTTCTTCAGTTTCACCAGGATGATCAGCAGGAAACTTCCTGTTAAGCCGGCTCTTGATCTTGATTTTAACCAGCAGTTCATGGTGAAGGGGAATATTGACGTCGAACCTGATTCTGTTATGGTACACGGGCCGGAATCTGTAATAGATACAATGAAGTTTGTCCCTACAAAGGAAACGGTAATCAGGGGGCTGAATAAATCAACCAGAAAAAATATTGAACTGACGGATATTGAAAAACTCACCTTTTCACCAAATGTGGTATTAGTTAACATACCCGTCGAGCAGTTTACCGAAGCCAGCATAAATATTCCGGTTGAGGTGACAAATCTTCCTGATACACTTACGATGAAAACTTTTCCTTCAAGGATTACTGTCTCATATCTTGTTGCTCTTTCTGATTATGATAAGGTAAATGCACAGTTATTCCGGGCCACGGTCGATTACCTCGGTCCCCCCACCGGTCCGGGACGCCTTGCGGTCCGACTTGTGGACCAGCCGGATTTCGTAAGATCCGTTCGTTTTTCTCCGCAGAGTGTTGATTTTATTATTGAAAGATGATGATTAAGATAGGGGTGACAGGGGGAATAGGTGCAGGCAAATCTTTGATATGCAGGGTTTTCTCTGTTCTGGGGGTGCCGGTTTATGATGCTGACAGCAGGGCCAGGAAAATAATGAATGATGATCCTGAATTGCATCGCAAATTGCTGGCGGCATTTGGTACAGGTGTTTTTCATAAAGACAGACCTGACAGAAAAGCTTTGGCCGGACTGGTATTTAATGACCTTGATGCCCTGAAACAGTTAAATGAGATTGTTCATCCAGCCGTAAGGTCGGATTTTTTGTCATGGGTGAAAGTGCATAATAATCAACCGTATATTATTAAAGAGGCTGCTATATTGTTTGAAACAGGTACACATACCGAACTTGATTCGGTAATACTGTTAACTGCCCCTGAAGAATTGAGGCTGCGTCGTATAATGAATCGGGATGGCGAAAGTGAAGAAAGTGTCAGGAAAAGGATGGCCAGCCAGTGGCCGGATGAGAAAAAAGCCGCCCTTGCGTGGCAGGTGCTCAGGAATGACGGCACTGTGGCTCTGATTCCTGAAATTCTGCGGTTACATTCTGATCTCAGCAGGGGTATTTTGCATTAAGGAACGTAACCGGATTGGTTCTTCGACTTAATTATAAATATATCAATGGTTTAAGTTTATCAATATGAAATTAAAAGATTTAATGGCAATATCCGGTTATCCCGGTCTGTACAAATTTATTTCACAAGGGAGAAATGCAATAATTGTTGAATCCCTTGAAGATAAAAAGAGGATGAGTGCTTACTCCTCATCCCGCATCAGTACACTTGAAGAGATTTCTGTTTTTACCGAGAGTGAGGAGTTGCCCCTGGCGGAAGTATTAAAAAAAATGTACAATTATTCAGACGGGAAGGAGGCTGTCAGTCACAAATCCAATGCTGACGAGATAAGGAAGTACTTTGAGGCGGTCCTTCCGGAATATGACCGTAGCAGGGTATATGTTTCAGATATGAAGAAGATTATCCGCTGGTATAACCTTCTTTTAAAGCAGGGAATGCTGAAGTTTGAAGATGATGAGGAAAGAGATGATGCCGACACTGAAAACGGACCTGGTAAGGAGGATAATCCTCCGGATCAGGTTCAGAAGAAGCTTTGAGTGCAGTTCAGTTGAAGTAGTGCATAAACTGGTTACATTATGAGATATTTTTTTGTTATCCCGGCAGCACTGATTATTATTGCTTTATTCCATGGTTGTTCCAAATCAACAAATGGTGAGGTACTGGTTCCCGGGAAACCGGTCATGTATGAATATGACATGGACAATCTCGAGTTTCATAACGGGTTTCACCAGTCTGAGGCCAGGGGGGTGCTCGAGAACCGTCAAATAGTTGAGGCTTCCGGGATTGCAGTGAGCAGAAGCAATACATCGAGGTTATGGGTGCACAATGACAGCGGCGATTACAACAGACTTCTCGTTGTGGGCGAAAACGCTGAAGATTTTGGCCAGTTCATTATTGAGGGTGCATTTAACAGGGATTGGGAGGATATGGCTATCGGTCCCGGTCCGGTTTATGGAAAAGATTATCTTTACATAGGTGAGATAGGTGACAATCGCGCACAATATGAAATTATGTCTGTATACCGTGTTGCAGAGCCTGATATAAGCAGTTTGGATTCCGTCACCTACGCCACTGTAGAAGGTGTCGAACGGATAGATTATGTATATCCTGATCGTCGTTCGCGTGATGCTGAGACACTGATGATTGATCCTTTAACAAGGGATCTGTACATTGTGACAAAAAGGGATGAAAGGTCTATTATATACGTGGCCCGGTATCCGCAGGATACAAAGAAAGTTATTATCCTCGATAAGATAGGCTATTTTCCCTTTAACCGTGCTCTGGCAGGGGATATATCGGCCGACGGAACTGAAATAGCGGTAAAGACAGACGACAGGATCTATTACTGGCAGAGGAAGAATAGTGAGCCGGTTTTTGAGGCATTAAAGCGTCAGCCCCTGCTTCTTCCTTATACTTTAGAGCCTCAGGGTGAGGCGTTTGGGTGGATGCCTGATGGCAGCGGTTACTATACCCTCAGCGAAAAGGCAGATGATATCGAGCCCGTTCTCTACTTCTACAGGAGAAGGTAAGAGTATGAAGGGAATATTTGAACCATAATTTTATCAGAACCTGTTTATTATACCCATGTGCACCCTGGATGATCGAAATGAAAAAGGGTTGCCAAATTCCCTTCCGACAGCGTAGCTTATCGAAAACTGGCCTGCACGGGTATCAAAGGTGAGGCCCCCTCCAAAGCTGAAGGGCTTATCGGTTACTTTCCCGTCCGGTAACCTTCTTTCATATGCCATACCGTCGAAAAAGAGAAAAATGTTTCCTGCAGCATCGAAAAGGTACCGGTATTCAATCCTCTGAATACTGTACGCTGAAGCGGCAATGCTTCTCTCATCAAATCCTCGTATACTGCGAAGTCCGCCCAGCAGGAACAGTTCATTTGCAAAAAAGTGGTTATCCCTGTTTTTTTGTCCTGTATGCATCCTTATTCCAGACAGGTTAGACAGCATGATGGTGCTTGCAGGAGATACCGGGATAAACCATTGCAGTTGAGTAACCGCTTCGCCAAAACTGCTTTTTATCCATTCATCTGAATTTGTGCCAGATGGAGGTTTTACTCTTTTATTGCCGGCACCGATCGAGGCACTGGTCATCCAGCCCCTGTAGGGATTTATCCAGTTGTCGATTCTCTGATGATGATAAGAAAGCCCGAAAACCAGTCCTCGTACCCCTGCTGCCGGTGCATTGAGATCTGACACCAGTCCCCCGGCATCAATGAGTGATGTAGCAGTGTTTTTTGCAAACACCCTTACCACACCCCGGTAGGGAATAGTAAAAGGGACTCCCGCCTCTGCCTCTACCTTCATGTATGTGCTGTCCTGCCTGAACATATGAAGGTGAAGGTCTATGCCGAAGGCCTGTCCGAACAGATAGGGTTGCCCCAGCTCAAGGTCCATCTGCTGTACCCGGTTGCCCGGACTGTGCCATTGAAGGCCAATCCTTTCCATCCTTCTGAAAACATTCAGAAGATCCAGGTTGATCTCGCCGGCAAACCTGGTTTTACTTGCTCCGTCTCCGGGAATGATGCCAAGTATGCCGCTGAAATTGCTTGCCCGGCGGTGGTCGATATAAAGGTAAAGATCTGCCGATTCTGTCATAAATTCCATTTCCGGTTCCCTTATTTCCCTGAGAAAGGTTGTTTGCCTTATTCTCTCGCCGGCTTTTCTGAAACGTTTTTCGCTGTAGTGGTCTCCCGGAAGTACCCCTATATGCCTGTAGAGATGTTTCCTGTTAACCTGTGCATCTCCATATATATGTATGCTGTCAATCCTGTAATACCTGTTTTTATCGATTACCATCCTGCCCCGGATGGTATCTTCAATAATTTCAATATCGGCTAGTGAAACCGAGGCAAAGGGGTAACCTCTGTTTTCATAATGGGTGAGGATCCTCTCCTGAAGATTTCGGAATCTTCCAATACCTAAAGGTACGCCTTCATACCTGTTTCTTCGAATATTTAGTGTTCTCAGAACCTGCTCATCCAGATGGCCCGGATAGAGCTGAACACGACTGTATTTCCTCCCTTTATGCAGATATGCCTTTGAATTTTGCGGGGTATATACCACACTGTCTATTGAGGCTTCCAGAAAGGCCCGTGAATGAAGACTGTCTATAAGATCCCTGAGGTAATTTTCAATGCCTGAGCTGTCTGGCAGCTCCATCACCCTCGTGAGAAGATGCTTATCTTCAGCAAACTTGCAGTGATCAGTCGGGACACCATTATTTTGGGAACTGCAGACTATTTCAAGCCTGTGCTGCGCATTCATGGGGGCCAGAATTGCACAAAGTAAAAGAAGAGTGGAAAAGAGCCTCATCTGGTTATATTTGTGAACAGGAGCAGTTATAGAATGAAACGTTGTTTATTTTAAAAAATTATTGTTTTGCCGTGTTACCCCTGGTAACCAATATTGAAAATAATGCCATAGAAGGTTCATGCATCTGTTTAGATTGGCTGGTAATATTAAATGAAAAAATTTCATCTAAATTTCTCCTGTAAAAAACAGAAATTTTGTTCTAATAAAATATCCAAAATTTCTGTTTACAGTCGGAAACACTTCGTTTTCACATGAATTTTTTTCAGCTTGACTGTGTGTATTTTAAGCTGAAAAAAATTCATGTATATTTGTTAGCCTTACAGAGATTATGAATTAAGGAAATTCATCATATGGAAAAAGAGAGGATAGATGAGCTTAATAACAGGTGCAGGGGGAAATCTGCAGTTGAGATAACAGCTTTGGCAGTTGAATCATTCAGGGGACGGATTGCTTTAGCCAGCAGCCTTGGTGCTGAGGATCAGGTTCTAACCCATATTCTGGCAGGTATTGACCCTTCGGTGCGTGTTTTTACACTTGATACGGGGCGAATGTTTGCAGAAAGCTATGAGCTGCTGGAACGCACCAAACGACGGTATGGTATAAGCATCGAGATATTTTTCCCTGATCACGGCCAGGTGGAGAAAATGGTAAATGAGAAGGGGATAAATCTGTTTTACGACAGCATAGAAAACAGAAAACTTTGCTGTGGCATACGAAAGGTTGAGCCGCTTAAAAGGGCTTTCCGGGGTTGTGATGCATGGATATGCGGACTTCGCAGGGAACAGTCCCCGACCCGCCTGAATGCAGAAGCAGCTGAATGGGACGAGGGGAACCAGCTGGTTAAGTTCAATCCTCTCGTGGAATGGACCGAAAAGCAGTTATGGGACTACATAAAGGAATTTGATATACCCTATCATGTACTTCATGACAGGGGCTTTCCCAGTATAGGGTGCCAGCCCTGCACACGTGCTGTTAAACCCGGCGAAGATATAAGGGCAGGAAGATGGTGGTGGGAGGAACCGGAAAAGAAGGAATGCGGACTGCATAACAGGCCGGCCTCCGGCTCCTGAATCACCTTTTTGCTACCTGCTGTAATGAAGGTAATTATGCGGGGACAGATTTTTGGCCGGTCCCTCTGGCTCAGGGTCTGTGAACCTTTGTTGTCAGCCGTGGTTGCATTGGACCATGGTAAGCCTCAGTCAATAATTCCCGATCCGATTAGCTCATCGCCGCTGTACCAGGCTGCAAACTGCCCTGGTGCAATACCTCTCTGAGAACTTTCAAAAAGAATATAGAGGCCCTGCTCACGCATGAATATTTCTGCTTTCTGCAGGGGTTGCCTGTACCTTATCCTTACCAGGTAACCGGCCGTTTCTCCCGGTGCCATTTCCATATCTTTCCTGATCCAGTGGATATCATTTGCATTTATGAAGAGTCCCCTCCGATTCAGTCCGGGATGCGAATGTCCCTCTCCTGTAAAGACCAGGTTTTTTTCGATATCGGTCGAAATAACAAACACCGGTTCTTTTTTACCTCCTACATTTAGCCCTTTCCTCTGGCCAACTGTATAGAACCATGCTCCGTTATGAGAACCTATTTTAATCCCGTCATCGGGCCGGTAGATGAGTGGCCGGCATATAAATTCCAGGTCTTCCCCGCTTTTAGGTTTATTTGCCGGGTGTGGCAGATGACGATAAAATCCGCGGGGTATTTCTATTATGTCCCCTTTCTCAGGCTGTAGCTTCTGCTGCAGAAAAAGGGGGAGGTCCACCTTACCCACAAAACAGATCCCCTGGGAATCTTTTTTTTCAGCCGATGGCAATCCCATATCTGCGGCTATTTTGCGCACCTCAGGCTTGGTAAGTTCTCCAAGAGGGAACAGAGCTCTTGAAAGTTGTTCCTGGTTCAGCTGGCAGAGAAAATAGCTCTGGTCCTTGTTTGAGTCCGCGCCTGCCATGAGCCTGTAAACGGTTCTGCCGCCCGATACGGTTTCCTTCTTTCTGCAGTAATGGCCGGTAGCTACCAGGTCTGCTCCCAGCTTAAGTGCCTCGTCAACGAACAGTTCGAACTTGATCTCCCGGTTGCAAAGCACATCCGGGTTGGGTGTCCGGCCCTTTTCATATTCAGCGAACATGTAGTCCACTACCCTTTTGCGGTAAGGATCGCTCAGGTCGGTTGTCCGCAAGGGTATACCAAGTTTTTGCGCAACCAGTTCGGCGAAAATCAGATCATCATGCCATGGGCAGTCCCCTGAAAGAGTCCCTTCAGTTTCATGCCAGTTGATCATGAAAAGGGCAGTAACGTCATACCCCTGCTGCTTCAGTAAATATGCCGCCACACTTGAGTCCACTCCCCCCGATAACCCTACTACAACCTTTTTCATTTCTGATCCGGATAAATGAACAGTTTACCCCTTCGAGTTTTTTTATCACCTTTTCCCATGTTCTTATATTTAGTGCCTTGTTAAAAAAAAGATGTTACTAACCCGGAAAGAAATGCAAAATTAACAAAGTCGCTCAAAAATATCAATTGCATAAAAATATCAGCTGAACGGAAATCTCAAATGCACCAGGATCTCAATTTCATAAAAATATCAGCTGAACGAAAATTTCTCTCATCTTAATCAAAGCAAAAACAATTATCATGACTACGGCATGAACCCGATATTGTTAAGAATGATCACGCCACTCTCTGTCCTGTCAAAAACAAGGCTCACTTTTTTAACGGCTTCTGTGTTAAAATCCCCACCCCCGGCAAGCTTCTCAAGATCAAAATAAAAGAAACTGAAGACCGGTTCAGACTCCGGAGCGGTTTTCATAAATGAAAGCTTGGTCATCTGTTTTTTCAGCCGGGGCTGCAGCAGGGAGCATTTTTCAAGGGGAAAACTCATTGTGCGGTCCCTGTCATCTGTCAGCACAATAGTAAAATTGATTCCTTTCAGCTTTACTTCATTTTCCTTATTGCAGCCTTTTCCGTTTTCATTCCGGTTATTGTTTCCCTCATCTCCCTTCCCGGTTTCACTTCGTTTAATATTCAACTCACCACTGTTATTTTCTTTCGCGGGAACCATTTTTATGTTTTTCAGGTTTTCTTGATTTCTCATATTATCCGGCTCTTTTCCCGTTTTATGGTTAACGGTTTCCGGTTCCAGCGATCGCGGGTCGGCGCTCTCATCCGCATCGGCAAGGGTAAGGAAAAGCATCCTGCCAGCTTTGCCGTCAATTCCCTCTCCGGGCAGCACAAAGGTATATCTGGCTGGAAGGGAATCATTTTCATTTCTGCACCAGCCTATCACCGCAGAGCGTGTCTCCTGACTGCCCCATTTCATCCTTGCTGTCTGTTCACGCCATACGGTAAGGTTTTCAGCCTCAATACGGCCTCCGCGAATGCTTGTTGTTCTGAGGTCAAGATCTTCGTTGTAATCTGATATGAAAATCATGCCGGATTGCTTGTACTGGTTCAGGAAAATGGTTTCAGGAAGCCATTCGCGACCGGTCCGGTGGTCCCTGAACAGCTGCCGGAAGTCTTTTTCTTTCTTAAGTGTGGCTTCCAGAAATGCGCTTATATAAACCATGGCAATCTTCTGCTGGTTTTCTTCAGTCAATAATTGCCTCAGGTTAAAAAGATTGATCCGGGGAGAAGGCAGATCCCTCCTTCCCCAGGAGGTGTTGAACTGGCCGTGATTTGCCCTGTATATGTAGAGCGCGGACTTAAACCCGTTGAAGTCCCCACTGAAGCTGAGCCTGTTGTACTGGCGCATGCCCATAAAGGACTGGACATCTGCATCGTGGCTGCCGTGCATAACGAAATAGTTGATATCCTTAAGCGGGGTCCCCGTTCCGGCCGGCTCATATTGCCGGTCGCTCGGTGCAATTGAAATTATGGAGCGGATATTGAAATTGAAGTCGAAAAGTTCCCTTCCATCATCCGGGTAATGGGGGAGAGTGTTGAACAGCGCCGCATGCCCCGCAGCTTCACCGCCACGTGAGTGCCCTATCAGGGCTATATTGTTCATGTCAGGTTTTTTGAAAAAAAGGCTCAGGCTGTCACTGTTCCATTTTTCCCACTGATCCAGGTGTTTGAGCAAAAGCCAGCCGCGGGCATCATTCTCGTTTCTGAGTCCCCTGAAAATATTTGTAAAGCTGCCGTTAAGGAAGTTCTGGTCGACCGAGACAAAAATATACCCCCTGCTTGCCAGCAGTTCGCCAAGGTAGGCGTACCCCCCTTCTGACCAGTCCTGTGCCAGGTGGTTCCCATGTACGGCAAGCACCAGGGGGAAAGGGCCCTCTCCGGCAGGATACCATACCTTTGCATTCAGGGGCAGGCTGTACCTGTCAAAACCAAAATACCAGCTGCGCAGCCTTCCCGACAATCCTTTCCAAGAAGAGAGAAAGGCCGACCCGTTAACCGGCCGGGTTATTACATCTGCCTTACTTCCGTAATAGCTGCGGCGCTTATCCTCCCCGCTGCCGTAGGTGATAAACCTGACCTCATGGTTACCCTTTGATGAAGGATTCTGCAGTTGCAGGGTATCAGGCATATATTCCCCGCTTATTGCGGCATTTACAGGAGGGTCAATGCTTCTGCCCGGATGAATCAGCCAGGCAGTCCCCACAGCCAGTCCCCCAAAACCGGTAAATAAAGCCGCAAATACAAGCACCCTGTTTCCGGCAGAAATCTCCCCCCGCCTGCGCAGATAGAGCAGCCGGGTAGCGGCACCGGCCAGAAATGCAAACAGTACCAGGAATAAAAGAGTGAAAATAAAAGCCTGGTTATTGGTCCCCAGACTTAACATAACTACCGGTAAAGCTGCCAGAATAGCCAGCCTGACCAGCAGGGGGATCTTCACTGCCAGCGACAGCAGCCAGTCGGCAAGAAGTGCAAAAAGAGCTGCGGATACAAGTAGTAAAGATATTATTGTTAGTCCCCCGAAAATGCCGATATACCTGATCATCCCCGAAAGGGGAATTATCAGCAACAGTGCAGTTACAACAAAAATGCCGGCCGCTCCCCCCTTAACTGCCTCTCTGCCTGGTGTGAGGGCGTGGATCATTTTCAGCAGGGTGTTTTTGATATTGAGAGCGAAGCTCCTTCCAAAATCTTTGATATTCAAGGACTTTTTTATTTTATATTACAATCTCATTTCCATATCCAGTTCCCCGGCTATATTGTTAAGCTCATCTATAACAGCCGGTATAAGGCATATGCCGTTTTTCCGGTTAATTTTCTCCTGCTCTCTCTCAACATCACCCGGGATAAGCACTGCAGGCTTTCCTTCTGCACTTTCGGCATTTCTGAAGGTATCTATCCACAAGTCCATTGCCGCCCTGAACTCGTCAGCTTCGCGGAATGAATCAATGCGCATCGCGCCGAAAAAATGGCCGGTACCCTTACCATTGGTTTCAGCCGGAGGGGAAAGATAGGCAACTGAAGGAGGAACAAATGGCCCGAAACCTGCACCTGACAGCAGGGCTGAAAAAATATCCACCGTGGCACCAAGGCAGTAACCTTTGTGGCTCCCGTGTTCACGGTCGCCTCCCAGGGGCAGCATGGCACCATCCTTACGAAGAATGTCGGGGTCGTCAGTGGGGTTGCCGTCCTTATCCTGAACGTAACCAAAAAGTGTCTTCTCGCCCTTTTTAACTGCAACCTCAAGTTTACCGCGTGCAATCGGGGTAGTTGCAAAATCGGCTACAAAGGGGGGGTGTTTGCCGGCCGGCACTGCCACGGCAATGGGATTTGTGCCAAGGAGGCGGCTGATGGAGAATGTAGGGGCCACGAGGGGGTTGGCGTTGGTCAGGCAGATACCTATCATATCATGATTAAGGGCCATCATGGCATAATAGCCGGCAATACCGAAGTGATTTGAGTTCCTGCAGGCTGTCCATCCGGTACCGGCATCTGCAGCCTTATTAATTGCTGTTTCCATGCTGAAAACAGCAGCAAGCATCCCCGGAGCATTGTCGCCGTCTACCACTGCCGTGGAAACTGTTTCGCGGGTGATCCTCATGTTGGGCTTTGTATTCAGGCGTCCTGCTTTCCACAGCTCGAAATGGTCAGATATCCGTATCAGTCCGTGCGACCCTATCCCCCTTAGTTCAGCTGCAACAAACACATCGGCAATAATGTTGGCATCTTTATTGCTGCAACCGATTTTTTCAAAGAAAGTCCGTGTAAAGTCGGTAATTTTTTCGGAGGAATAATACATCTGGTTTTTATTGCGAATTTAAAAACTTTTGTATCATACTTCACAAAAAAAGCAGGAGGTTATCAATATATTACTATATTGCACAAAATATTTTTGTTGCTGGAGAGTTAATTAAATCAATGAAGAAGGTACTTTTCATACTTTTTTTTCTGATACCGGTGGTTGCCAGTTCACAGCGTATCAGGGTTCGCAACATCCCCGAACATGATCATCAGGCAGTGCATTTCGGTTTTACTCTCGGGCTCAACACCATGGATTTCCGGATCAGTTCTTCTGAATTTGCAGTATCAGAGGGTTTCTATGGTGAAGTAAGCACCCTGTCGCCCGGATTCAATATTAATATTGTATCCAATTTCCGTCTCAGCAATCATTTTGATTTCAGGATACTCCCGGGTGTGGCCTTTGGCCAGAGGAGAATTGACTATTACTCAATTGATGGTCCGGGATTGCCCGGGAGCGGGGACTGGGATGAGAGGATTGAACCCAGGCTGGCAGGATCACAGGAGCTGGAGTCATCCTTCCTTGAATTGCCCTTTATCATCAAGTACAAGTCCGTTCGTATTCATAATTACAGGCCGTATCTGATAGGCGGAGTTAATCTCCGGTATGACCTGGCAAGGAACTATAATGAGACGGATGAGATATTTCTCAGCCTGGAACCCTTTGATGTATACATGGAGACCGGCTTTGGTATCGATTTCTATCTGCCCTATTTCAGGTTCTCTACAGAGCTTAAATATGCGGTGGGATTTTTTGATGTATTCAATCGCCGCGGCAATAGTCAGTTTGAAAATTCTATTGAAAGGTTAAGATCCAATCTGTTTATTCTCTCTTTCCATTTTGAATGATCAACCTGTAATGATCTTCCTTCTGATTTCAGAAAGAATTATACTCCCGGCAACGGCAACGTTAAGAGATTGTGGACTGCTGCTGCCCTTGCTGAAGGAGGGAATGCTTATCCTTTGAGTTACATGTTTTTCAATTTCCCGCGAGATACCTTGTGACTCGTTACCAAGGACAATTACTCCGTACTCCGGCAGACTAACCGGGTAGACAGAGGGCGCTCCCGTTAAGGCCCCAATTACGGGGATTCCTTCCATTCCGGGCGATTTCAGAAAAGAAAGCAGGTCAAGGTAATGGAACCTGACACGCAAAAGGGATCCCATAGTTGACTGTACAACTTTGGGGTTGGTAGCTTCTGCCGAATCCTCTGAGAGAATAATGTTATCCACCCCAAACCAGTCCGCCGACCTTATCAGCGTACCCAGATTACCGGGGTCCTGCACCTTGTCCAGCATGAGAGTAATGGATTTTGCCGGATTGTACCCCTCAATTGTGCATGAGGGCATACGGGCAAGTGCAAGTACTTTGTTAGGTGTTGCGAGGCTGCTTATTCGTTCAAGTTCCGGCCCTTTTATTTCATAAAGAGCAAATTTCTGTGCGTTAGCCCGCAACACTTTACCAGGAGCCAATCCCCGCTCAATTATCCAACTTTTCAGGGCATAAACCGAATGAATATCAAAGTGGCTGTCAATCAGCTCATCTACCATCTTTTCACCTTCAATTATAAAAAGACTGTGCTGCTTCCGGTTTTTTTTTTGTTTAAGGGAGTTAATAAATTTAATTTTGTTTATTCCAGGCATGATAATTGTTTAAATAACTTATATTTTTGCCGGCAATGTAAACAAGTCATTCTGTATTTCAAAAAGTTGCATCCAAAATTATTAAATAGTAAGTGCAATTCAATTATCTGGGCACTGATATTAATCGCTTGTGGAATGTTTTCCTGCCGGCCTGCCCGGCATATACCCGAAGGCAACCATCTTCTTGACCGCTACCGGATAGAAGCTCCCTCCAACGATGTTGAACGGGATGACCTGAGAGCCTTCGTAAGACAGAAACCAAACAAAAGAATTCTTGGTCTCAGGTTTCACCTCTGGCTTCATAATATTGCCAATCCTGAAAAAGATGGATGGCCGCACAACTGGCTGAGGAGTATAGGAGAGGAACCGGTTATATACGACCCTTTTGTTACAGACAGGTCATCAGCGCAGATTGAGCAACATCTCAGAAACAAAGGGTTCTATAAAGCCGGGGTGGAGAATAATGTCCGCCTGAGGAGAAAAAGGGCCAGGGTAAAATATATTATTGAGCCACGGGAACCCTACTATTTAGCCTCCGTTGGTTATAATTTTGAAGACAAGGGGCTGAAAGATCCAGTGCTTGCAGATACTGTCAATTCTCTGATCAAACCGGGAGTCAGATTTGACGTTGACATACTTCAGGATGAGCGCATCCGTATTGAAGAATATCTCAATAACCTTGGATATTTCAATTTTTCCAGGGAACATATCTATTTCGATGCAGATACCACCATCGGTACCAGGAGCGTCGGTATTACCATCGGGATAAGCAGATTCAGGAAGAGACTGGAAGATGGAGATTTTATGTTACAGTCTCACAGAAGATACAAAATTGGAAACGTCTACATATTTCCCTCTCATAATCCCCGTCAGGCAATTGATAGCAGGGATGAGTATTACCGTGATCTGGATACCATGGTCTTCCGTGATATGCATTTCCTGTACAGAGATGAGATGCTGGTGAGTCACCGCGTCCTCGCGCAATCAACTTTTGTTCTGCCCGGAGAGATGTACCGGAAGGAGAATGTTGACCGTACTTACCGCCATCTTTTTGATCTGCGCCTTTACCGTCTTGTCAACATCAGGTTTTCAGAATCACAGGAGCCCGTGTCTGATACTTCTGATTTTCATTTGCTTGATGCATGGATACAACTTACTCCCTTTAACATGCAGTCCTATACCATAGAGCTGGAAGGGACCAACTCCAGCGGGGATTTTGGGTTTGGAGGTAATATATCGTACCAGCACCGAAACTTTTTTGGAGGAGGTGAGATATTCGATTTCAGGGTAAAAGGATCGGTAGAGACTATGAATGAATATTATTCAAGGGCGTTCAGAAACACATATGAATACGGCGCTGAGGCCGTAATCCAGTTTCCCCGGTTTTTCCTTCCTATACGGTCAATCAGTTTTGTTCGTCAGTACAATCCCCGCACCAATTTCTCAATGGCCTATAACTATCAGCTAAGGCCCGATTATACGCGGACCATTGCAAATACCAGGTTCGGATACAGTTGGAGAGGTTCTGAATATACAACGCATACAATAAGCCCCATTGAGCTTAACCTGGTAAATCTTCCCTTTTCCACCCCCCTGTTTGATTCTATAATAAACTTTTATAACCTGGAGGCCAGCTTTAAAGACCATATGGTTTCTGAAACCAATTACACTTTTACCTTTAATAACCAGGATATAAGACGGAAAAGTGATTTTATCTATTTCCGGTTCAATGCCGAAACAGCCGGGAATATTCTTGCAGCAGTAAGCCGTCAGGCTGACCGTCCAAAAAAGGATGGCTCTTACCGTATATTCGGGACTGAGTTTGCCCAGTATTTTAAAACGGATATCGACTTAAGATATTACAGGATGTTGTATGGGGATAATTCGCTGGTTTACAGATTTTTTGCGGGTGTGGGACTTCCTTATGGCAATTCCACTGCACTGCCATTTGAAAAGAAATATTTTGCCGGTGGTGCCAACAGTATCCGCGCCTGGCAGGTTCGGTCGCTGGGACCCGGTTCCTTTCACGAACCGACTGACAGATCCTTTCCCAACAGGACCGCCGATATAAAGCTGGAAGCCAACCTGGAGTACCGGTTTAACCTTTTCTGGCTCATGGAGGGCGCCCTTTTTGTCGATGCAGGTAACATCTGGGCAATAGATGATAATGACAAAAGGGAGGGCGCCCTGTTCCGGCCCGGCAGATTTTACCAGGATATTGCCGTGGGTACCGGATTTGGCCTGAGGTTTGACTTTTCTTTCTTTATCTTCCGCTTCGATATGGGGCTTAAACTTCGCGATCCTGCCGAACCTGTTGATAAAAGGTGGATACCGGTAAACAGGAGATTCACTTTTGATGATGATGTTGCTTTCAATATCGGAATAGGCTATCCCTTTTAGTGACTAATATTTTGTATTAACCGTCAAAAATTATAATCTTGCTGCTCTTTTTTTTATAAAACCTAATCGTTAAGTATAGATGAGCAATTCAGATTTTAACCCGCGCGACAGTTTTGGCAGCAAGTTCGGGATAATCGCTGCAGCAGCGGGATCAGCAGTAGGGCTGGGTAACATATGGAAATTTCCCTATGTGGCGGGTCAGAACGGAGGGGGAGCCTTTCTTGTTGTTTATCTGCTTTTTATTCTGGCAATTGGTTTGCCGGTTATGCTCTCTGAATTTTCCATTGGCCGGAGAGCCCAGCGCAATGCTATCGGCTCGTTTAAAAAACTGGGTCCTGGAACACCCTGGTACCTTGTAGGGGTAATGGGGGTGGCCGCTGCTTTCCTTATACTTTCGTTTTACAGCGCCGTGGCAGGATGGACTCTTGAATATATCACCAAATCTGTTACCAACGCTTTCGCGGAAAGAGATGAGAATGAGCTTAATCAAATGTTCGTCAGTTTCATATCGGGTACATGGCGGCCTTTGTTCTGGCAGCTCATGTTTATGGCACTGACGGCATGGATTGTTGCAGCAGGTATCAAAAAGGGCATAGAGAAATATACAAAGGTGCTGATGCCTCTTCTGGTAATAATGATAGTTGTACTGTGTGTCCGCTCCGTTACTTTACCCGGAGCCATTGAGGGACTGTCTTTTCTGTTCAAACCTGATTTTTCGGCTCTGTCTGCAGATGCAGTCCTCAGTGCACTGGGACAGGCCTTTTTTTCACTCAGTCTGGGTATGGGGACCCTGATCACCTACGGATCCTATATCAGGAAAAATGATAACCTGTCCGGCACTGTAATCCAGGTATCGGCTGCCGATACTATTATTGCCATCATGGCAGGCGTGGCTATATTTCCCGCGGTTTTCGCATTTGGTATTGATCCGGCTGAGGGACCGGGACTGGTTTTTATAACCCTTCCTAATATTTTCCAGCAGATGCCAGGGGGGTACTTTTTTGCACTGGTATTTTTTATTTTACTTTCTGTTGCCGCCCTTACATCATCCATCTCGGTACTGGAGGTGGTTGTAGCATACATGGTTGAGGAGCTCAATCTGGCAAGGAAAAGGGCTACAGTACTGGCAACGGTCATGATATCGGTTCTCGGTGTATTCTGCACACTGTCATTCGGGGTGATGTCGGATGTCAGTCTGTTTGGTATGGTGTTTTTTGACCTGATGGACTTTACTGCTTCCAATCTCCTTTTGCCCCTGGGAGGTTGCTTAATTGTGCTGTTTGTCGGCTGGTATCTTGGGCCGGGACCATCACGCCGGGAGATATCAAACGAGGGGGAAATTAAGCTGGGCTATTTTCCTGTTTTTATGTTCCTGGTCAAATTTGTAGCACCATTTGCCATTACCCTGGTATTTATCTATGGCCTTGGTCTTATGAGATTATGAGATTAATGGTAGTTTAAAGCCATTTTTTTCCCCGAAAGGGAATTCCATATTAACTTGCGTTTGTTGGTTATTTTTATTAACTTAATGTGAGGAAATGCCAACTCTAAAAAAAAGTAATGCGCAGGTTTCTGGTTGATTATTTCTTTTTCACACGTGGAGAAAGGAACGGGACATTGGTTCTTGCAACGCTAATGGTTCTTGTGTTTGTTTTTCCGTATATCTATAATGCCCTGAGAGGACCACAGGTATACCAGGCAGATCCGGATTTTATTAAAGAGATCAGAGCATTTTACGGGTTACAGGATAATGGAGAGCGCGGACCGGACAGCAGTGATATGGCGGGTACCGGAAAAATGCCGGCTGATGATGGATCAGGAGGGGGCGATACCAGGCAGGGCGGGTATTACAAGAGACCGGGTCTGGAAAGCATTGGCCAGCCGGTGCCGGATAACAGGATTGAAATAAACAGCGCCGACACAGCCATGCTTATGAGAATAAGGGGCATCGGACCGGTTTTTTCGCGCAGGATAGTCCGGTACAGAGAAATTCTGGGGGGATATCACAATGTTGCACAGCTGCGCGAGGTCTATGGTATGGATGAGGGGAGGTTTACAGATACAGAGCCTTTTCTTTATGCTGATACGACCCTCGTTATAATGCTGCGACCGCTTGAGGAGGAGTTCGGAACACTGCTCAGGCATCCCTATCTTGATTATGGTCAGGTATCGGAGATATTCCGGTTGCGTCGCAGCGGAGAACTCAATTCAATCGAAGATCTGCTGCTTTCTTCTGCTTTCACCCCTGAAGACCTGATCAGGTTATTTCCTTACCTTAAGTTTTAAATTATTTCATCTGTTTCTGGATTTATTCGGAGTTTTTTCGTATCTTTCGACGTTAATATTATTGTTTTGTCTCAAAAGTTTTGAATTATATTTAATTAATAATAATTTTGCGGCTCACTTAAAAGAAACTAATATATGATCGTTGTACCATTGAAAGAAGGCGAAAACATTGAAAGGGCTTTAAAAAAATTTAAAAGGAAATTTGAAAAGACTGGTGTTGTCAAGGAATTAAGAAGCCGCCAGGCTTTTATAAAACCATCTGTAAGTCGCCGTGAGCAGGTAAAAAAGGCGATTTACATTCAGAAGTTGCAGAGGGAAGAAGAGTAGTTCACCCTGCCAGGGTTTGCTCCCTGAACGGTATTCTTACGTCAGGTCATCAGAACTAATTTTCCATTGCATCATGCAAATTGATTCATTTATCTCTTATCTCAAAACTGAACGACGATATTCTTTTTATACGCTGAAAGCATATGAAAAGGATCTGCAACAGTTTATGATTTTTGTTAAGGATGAGGGATTTGATAATGATTACCCGCAAGAGGACCATAAACTCATAAGGCAATGGGTGGTTAATCTCATAGAGGAGGGTTTGTCACCTCGCTCGGTCAGAAGAAAGATATCAGCTTTGAGTTCCTGGTACCGTTACCTTTTACGCAGGGGAATAATAAAATCAAATCCCCTTCTCAAAGTGACCATTCCGAAATCGGGAAAACGGCTGCCAAAGTTTATTCCAGAGGATAAATTGAATAATTTACTTGATCAGGTCGATTTTGGAGACGATTTTACCGGTGTGCGTAACAGGCTCATTATTGAATTGCTGTATTTCACCGGTATGAGACGCTCTGAGCTTATAAGGCTTTGTAATTCAGATGTTAACCACTATGAAATGGTCATAAAGGTTCACGGTAAAGGGGAGAAGGAGAGACATATTCCTGTGGGACAGGTTTTTTCTCAGACTTTAATGGAATATACCCAAAAGAAGATATCTTCATTCGGAGCAGTCTCTCCGTCTGATCCCTTTTTTGTAACCGGAAACAACAAAAGAGTTTATCCTGAACTTGTATACCGGGTTGTCAGAAAATATCTTGGACTTATCAGCTCGGGGGGTAAGAGGGGGCCGCATATACTCAGGCACAGTTTTGCCACCCACATGCTTAATCACGGAGCCGATCTGAACGCAATAAAGGATCTGCTTGGCCATTCAAGTCTGTCAGCCACGCAGGTTTATACACACAATTCATTTGAGAAATTAAAAAAAATTTATAAACAGGCTCATCCAAGAGCATAAAATAATAAGAGGAGGAAGGCTAATGGATATTAAGATTCACTCGGTAAGATTTGATGCTGATAAAAAGCTGTTAGATTTTATTAATACCAAGGTCAGCAAACTTATTCAATTCAATGATGATATCATTGCTGCCGAAGTTTTCCTTCGGCTGGAGAACTCCCAGGATATGGAAAACAAGATCACCGAAATCAAAGTTGATATCCCCGGCAACAATCTTTTTGCCAAAAAACAGGGCAAGACCTTTGAAGAGGCTACTGATCTTGCAGTTGATGCCCTCAGAAAGCAGGTTAAGAAGAAAAAAGACAAGCTCAGGAATAACTGATGCTCTTTACATGATACAACTGCCTGATAAATCCGCTATTACTAAGCCTTAACGAATTAGGAAAAATAAATTATTATTTTTGGGTTATTGGCAAAATATTTATACATTTGCAAACCGATTTTTGAGGGTAACCTCGTGATCGTACGTTCTTTTGATGCCGATGTAGCTCAGTTGGTCAGAGCAGCTGATTTGTAATCAGCAGGTCGGGGGTTCGAATCCGTCCATCGGCTCAATTTACTGATAATGAGGGGAGATACCAAAGTGGCCAACTGGGGCAGACTGTAAATCTGCTGTCGCACGACTTCGGAGGTTCGAATCCTTCTCTCCCCACGATTGATACAAGCGGGAGTAGCTCAGTTGGTAGAGCATCAGCCTTCCACGCTGAGGGTCGCGGGTCCGAGTCCCGTCTCCCGCTCTTTTTCTTTGCCGATGTAGCTCAGAGGTAGAGCGCTTCCTTG
>SLKJ01000026.1 GCA_007134675.1 Bacteroidales bacterium
CGTACCTTACACCCATATAATCTGCAGGCTTGATATGGTCATGCCACTCTGAAGGCAGCTGATCCTCCGAGGGGATACCGCCAAGTCCGATATAAAGGTTGTTAAGGGTAGCTGACAGCGGCTGGGCATTCCATTCACGTGACATAACGGCAGTAAGGTCATTCCATCCGCCAGTTTCCTCTACCTTGAAACTTTCATCAAAACTGAGTATGAGGTTGCCTGAAGCGGCGGCTTCAAATTCGCTTCTGGCCTTATCGGCATCAACCTCCGACAACCTCATTGCAAGCCTCATGCGCATTGAGTTCCCGTATTTTATCCATTTTGAAAAATCAAAGCTGTAGGCTTTGTCAAATCTCTGCACATCACCAGGTACTGAAACCGCGGGATCAATTTTTGCAACAGCATCTGCAAGCTCATCGAGCATAAAATAATAAACAGTCCTAAGATCCTTAAATTCAGGGTTTGTGCCCCTGAAACCGTCAATCGGCATAGGGCCGAAATTGTCTGCAAACTCACTCATCAGGTAAACCCTCCAGATCCTGGCTACATGCATCAGGTTGCTGGTATAGGGAAAATCGACACCCTCCTCAATTTTTTCTTCGGCTACCTGGATGGCCAGATTCGCATTTTTCATCCATCCCGAAAGAGAGTTATAATAATCAATAGACCAGCCATCATTATAAGCGCCAAGTGCAAGTGCGCCGTTTACCCGGTGCTGACGGGCTGCAGTCTTCCAGTATAGCACAAATGCCCTTTCGGCATCATGGGGATTCATCTGCGCACCTGT
Organism: Bacteroidales bacterium; assembly: GCA_007134675.1. GTDB lineage: Bacteria > Bacteroidota > Bacteroidia > Bacteroidales > PUMT01 > PXAP01. The sequence continues at coordinate 788 of SLKJ01000026.1, forward strand.
AATAGATGAATTAATGAAGTACTCAACCTGGACCTGTTCAAAGTTTGCAGCTTTGGGGTCGACATTCACATCAAGAAAGTCATCCGAACAGGATACCATGATCCAGGCCCCGGTAAATAATATTAATATAATCTTTGCTATTGGTTTCATCTTCTGAATTTTTAAAATGATACACTTAGATTGAATGTCACGGTACGTGAAGTCGGGGGAGCCGAATTCTCAAAGCCAAGGGCATTTGAGCCTGTTGCATACACAGCCTCAGGGTCAACTCCGTTAAGATGGCTTCTGATCAGCCAGACATTATTGACTGTGGCTCCGAGCCTCAGATTTTCAATCGGCAGGTTTCCGAAAAATCTCCCCGGAACATTATATGCAAGTGTTACATACCTCAATCTGACATTTGTGGCATCATACATATTGGCTTCAATAATACCAAGGTTACCGGTACCTGCTACAACACTCCAGTATTGCTGCTGGGTTATTGAAGTGGTATTCGGTGAGTATGTTCCGTCCTCATTTTCAACAACTCCCTCAACAATGATATCTTCACGTTTGCCTCCCGGTGCAGTAACCTTTGCAGTACCCATGAGCTGCATTGCCTGATTGGTCTGTGAAAAAATCTCACCACCAAAGCGCCCGTCAAACATAAAACCCAGTGTAAGTCCCCTGAAACCGAAAGTATTGGTTATACCCATCAGGGCATCCGGCTGCTGCGACCCAAGTCTCCTGCTTTCAGGATCTGCAAGCGGGAAACCGTTTCCATCGACTATTTTCTGACCGAAATAGGGACTTGCCTCGTCCTCCACACGCCTGAAACCTGTTCCGTATATCTCACCGAACATAAATCCGGTCTCAGCAAGTATTGTAAGGTGGTCAAAGCCTCCAATCCGATAGGTTGTTATCTCATCAGTAAGCTCAACTATAGTATTTCTGTTCGTAGAATAGTTGAACTGCGCAGTCCATGTAAGTCCCTGACGGTTACGCAATATCCTCCCGTCAACGATAAGCTCCACCCCCTCATTCTGGATGTTGCCCGCATTTACCTTCATGTTCCTGAAGCCACTCATCGGGTCCATCGGGAGATTGATCAGCTGTCTCGTGGCATTCGATCTGTAATAGGTGAAATCAACTCCTATCCGGTTTTCGAAGAACCTTACATCACCACCGAATTCAATTGATCTGATCAGCTCACTCCTGACATCAGGATTATAAAGCACGTTCCCCATACTGGCTGTTGTGTTGCCAAGTGGGTCATTTCCTATGGTATAGAAGTTAAAAAGCTCATAAGGTGGCAGGGAGTTACCGACCTCAGCATATGATGCACGAAGCCGGGCATATGTTAGCCACCCGGGGAAAGAAACATTCATATTCTGAAGCATTTCGGTAAAAACATACGAGAGGCTTACAGAGGGGTAAAGATATGACCTGTTTTCTTCACTAAGTGTTGATGACCAGTCATTCCTGAGCGTGCCATCAAGAAACAGGTAACCATCCCAGTTAAACTGGAGCGTTCCGTATAGTGACAGAATTCTCATCTGCCTGAAGCTGTCATCAACCGAAGGATTTGTTGTGCTGTTGTTCAGCGCGAAAAGATTGGGCACCTCAAGCTCCCCGGCACTTCCGCTTATCCCGGAAGATTCCTGCATCATGATATTTCCTCCGAAATTCGCAGCAATCCCGAGGCGGTCAATAATGTTATCCTGGCTGGCTGATAACAGGTAACTGAAGTTGTTTTCAAACCAGGTGTCCTTGCCCATGCTGTACAAGCCGCCTGGTGAGATGGGACTTCCTGCGTAGGTTTTGGACTCGCGGTTTGTGGTGTATATATCCGATCCGGCAGTGATCTCTCCTGTCAGCCATTCATTGAAATCATAACCCAGCGAGGCCTGGAGTATAAACCGGTCGCGCACATCCCTGTTTTGCCGGTATTCAGATACCCAATATGGATTAAGTTGCATACCTGCACCAAACCAGCGCATTCTCCCAAATTCATCGGTAGCTTCCTCAAATTGCCGGATATCCATACTTCTTGGCAGCTGGTACATTGTAAAGTAGGGATTTGAGGGATTGTGGCCCAGCAGTGGCCTGTTGCTGGCCTCAGATCTTGTATACTGGGCTTTTGCATCAATCACCCATCTCTGGTCAGGCCCGAATGTTGACAGTGCCCTTGTCAGGAGATTGGTCCGCGAAAGCGAAGTTCCCGGTATCATACTCTGATCATCCCGGTGGGTGAATGATGAGTATACGGCGGTATTTTCATATTGCTGTTGAAATGACAGGCTGTGGTTCTGAGTAATACCCGTGTTGAAAAAATTTCCTACATTGTCATATGCAGCCAGGTTCATCTGTGTACCATCCCAGTTTTCAACAGACTGGCCCCTGATTTCGGGTCCCCAGCTCAAAGTTGAAAGATTGTCAAAAGAATTATCAGTTCCCTGGGCAAAACTGCTTTGCATCTCAGGGTTTGTGAAAAGGGTCTCCGTGCCCATGGTAGAGGAAAAAGTAATACCAAGTCCGGGTCTTTGTGCTCCTGATTTCGTAGTGATAAGTATCACACCGTTTCCTGCCCTGGAGCCGTATAATGCTGCAGCTGAAGCTCCTTTCAGTACAGATATGCTTTCGATATCCTCCGGGTTGATGTCTGCTATGCCACTTCCAAAATCGAGAGAGGGATTCCAGTAATCCTGGTTTGTCCTCCCGGTGAAGTTATGTATTGGCATACCGTCAACCACTATCAAAGGCTGGTTATCGCCTGTCAGTGAGCTCTGTCCACGCAAAACAAGCTGTGATGATCCGGCGGGGCCGGTGCTGGAACGCACCACCTGCAGGCCGGACACCCTTCCGGTAAGAGAATTTGCAAGGTTTGGCTCCTGGGACTGCAGCAGGTCTGCCCCTGTAATCTCCTGGGTCGAATAACCAAGCGATTTCCTTTCACGCCTGATGCCCAAAGCCGTAACAACAACTTCGGCTATCTCCTCAGGATCAGCTTCAAGGGTAACATTAAGGACATTACCGGCCGGTATTTCCAGTTCAACCGTTGTCATACCGACAAATGAGAACCTCAATACATTGTAATCACCCGGTACACTTAACGAATAGTACCCTTCAAGATTTGTTACCGTTCCCGTTGTAGTCCCTGCCACAACAATACTTACACCCGGCAGGGGCAAACCGTCCTCAGCGGAGGTTACAACGCCTGTTACTGTCCTCTCCTGCGCAACCAGCAGAGAAGAGACCAGAAACATCAAAACAAAATTCAAAAAAATCATTCTTTTCATAATATCAAATGGTTTTTTGGGGTTAGATAATGTAGATTTTGATTAAGGTTTTTCAGGGAGAATGCATAATTTTCCATAGGCATTAAATTCTTATTAATATTTGGTAATTTCCTGACTTAAATTTTCAGATTGTTATCTTCAACTTTAGTGCTTCTGGTAATCAACAGGCTTCTTTAAACTAAACTGGTTCAATAAAAAAGGCCGGTTAAAAAAATACTCCATTGCCATGGAGACTGCACCGAGCATACCCTGATCATCCCCGAGCTCTGAAATAGAAATATCGGTTCTCTCACGGATCTGGGGCATACAGTAAGTGTTAAGAGCCTGTTGAACAGGTGTGGTTATGTACTGTTTTGCTTCACAAACATTCCCTGAAAGTATAACTAACTCAGGATTAAAAAGTTGCATAAGGCCTGCCAGTCCCTTGCCAAGGTTCATGCCGATGTCAGATAATATGCTTATGGCAAATAAGTCTCCTTTGTTAGCTGCATCTACAACTTTGCCTGTTTCAATATGTCCGTCTATCTTCTTATGATATTCTGCCAGCACAGATCTTTTACCGGAACTGATACCTTCCATGGCCATCCTTGATATAGCAGCACCTGAAGCAATTGTTTCAAGGCAACCCTGTTTGCCACACTGACAGTATATTTTATTATCCACTGCAGGGATATGACTCAACTCTCCGGCAAGGCCAAGTGATCCGCGATATATTTTCCCTTCAGTTATAATACCCAGACCCAGGCCCCATTCCATAAAAACGACAAGCACATTTTTTTTGCCCCTGGCTTTTCCAAAGCGAAGTTCTGCATGGGCCATGGCCTTGGCATCATTTTCTAAAAACACGGGGCGGTTAAATTTTTCTTCCAGTACCTCGCACGTGGTTCTTTTACCAAAGTTCAGGTGTGTGTAATTTGTTCCCTTTAAGGAGTCAATTAATCCCGGCATTATCAATCCCACACAAATTAGCTTGGTTGTATCTATTGACGCTTTCTCAACCAGTTCAGCTGCATGTAAATAAGCTTCATTTACAAATTCTTCAGATTTAGTTATATCGCTGGAAAAAGAAATGGTTTCAGAAACCTTTTCATTGCTGTTATTAAATATTGCCATCCTGGTTTTAAACCTCGCAGCATCAATGCCGAGTGAGAAAAAAGAGTCGCTCCTGAGTCCGAATAAAGCAGGTTTTCTCCCACCACTGGAAATACCACGGCCCATCTTTTCCACCAATCCGCTTTCCAGAAGCTCATTCATTATGCTGAGGGAAGTGGGCATGGAAATTTTCAACCTCCTGCAAATATCGGCATTGGAGGCAGGACCAAAAGCATAAAGATTCCTTATTACCTCGGCTTTATGAAGGAACCTTTTCTTTTTTACACCTTTCATATGCTTCGGCGAAAAATCTTCAAGAAAAGGGAATAAAGGCTTTCTGTTCATTATTTAAAGTAATAAGATTTAGCTACGCAAGTTAAAACATAAATTTATTAAATCAAAACAAATATAGTAATATAATTATGTAACAGATGAGTAAAAAGATAAAAATATGTATAAAGAATGCTACACTTAAATAAAAAAATAGTTTATATAAGGAATTTTTTACGTTTTTCAGTTATTTCAGAGATGCTGCTTTATTAAAATAAAAGCCGGACTGTAGAAACGCTGATAAGCCAATTTCAGGTTAAAACTGGTTCCATTGCTGCTTGACACATTTAACCAGTCTGATAATGTGCTGCAAAACAAAGGCTGGATTTGCCTTAGTCTGAAAGAATATCTATTTTTGCAGAAATTGAACAATTATTAACTCAAATCCTTTTACAGTGAGAAAAATAATATTGCTTTGTGTTATGGCTTATGCAACTTTTTCCTGTGCAGTTGTTGAGGAAAACCCTCTTCTTGTTGATTTCGATACTCCTTTCAATGTTCCGCCGTTTGACAGGATTGAAAACCGACATTTCATGCCTGCATTTGAAAAGGCAATGGAGAAGCATAACCTGGAAATTGATGCAATCGTAAATAACCCTCAACCCCCTACTTTTGAAAACACTATTGAAGCCCTGGATTACAGTGGCTATCGCCTCCATGAGGTGAGCAGCATATTCAGCAATCTCAATTCCTCTCATACCAATGAAGAACTTCAGGAGATAGCCCGCGAGGTTACCCCGAAACTCTCCGCCCATTCAACCAATATTCTCCTTAATACCGATCTTTTCGCACGGATCAGGGCAGTGAATGAACAGAAAGATGACCTTCAGCTTGATCAGGAGCAGTCCATGCTGCTTGAAGAAACCTACAGGAATTTTGTGAGGGGTGGTGCGGCCCTTGATAGCGACAGGCAGGAAAGGCTCAGGGGGATCAATGAGAAGATCTCCATGCTGACACTTCAGTTCGGGGATAACATCAGGGATGAAACAAACAAGTTTGAACTGGTTATTGACGACGAAATAGATCTTTCAGGACTGCCCGGAGACCTCATAGCTAATGCGGCAGAGCTGGCATCCGCAAGAGGATATGAGGGAAAATGGGTCTTTACCCACCATAATCCCAGCGTTATGCCTTTTCTTACTTATGCAGACAACCGCGATCTGCGGGAAAAGATGAAAAAAACA
>SLKJ01000155.1 GCA_007134675.1 Bacteroidales bacterium
TCCAAAAAATGTTCAGTTTGATGTCAGTCTGGATGTTGGTGCTGAATTTGATAATAATATAACCCCGAAAGAGATAACAGGAGATATTGCCTGGCAGACCGGCGACTATTATATACTTGTTAAATCCAGAGGTGTTTTTGGAGGGCCATTTGGATTCTCAGACAGGTATAATATAAAGATTGAACTCTGAAAATAGTTTTAATGCAAACAAACCATTATCCTGCTGCAGTTATATACTGCGGCAGGATAATAAACATGATCATTATGGGCAAACTAAAACTAATTATAAATTTGTTGGTGCTGGCAGCAGTTATTTTCTCCTGTTCAAAAGAGGAGAGGGATGATGAACTTCCTGAGATCATTATGTCGGAGGCCGGTCATTTTCCTCAAAACTGCGACACACTTTACCCTGGAGAAAGTTTTACCTTCAGGGCAAGGTTTACCGATAATATTGAACTGGGCTCCTACAGCATTGATATCCATCACAATTTCGACCATCATTCGCACAGCACTGAAATGGCCGAATGCCCCATGGATCCGAAAAAAACTCCTGTTAACCCCTTCCTGTTCATCGAACAGTTTGATATTCCTGAGGGTAAAAGGGAGTACGATGCCATGCAGGTTATCACTATACCGGCTGATGTTGATCACGGCGACTACCACCTCATGATCCGCCTGACCGACAAAACAGGATGGCAGGCTATAAGGGGGATAAGCATCAAGATCATGAGGAGATGAAGGCTAATGATGCTCTTATCGATAACGAAAATATAATGCAGCATAAAACAATCCATTGTATTTATTGTTAATTATCAGTATTACCGGGAATTTAAAATACAATGAAAAATTTTATTGACATAATATGCCCTGTTTCAAACATAAAGGCAGATGAGGCCGTTTTGCGTACTTCTGCGGTTTTAACAGTTTTAATAGCTGCCGCTGCCCTGATATTAAACAGTTACCTCATTTTTTTACTGCTTGCAGCCGACTTTGCAGTAAGATCGTTCTTTACCGGAATCAGCAGTCCTCTTAAAATAATATCAAATCGCATTGCAGGAATTCTGAATTTAACCAATAAAAAGTTTACCGATGCAGCGCCCAAGAAATTTGCAGCATTACTGGGAATGACATTCAGTCTCCTTGCTGGTCTGCTTTTACTGTTTCAACTGCCAGTAGCAGCTGTAATAACCGCTTCATTGCTTATATTCTGCGCATTTCTTGAAGGAGTATTTGGCATTTGCCTTGGTTGCTTTATATATACTGTCCTTACAGCCTCTTCTAATCGGTCAACCTGACTGGAAACAACATAATTTGGGGAAAATATTCTACAAGTTGTATATAAATGTCCTGATTTGCTTTTGCGAAATTTCTCAAAGCTCCCAATTTATTAACATAGCCTTTTATGAAACAATAAACGACAGAGTACCCGGGATAGAAATATGATAGTTCACAAAACCAGGATGTAACACAAACATAAAAATGTCTGAAGTTTTAAAGATGACTGACTCGTATTAAATATGGACTTGCCGGAAAAATACTGAATAATTGAAATGGTTGGGCACAAACTATCGGGTGCTGCCGAAATTGCCGGGAAAACAAAATGCCTCTGGATAGAAGCGGGCCAAAATACTTGAGCCAAGGGTAACCTCATTAATATCCCGGTGAGCTAACCATGTTTGTGATTTCTGGTTATCAGGGTTGCACCAGAAGTTTTCAATATCCTCAACAAGATAAAGGAATTTGCCCAGTTCATTGAAGTCTACATCAAGACTTTGATGCCTGTCACGTATTCCATATAATACCCTGAATCCAAGAGATAAGCCACATTCTCTGAAGGGTAGCCTTATATCTGCAGGTTTCAGTCTGTTGAACTCAAGTATAGAATAAGCATCTATACCGGCTAAGCTTTCTGCAAAAAGATATGCGGGTCTGATATTTGGGGGGAGGGGCTTCCTGTTAAGGCTCAATTCAGATGCTATTGCCGTGTTCATCAGCAAACTCCCTATTCCCAAAGCGTCAGTTGTAAACCAGCTCATATCCTGGCAAAGATCCTGAAAATCCTGTTTCAGAGAATCAAGATATATTACGCTCTCGGGAGCGGCTTCGATGGCATTTATTACACAAACCAATCCTTCCAGCGGATCGTGTGCACCCATGCTTTCCACAACCGGCCTGGAAAGATCTGTATTCATTTTCCATGATATCCCCGGTAACCCCTGACTTCTGCTAATAAACCTTTCGCTTGTCTTTATCAGCTCAGCTGCCCATCTTGCATATTTTTTTTCGCCGGTTTCTTTGTAAGCCTGCAGAAGCGAGTTAAACCAACGGGTAAGATAATGAAAGTACTGGCCGTCACGCTCCCATTCCATGCTCTGGTTGAAAGGTTCTCCGTTTTTTTTCTCAGTCAATTTTTTCCCGATCCTCAATCCGCCAGCCGTTGGATGGTTTTTGCCTTCATCTGGCGACATGCCGCTTATCCATCCTGGTCTGGGATCATCATGCCGGTATTGACCAAGAGCATGATGAACTAAATCAATAAGATTCAGGGCATAACTCCTGTATTTTTTCCCTTCCGGTTCATAGGACAATGCAAAGCAGGCCTGAACGGCAAAAGCATCTGTCCACAGATACCGGTGTTTAGGGTTACCTTCTGATCCGGTAACACCTGTACGCAATAAATAATCATTTATCAGTTTCAGAGCTATTTCATGATTGCTGCAATTATGATTGATCATTGTGAAAAGTGAAATTATTACAGAGTTTATATTGGTATTACTTTCTTGTAATAGTTATTAAGATAATATGTATGATGTTGTCTTCAACTTACAGTTAATCGATCTATATTATTTCATAATTGTGGATTTTAATCAGTATTAAGATATTTAGCAAAAACCATTCCGTGCAGTATATTTAATTGTACTATAGCTGAAAAATTACCAGAAAACAACAATTCTCACTTTGTTCAATAACCGGTTGTCATTTCCAAGGAAAAGGGATTTGAAGAACACCTTGTCAGGCCCGTCATCCGGTTGAGCCTATATGCGCTGTGGTGAAAAAGTATCTGGGATAGACATGTTTTAAGGGGCCAATACACCGGTTACAATTTTTACCGGTATTCCGAACATTTTCATGCATTTTTGATATTCCAGGGAAAACCCAGCTCCTTTTAATGATTGTTCAACAAAAATTGGTCTGCAATCAAAATATGCAGGGAGTCTTTTATGAAACCATTCATAAATTTTCAGTGAAATGGTTTCGCCATAATCCTTTGACAAACTCACCACCCCTAATCTTCCCGAAGGGATTAGAATTCTTTTTATCTCACCTAGAATAAGCGGGATTTCAGGGGTGTCGAAAAGCTCAAGTGTAAAGCTCATAAAAACAGCATCAAATTTATTGTCCCCGTAAGGCATCGCGGCTGCATCTCCGCGGTAAAGATCAACCCTGCTTTCCAGGCCGGCTTTTTTAACTCTTTTACTGGTTACTTTTAACATACCGGCAGATATATCAATTCCATATACCTTCCCCGAGTTTCCAACCATCCTGGCAATTTGTTCTATACATTTTCCCGTTCCGAAACCAATCTCCAGAACAGGTTCACCTTCTTTAAGCTTAAAAGCCTTCAACGCGGCATTTCTGTATTTCTTTTCAAAGATTCCGGCTACATAATCATAGAAACGGCTCATCTGGTCGTAACCTGCCCTTGCCTGATCCCTGGTCCTTGTTATCCTTAGTACTTTATGATCTCTATTTTGCATATTTTCACCACTAATCGTTAAATATTATTAGCTTCATACGTATAAACCAAATTATTCATTTTCCTGACCCGATACTAAGGATGGATTAAAGATTTTGTATTTCAATAATATCTCTTTGGGTTTTCTTTTCCCACTACTATTTCAGTCGCCTGACAATTAGTTTTGTAACTTTAAGCTCCTCCTCCTCGAGATCCCTGAAGGCGTCTCCGTCGTAATATGCATCGAACACCTCGCCACCTTTAGTTACTACCACCCTCCTGGTAATGGGCCCTCTACCATCCCAGAAAGATGTCAGGAGGGAGTAGAGCTCTTTTCCCGCGGGGTCAACCATTTTGAGTGTATAAGGCCCTGCTATCTGACCCCCGACTTCCTCGCAGTATACATAAATATTACCTTCGCTGTCAGTTGCCATTACCGAGGCGCTGACTAAGCCAAAGGGGGTCCTGTTGCGAAACACTTTGTGACCGTCGTCACGTGTTATACTGTAGGTGTCATCAATGACTGACGCCTCATAAATACTTCCTGACGGAGATGGCACCATCTGTCCGTGCTGGTGATACTGTTCAGTAATGATCCACTTGAAGTTGTTACCCTCCCGTCTGTAGATATGGATTTCTCCGCTGCCGTCATGATGCTGGTCGTGTATTCGGAGATATCCCTGGTGATCGACAGTGAGGCCGGCAATGCTGCTGAATTGCCCGGACCCTGGTCCCCCCTTCTCAATTATCGCTGCTAAATCTCCGGTTTCGGCATCAATAATATATACAGCGTTATCCCCGGTGGATAGAAGGTAAAGAAACTCGTTGTCGGCGGCAATATCCAGGACGTTTATTTTTCCTTCGCGGCCCGGAAGTGTCCCCGGATAGTTTACAGCCCTCAGGAAACTGCCTTCATAGTCGTAAACCAGCACCCTGAACCAGATCGATTCCACTATGTAAAGTTTGCCGTTATGTGCGGTATAGGAGATAATGCTGTTCACTTCCAGCCCATCCTCTGTTACAAATGGCACCAATGCTTCCCCGGCCTGGTGCTCCTCAGCACCAAGCATCAGTTCCAGCACAACGGCCTCATTATTCGTCTTTACGGCACCGTACTGTGGCTCTGCAAATGGATCAAAGGAATCAAAGGGATCGTCAGGGTCGGCGGACTTTTCCTGGTCCGGGATTATTATTTCGGGCAGTTCACCCTTAAGCAGTGGTGCGAGCGGAAGGCAGACTGTTTCAGTTGCCCCCTTCAGGAATGCAGCAAGATAATTGTTTCCGTTCTTCTCTTCGAACCATATTCCGTATGATGAGAGAGCCGGGTGCAGTTTCTCAATATTTATTTGTTTCTTTTCGGGGATGTAAAACAGGTGGTGAGTAGTTTCTACTCTTCCTTTTCCCGGCCGGACAGGTGATTTCTCTGCAATGAGCCACTCATTGCCACTGGTTTGGTAGAGGATGATATAATGTGATCCGGTGTCGGTGACAAGGATATTTTCCCGGCTTTTTTCTGTATCGTAAAGGATGGAATGCGAATCGCCGGACTCATATACCCTTTTGATTCCTGTTTCCTTTTCATTCTGGTGACCTGATCCGCAAGAGATAACCAGAATAACCGCCATAAATAACGGGTAAAATAGAGGATTCTTCATTTTACATCATAAAAGCAACGTTTCGGTGAAAACACCTTTCCCCCGCTTTTAAGCTTTTTTATCACTTTATCAACTTCAGATTTTTCGATACCGGTTTTTTCGGCAATCTCGCCTGATTTGAGTGCACCGTTTTCCCTGAGCGTTTTAATGATAATTTCTGAATTTTCCATGGTTTTGTCCTTTTAAGAAATTAAGTATTACATCTGTTAAAAATCCCTGTATAGCCGGACCTTTTTCATATAATGCAAACATATGAACTTTGGAGAAAAACAAGTGGACTTTGAATTAAATTTATTTATAGGTTATTAGTATTGCATTAGCGAAATCCACTATTTTTAAATTAGATGATGTATTTAATACCTGGTTGAAGCATTCCCAATCGTTAATAACTTTAAGTTTATTGAAATATATTTATGTTGATAATGCAGGTGTCTGGCTAATATGCAATATCTATATAGTTGCATGTCAACAATTTCAAACTATCAACAAATTGTTTATAGCTACTGTTCTTATCTTGTTTGCAAAGATGAGTCAAAAAATTTGCATGGAATTGCTTTTCAGTGCTATATTTGTATCATCAAGTGAGGGATAAAAGACTTGTTCTTTGAGATGTTAAGCTGAGATAAATCAAAACCTCCGGGTTTTAATATTTCAGTCAGGTCATACGAAGAAATTCCTTCGGGAAAATTCTTCCGGCCGCATAACAGGAACGGTGGCCAGCGTGAATATCAGCCGTAAAAAGCTGATGGGAACAAGGTCAGGACCTTCGAAACAAATTCTTCGGGATTTGTTTACAGAGGTCAGTCATAATAACAGTAGCTTGACACTTAGGTGGTTCGCCGCCGAAAGTGAGCCGGGGATTTTTTCGTCAGGAAAAGTTCCCGGCTTTGTTTATTATTTAAAGGCTATCGCTCCAATAATATTTAAAGGCTATCGCTCCAATAATATTTAAAGGCTATCGCTCCAATAATATTTAAAGGCTATCGCTAGAGTAATATTTAAAGTCTATCACAGCAGTAATGATTTTAGTAGAGTAGATCCTTAACTCCTTCCTATTTACGATATCTTATAAAAATATTTGAATTGTTCCATTGGTTGTATATGATTTCAACTTTGGAAGAATATTTGGTATCTTAGTACGTGCATTGGTAAAAAAAATTATAAACGTTTATTTCATAACCATTCATTTCAGGAAAAAATGGAAAAAACAGAAATGGAATTTTCGCACCTGGGAGAAAAACTGACCGCTATCCATCCTTTTTTTGGTCCTTCAGA
>SLKJ01000108.1 GCA_007134675.1 Bacteroidales bacterium
ATGGCCAATGGATCAATATTACCCCTTTCCCCCATAACAACGAAAATTATAACCTGACTCACCCAAGTATCAGTGCCGATGGCAAAACACTCTATTTTGCCAGCGACATGCCCGGAGGATACGGAGGGATGGATATATACGCCTCAGTAATGCAGGGACAGAGCTGGTCGGCACCAACCAATCTGGGTGAGGCAATAAATTCGTCAGGTGATGAGGTTTTCCCTTATATTCATCCTGGCGGCAGGCTTTACTTCTCTTCGAACAGGGGTACAGGAAGAAAGCTTGATATTTTTTTCAGCATAAAGAGGGACAACGACTGGCAAGTCCCCGTTAAGCTTCCTGAACCATTCAACTCAGATGCTGACGACTTTGGATTTATAGCAGACCCTGAGCTGGGAAACGGGTTTTTTACATCTAACAGGGTTGGCAGCGATGACATCTACTCGTTTGTTTCAACCTTCCCGGTTTTTTCAGAATGTAATGCCATACTTGAACCGGAACTTTGTTACATATTCTTTGAAGAAAGAGCCGAAGTAATTGATACAACAACCCTCTATTTTGAATGGGATATGGGAGACGGTACGCGGCATCGCGGACTGGAGGCTGAACATTGCTTTGAGGATATAGGGACCTATACGGTGCGCCTCGATGTAGTGGATATTATTACCGGTGATCTTCAATCCAATGTGGCATATTACAATTTTACAATCCCCAGGATTGAACAGGCCTATATCACCGCACCAGATACAGTTTATGTAGATCAGCAGGTCAAGTTGGATGCATCGGAAACATACCTGCCGAATTTCGATATTGATGAGTATTACTGGGATCTGGGAGATGGCACCAAAACTGTTGGCGAAGTTATTTATCATTCTTTCAGCGTTCCCGGGACATATGAGGTAAGCCTAGGCATCATCTCTGATCCGGATTCAATGTATGGCCAGCAAAGGTTTTGTTCTTATAAACATATTGTCGTACTCGAAACTCCCATAGATTAAACCGCAACAAATGCCTGCCTGAGTAAGCCTTTTTGCATTCGCCCTGAATAAAAGGCATAATCTTTGTTAAAACAGAAACAGTTTGCCGGTTTGGTCGTATAAGGACATATGGCAGAAAAAATACTATGAAAAATAAGAAAAGCTATATACGATGAGAACTCACATTTTTTTATTGCTGTTTTTTATTCCAGGATTAATTTTCAGAGGTTTTTCACAGCCGGTTCCCGCACATGATGAGAACATACCCTATCTTGTTACTTTTGGGGGTGATGCCTGTCCCTCATGGGGTGACGATAATTTCACCCAGACCTTTTTCTTCCTGATTCCTGAAGAACATACGGACCCTGTTTTTATAAGGGTTTTCAACCCCGGGATTGGCGGCAGTATAGATGAACTGAACGGGTACTGGAACACGAAAGTCAACTTCTCTGTATATGGGGGTGAGGGGGCATGGTCTGATCCTGATGCACAGGGAACCGACCCTGTAGGAAACTACCGTAGTGGTAATTTACTTGCATCCAGAACATTTGGCAATGAACCTGAATACGATGGCACCTGGTATACCTTTGGCCCCTTTGATCCTATGGAAGGTGAGTATGTGGAAAAATTCAGGGGGAATGTTTTAAAGATCATAGCCCAGGGTATAGAAGGCAACGATGGTAACCTTTATCGTTATTTCCTGTCAACACAGCCCGACCAGAATATTGCCATTGAAGGCGGCAACGCGTTTGCATACAGCTATACATTCCGACTGTGGGATGATCCCAGACAGGTTTCAAGCATCTACCCTTTTATAGATGAAGAGACTATTTCTGTTAGGGTATCCAATTTTGACTGGGATTACGACGGTATAATCAGGCTGGTATCGGTTGCCAGAAAGGGTCAGCTGCTCAGTGTTTCAGGCGACGATGAATGGATTGAGGATGAGTTTTCCGTAGAGACTGATGAGCGTAACACCTCATTACACCTGCAGTTCCACAAACAGTCCAGCCCTGTTATCAGAAACAACAATGTGGTGGTCAATATACGCAACCAGTACGATCAGGCTCTACCTTTCTATGTTATACCGATAGGTGGTGTGCCGCAGTATAAATACAGCATAGGTGTCAGGCCACGAGGCAATTAACCATTTCAAACAAGTAACCACAATGCCAAGGTTAATTCTTAATATTAAAAGAATAATTTCTACCGTCATTCTGATATATTTCTCCCTCTCAATCCATGCCCAGGTATATCAGTTTCGCAATTTTGGCTTTGAAGAGGGCCTTCCGCACAGATTTGTTTATACTATTAACCAGGATAGATCAGGGTATCTCTGGCTTGGTACCGGCACCGATCTTGCCCGTTTCAACGGGTTGCATTTTGAATCAAACCCAACAGGTGATTCTCTTCCCACTGATTTTGTAATCAGAAGTTTTTATGATTCAGAGGAAAGGCTGTGGTTCGGGCATAACAGCGGAAGTATATCAGTGCTCGAAAATGGCAGGATCAGGATAGTGGACAATAAAGGATTGAGGACGAGGATAACGGGGATTGTAGAGGATAGTGAGGGCAATATATTGTTTTCATCACAGCAGCACGGACTGCTGGTAGTAGACAGGGAAGGGAACAGAGTTATCCATAGTGAGTATTTTGAATCCTATCAGATCACTGCCCTTGCCATTGAAGTTGATGGTAACCTGCTTATAGGCACATTTGAGGGTCTTTACAGTTACAGTTACTCCCCCGGGGAGGAACCGGTAATGATTGAAAAGATCACCGCCATACCGGATGTAACAATTTCCGGAATCCATTCACCTGACGACAGGGGAATCTTTGTAGGTACCAGAGACCAGGGAATATTTCACCTCAAAAGAGACCCGGACAATCGCTACACTTCAACGAATATGAGCGAAGATCTCGGGTTTGGACATGTAAATGTGGAATCGCTATTTGTGGATGGCAAGGGGGACATCTGGATCAGCACCAGAGGGCAGGGTGTATACAGAATAGCCGGTTACTATACCGGTAGTGTCAATTCAGAGGTTATGAATTTTACTACTCTGAACGGACTGGCAGCAGATTTCGTTTACTCTGTATTTCAGGACTTAGAAGGAAATTACTGGTTTGCTACTTTTAACGGACTGTCAATGCTGGTAGATGAGGCATTCAGCTTTTACAGGACATTCGATGAGCCTTTTGGCAGTAATGTTCTGGCAGTGTATTCAAATAACCACTACATCTGGCTTGGAGGAGAAAGTGGATTGCTGCGCATGTCAAGGGAAAATCCTGAGAACCGGATGTTTTACGGAACAGCACGGGGCCTTCCGTTTGATATGGTAACCGCCATAGCATCATGCGATGATAACAACATATGGATCGGAACTTCCTCCAATGGTATTTACAAACTTGGAAGGACACAGCAGAGTGCAGTATCCTTCCATCTTTCACCCAACTCCCTGGAAAATGCCGTACATGACCTGAATTACAACGATGGCATACTCAGAGCCGCCACCAGTAACGGTGTGATTGAATTTAACCTGCAAACAGGCGAGAGAAACCGATACAGCACTGATGATGGCTTACCACGCAACTTTATCAGAAGTATTTACCGGGATACCAATGGAATAAACTGGATTGCAACCAGAAGCAACAGGATAGTTGATATTGAGGGTAAGCGTGAAATCAGCATTGGCTACGAGCTTGACTTTGTATCTTTTGATCAGGACATTAAAGGACGATTCTGGGCAGCCACCAATGGCAGCGGTATTTTGAAAATAGCCAATGACACTATTGTGCAGTTTACTTCTGAAGAGGGTCTCCATTCAAATTTTTGCTATAGTCTGCTGACAGACAGTAAGGGCAATATCTGGGTAGGACACCGACTTGGTCTTAGCAGGGTGGATACCGACACCTATTTAGTTCGCACCTACGGAGCCGAAAGCGCAATAAGGGGAGATTTTAATTTCAATTCATCTCATATCACTTCAGACGGGATTCTGCTTTTCGGGACCACCGAGGGACTTGTTTCTTTTGATCCAGACAAAGAAAGAGCACTGCAGTCACCTCCTATGATGAATATTACCTCTCTGCAGATATCTGATGAGGAATATGAGATTACTGAAAAGATTTCACTTCCATACGGAAGCTATAAGTTCAGAATTGAATTTATCGGACTTCACTATTCATTTCCTGAAAGAGTGCAATATCAATACAAGCTGAAAGGGTATGACCTGGACTGGTCTGTATTGTCTGAATACAGATTTGCATATTATCCCAGGCTTGATGACGGTAACTACGAGTTTCTGCTCCGAGCATACAACGCCGAAGGGATAACTGCCGAAGTGCCTCTCTCACTGCTGATCAGCATTGACACCCCTCTATGGAAAAAATGGTACTTCTTTCTCTTTGTAATTGCTTTCGGGGTAGCGTTGTTTTTCATGATAGTCAAGATCAGGGAAAGAAACCTGAAACTTGAAAAGGAGCGTATTGAAAGAGAGCTGGCTATAAGAACAAAGGAGGTAATAGAACAAAAAGTCGAAATAGAACATAAAAACCGGGATATCACCGACAGCATTAATTATGCCCAGAGAATTCAGGCAAGCATTCTACCCCCGATTTCGAAAATTGATGATAATTTTTCAGAGTCTTTCGTATTCTTTCAGCCCAGGGATATTGTGAGCGGTGACTTCTACTGGTTTGACAGGGTAAATGAAACCAAGTTCCTGGTTGTCTGCGCAGACTCTACAGGACATGGTGTGCCGGGGGCCTTTATGTCGATGATAGGCACAACTCTGATAAAGGATATTTGTATGCGCCCCGATGTTAATTCTCCTTCAGAAGTCCTGAAAACACTGGACATTGAGATAACCAGCACTCTTAACCAGAATATTGACAAGTCAGGGAAATCAACAGACGGAATGGATATTACAGTATGTGAATTTGATACTAAGACCCGATACCTTCGTTTTGCATCAGCCATGCGTCCGATCATACTTCTGCACAAAGGAGAACTCAGTTATGTCAGGGGAAGCCGCAACTCCATAGGGGGTTATTACACGCAGGATAAAACCTTTGAAAACCAGGGCTATCAGCTTAATAAGGGAGATATTATATATCTCTTTTCAGATGGATACCCTGACCAGTTCGGAGGCTCAATGGGTAAAAAGTTCAAAATGGTGCGTCTGAAAAACCTGCTTGCCGATATCTGCAATAAACCACTTAATGAACAGTATGAGCATTTGAAAAACAATTTTAATACCTGGAAGGGAGATCAGGATCAGGTTGATGATGTATTGTTCATGGGCATTAAGGTATGAGTCTTCTTTCTACTTCCTTCTGAAAAAGATCTGAACAGGCACACCGGTAAAATTGAAGGTTTCCCTGAGCCTGTTTTCAAGATATCTCTTGTATGGATCTCTTATATACTGTGGGAGATTACAGAAAAACGCAAATGCCGGAGTTTGAACAGGTAGCTGTGTTACATAGTTTATCTTTATATGTTTACCCTTTACAGCCGGCGGGTGAAACTGATCAACCGATTTACGGAGAAACTCATTTAACCTGGAAGTGCTTATCCTTTGCTTTCTTCTGCTGTATACCTCCACGGCAGTATCCAGTGTTTTGTGTATTCTCTGCTTTGTCAGGGCCGAGGTGAAGATAACCGGAACATCCTCAAAAGGAGATATGCGCTCTTTTATAAGTGAGGTAAACTTTTTTACAGAACCGGCATCTTTTTCAACCAGATCCCATTTATTTACAAGTATAAGCACCCCCTTTCTGTTCCTCACTATAAGTTTGAATATGTTTACATCCTGTGCCTCCATACCAATGACTGCATCAACCATTAAAAGGCAGACATCAGAATTTTCAATCGCTCTGACAGATCTCATAACCGAATAAAATTCTATATTCTGCATTGTTTTGCCCTTCTTGCGAAGACCGGCCGTATCAATAAGCATAAAATTGTGCCCGAACTTATTGTAATGGGTATAAATGGCATCCCTCGTAGTTCCGGCTACAGGGGTCACAATGTTCCTTTCTTCACCTAGAAGGGAATTTGCCAGAGAAGATTTGCCTACATTAGGTCTGCCTACAATAGCAAACCTGGGAATATCATCAGTCAGTCCGGCTTCTTCATGTAATGGATAGCCTCCAACAAGCTCATCAAGCAATTCTCCTGTACCTGAGCCGTTTATGGCTGAAACCGGATATATCTCCCCGAGCCCGAGTCGGTAAAATATGCTGGCATCATACTGCCTCTGAGAATTATCAACCTTATTGACAACAACCAGCACTTTCTTACTGCTTTTTCTTAACATATCAGCAATTATCTCATCCAGATCGGTTATCCCGCTCATTACATCCACAATGAACAATACTGAATCAGCCTCCTCCATGGCAAGTAAAACCTGCTTGCGGATCTCTTCTTCAAAAACATCATCAGAATTAGTAATATAGCCACCTGTGTCTATTAGCGAAAACTCCTTTCCGTTCCAGTCCGATTTCCCGTAATGACGGTCGCGTGTTACACCGGCAATCTCATCTACTATTGCTTTCCTTCCTCCGCATAAACGGTTGAATAATGTTGATTTACCTACATTAGGTCTGCCTACAATCGCTACAATATTGCTCATTGGTCTATTTAATAATAACACTCCTGCTTACTGATAATACAAAAGACTTATATTTATTTAATTACAGATATGGGATTAACGACATGGCATAAGATTATCATCGGACGGACATTATTTATAACCGAATCTCCTGAGCTGGTAATCACTCTTCCTCCAGTCTTTGTTAACTTTCACGAATAACTCAAGAAAAACCTTGCGACCAAAAAACTTTTCCATATCATTTCTTGCTGCCGTTCCGGTTTTCTTCAATGCCGACCCATTTCTACCTATGATAATACCTTTCTGGGTTTCCCTTGCAACATGGATGACTGCACGTATCCAAAGCATTTTATTATCCTCTCTGAACTCGTCAATCTCTATCTCTGTTGAATAAGGTATCTCCTTCTGATAATTCAAAAACACTTTTTCGCGGATTATCTCAGAGGCAAAAAATCTCTCCGGTCTGTCAGTGAGAGTATCTTTGGGAAAATAGGGAGGAGATTCGGGCAGAAGTTCCAGAATTTTTCTGAAGACTGTATCAAGGTTGAATTTTTCTTTTGCAGAGACAGGTATTATGATTGCCTTCCGGAGTATCTCACTCCAGCTGTCAACCAGTTTATCAAGTTTCTCCTGCGACCCCAGATCAATTTTATTTATCAGCAGTAAAAGGGGAATATTAACCTGGCTTATTTTGTCAATGAAATCCCTGTTCTTCAGATAGTCTTCATCTATCTCGGTCACATACAGAAGTATATCAGCATCAGTAAGTGCCTGGCGAACAAACTTCATCATCGACTCATGAAGTTTATAATCCGGCTTTATAATCCCGGGAGTGTCCGAATACACCACCTGGAAATCCTGGCCGCTAATAACTCCCATAATACGGTGGCGGGTAGTCTGGGCTTTAGAAGTTATTACGGACAGGTTCTCACCAACAAGTGCATTCATGATGGTCGATTTTCCCACATTCGGATTTCCGAGTATATTAACAAAACCGGATTTGTGTGCCATGGTTGTCAGATTATCTGTCTATTACCTATCTCAGATTTAAATTGAAAGTAAATTTAAAGGAAAAATTATCAATGGCTCTCCCAAATGAATAGGGCCCGTACCTGTAAAACATACCTATTCCATAACCCATGAAAAACTGCCTGTAAAGATTATTGAGAAGCAATCCCGACTCATAATATCCCTTATCCAGAGTTCTGACCGGAATATTCAGATGATTTTCCGGTTTTGACAGACGGCCGAAAGCAGCATTTGTTACAAATACCAGCTCCGGCCTGAAACTGCCACTCCTGAAAAGAAGGCTTTCGAAATTCTGTCTGAAAAAGATTGCAACAAATTCATCTGAGATGAACTCATTCATACGCATCGTGGCAAAACTGTTTGCAGCCTCCAGACTAAAGTTCCTGTAACTGCCGCGTGCGTTATACAGCTTCTGAAAGGGAACATCCCCACTGACCTTTCCGGCCTCAACCATAACCGAAGTTTTACCAATGCTTTTCGTAGTGAAGGTCTGCAGTAACCCAGCCTCAACTCTCGTATAATCATATTCTCCTTCCAGAAAATCCGATCCCAGTCCGTAGTTTATCCAGAGAATCGGAAAATCAGTCCCCATAGAGATCCTGTTACCTTTTGGAGTTTGCATAAATCTCTCACGATAGGCAAAGCGGACCATCAATCCTGCCTCAGAAAAACGAAAACCATCCGTCTCCCCGTCATCTCCATCTCCAAGGAAGACATAACCATCACCCGGCGTTACAAAAGAGTTTGACAGATAAAGCCTTCCGGTAAAATGACGCATAAGCCGCGCACTTAATGAAGCATTATACTTTTCAACATAGTCCATTCTGTCTATAATGAAACGTCTGTAGTTTACTGACGAAAAGGGAGAATTGCGTTCCAGGAAACTGTAGGTTCCGGCCTCCTCGACATCTTTACTGAAGGATATGCCAAGTTTGACATCTCCGGGCCTGTAAAGCCTTAAACCGGCTTCCCCGCCATATTTCAACTGCCGGTCGCCTCCGCCCCATGCTATTTGCCCCCCCAGCCAGAAAATATCAGAAACACGCTCATTTGTAATCATTCGCAGACCTGGCCTTACCCCCTCAAAGCGATTATAATCCAGCAGGCTTCTATAATCAATATTGACATGCCCCCAGGGAATATAACCGGTTGTAAGGGCTTCAAAGATCCCCAGCAACCTGTCAAAATTTGCCTCCTCTCCAACGCTATCCATAAAATGATAGGTTGCCTCATCCTGTGAGGATAGAGATTCGGTACGATATTTCTGCCAGAACGATTCATCCTGTCGATGTGCATCAGGCGAAATGGTAAGCTCAACATGATTAAATCGCCTCCGTGCCAGTCCGGGTTCTATCTCTATGTCCGACAGATAAGACTTCCCGATACCGACAAGGCTGTATTTAGTAGCTGATTGGGTTGAAACACTTTCCCTGCCCATAATAATATCGGTATTCAGTTCGGCAGGGAACCACTGCCTTTCATCAGCAAACCGGTAGTTCTGCTGTATCCTTATGGTAAAAAAGTCCGCTGGCTCAAATGGCTCGGTAATTACATTCTGCACTGCATAACCATTGGAATTGATGTAAACAACCCCGCGAAGCCCGTCAAAGTTACGGCCAGGATAGGGTCTGAAGGATATTACGAAAAGGGTATCATTCCGCTCGGTAAACATACTGTCCTCCAGTATGAATGAATACCTGGATGCACTGCCCCTGCTTATGGGGTTCAGGTATCTCCTGTCAAGAAGAGAGATGAAATCATCATAAAAGGAAAAGGACTGAAGCTGTGTGGCAAGGAGTGAAAAAGAGGGGTCCTGGAATCCACTGACTCTGGAGGCCAGCACCTTCTCATTGTTTCTTCCCGGTCTTCTGTATTCCCTCTTACTGATAGACTCCATAAGGAAGAGGTGCTGTTTTTCAAGAAATTCCCTCATTCGTATTTCACTCGAATCTGCTATTTCAACTACCACAGTGTCGTTTTCAGGATGCAGTAAAGTGTCGTTTTCAGAATGCTTTAAAGCGTCGTTTTCCTGCTGGCGGAGGGTATCCTTATCAGCAGGTTCACTGGTTCCGGTTTCCGAAGCCCCTGTAAATGCAAACCTTATGGATACATTAGGTGATCCCGGAAGGTTTACCCGGGAAAGGACACTGTCAGGTACAAGCGTAAAAAACAGCTTATTATATGATGTATAGGAAAATGAAGAAAGCATTTCAGGATCATTCAGCCTCCGGTTGCGAAAAGCATTTTCTATTATGCGGTGTGCCGGATTAATGCCAGGACGAACCGTTACCTCTTCGATAAGATATGGCTTTCTTTTCATGGTAAAAACAAGCACTTCATCCTGTTCCCATTCCGATGGGTATATCGTCTCTGTTTCATACCCTACATAACTTAACCGCAGAAATTCAGGGTGAGCCCCCTTTTTAATCGAAAAATACCCGTCAAGACTGGTGGTGGTTCCCGTACCCCTCTCATTGTAAACAATATTGACAAAAGGCAGGGATTCACCTGTTTCCCTGTCGATAACCCGTCCCTCAAGAGCCATCTGCCCTTGCACAGATAAAGAAAAAGGCCACCCGGCAAGTAAAAGGGAATTGATGATTATATTGAAAACTTTCTGCATTTTCTGAAATTGCTGCCCGGTACAGGGGCTGTCTGTAAAGATCCCCGCAGGAGAAATATACTCATTAATAAAAATTACCTTGCTAATGACCTCCTAACTGAAAATATTCATCTTCAACCGGTTGATCTCTTTATAATTTAAAAACCGCCACTTCCCCCTTGGGAGGTTCTTCTTGGTAAGGCCTGCAAAAAAAACCCTGTCCAACCTGACCACCTTGTAATCAAAATGCTTGAAAATCCGCCTGATGATCCGGTTCTTACCTGAATGCAGCTGAATTCCTACCTCGGACCTGTCGGCAGCATCGATATAGCTTATTTCATCAACGCTGACTGGACCGTCATCAAGCTCCACGCCTTTAGCAATCTTTTCCATATCTTCCCTTTCCAATGGTCTGTCCAGTCCGACCTGGTAAATCTTGATCACCTTATGTGAAGGATGGGTAAGCTTTTTGGTAAGCTCGCCATCATTTGTAAAAAGCAACAGACCTGTTGTATGCCTGTCCAGCCTCCCAACCGGGTATATCCTCTCCCTGCAGGAGTTCCTGACCAACTCCATGACAGTCCGCTTCGCATAAGGATCATCAACAGTTGTAATAAAATCTCGTGGCTTGTTAAGCAGGAGGTAAACCTTTTTTTCGGGATTCAGCTTTCGCCCCTTAAACCTGACTATATCAGACCGGTTGACTTTTGTTCCAACCTCTTTTACAACCCTATCATTTACCGTTATATGCCCGGCTGCAATATATTCATCAGCCTCTCTGCGCGAACAGATACCTGAATTTGCAATATACCTGTTCAGCCTTATATCCTTTGTCTTGTAGGGTGCAGCCGGTAACTGCCCATGGTCCTTTTTTTTGAAAGCTCTTCCCCTGACTTCGTCCCGGGACTCTTTTTTCCCCGCAAGAGGTTTTTTATGCCTGAACTTCTCAAAAGGGTGCTCTCTTTTCTGATTTCTTTTTCCAAAAGGCTTATCTGATTTTTTCTCATGCATGTGATGATGGTTGTTTTACAAGGGAAGGGTTATTTTCTGCTTATAAAATGCAAAGTTAAGATATTAACACCACAAACATGAAATAGATTTTAATTATCATAATCCGGCATACATATCTGACTGATTTTTATTATATTTATTACACAGCATCGGGGTTTTTCCGGTAATTATGACCGGATTTTGAGTCAATTGCTATAACTTCGCCATTCCGTAGAAATATAATAAATATTCCACTATGACTCTTATTAAATCCATCTCCGGTATTCGCGGTACCATAGGTGGCAATCCCGGTGAGGGACTAACACCACCGGACATTGTAAAATTCACCTCAGCATGGGCTACATGGGTCAAAACCCGTTCAATAAAAAATAAATATAAGGTGATCATCGGCCGGGATGCAAGGCCCTCAGGCAGCATGGTTAATAAACTGATTTGCGGGACACTTGTGGGAATGGGAATGGACATTATAGATGTGGGACCATCATCTACTCCGACAGTTGAAATGGCAGTGCGATTTGAAAAAGCCGATGGAGGAATAATTATCACTGCCAGCCATAACCCTGCAGAGTGGAATGCCCTGAAACTTCTGAACAACAAAGGTGAGTTTCTTTCTCCTGAAGACGGGGAAGAGCTGCTTGCGATTGCTGAAGCTGAAAAGTTTGACTTCGCTGGAATATCCGGACTTGGAAGCTACAATAGGGGATCAGGTTTTACACTTAAACATATAGATGCAATTCTGTCACTACCTCTTGTCGATGTTAATGCAATCAGAAACAGGAATTTTAAAATAGTAACAGACTGTGTTAATTCTGTCGGAGGCCTGGTTCTTCCGGAACTGTTAAGGTTACTTGGAGTAAAAGAGGTGGTTGAACTATATTGTGAGCCTGACGGATTATTCCCCCACAATCCGGAACCATTGCCGGAAAACCTTCAGGAGCTTTCAGAAACTGTTGTTTCAGAGAAAGCTGATCTGGGATTTGCAGTTGATCCTGATGTCGACCGCCTGGCAATAATAAACGAGGACGGGACAATGTTTGGCGAAGAGTATACCCTGGTGGCAGTTGCAGACTATGTTCTTTCAAAGAACCCGGGCAACACGGTATCAAACCTCTCTTCTACCAGGGCGCTCAGGGATATTACCGAAAGTCATGGTGGCATACATTTCTCCTCTGCCGTAGGGGAGGTGAATGTTACATCCGAAATGAAACGAACCGGAGCCGTAATAGGTGGAGAAGGCAACGGAGGTGTGATCTATCCGGCACTGCACTATGGTCGTGACGCTCTTGTCGGTGCAGCACTGTTCCTCACACATCTTGCAAAACAGGGAATAAAATGCAGCGAACTCAGGACAAGGTATCCTGATTACTACCTTTCAAAAAACAAGGTAGTGCTGTCACCCGGTATTGATCTGGATGCTGTCCTGAGCAAGGTTAAAAAACACTACTCCGGGAATCAGTTAAACGAGATCGATGGATTAAGGATTGACCTGCCCGGAGGTTGGGTGCATCTTCGAAAATCAAATACCGAACCGATAATAAGGATATACTCTGAAGCAACTGAAAGAGAAAAGGCTGAAAGTCTCTCATCAAAAGTCATCGAACTTATCAGGAAAGGTCAAAGATCTTAAAAAAATGGAAAAGATTCTACTTCATTAAACCATTATAAGGTATTAAGATCAAATAATACCTGAGCAGGCGGATTTTTCAGTATGAATCCACCCGGATACTGGATTCTCACAAGAAAAGGCATATAAAATGAACTAAACTGAACATATTTAAGGTTAAAAAAAGTTAATCCTGAACTCAAGGGAACAGTTTTTTGTTTCTATTAAGTAGTCTGAATATTGCACAGGGATTATTTTCGTTATAACTTCATGAACTGCTAAATAACCAAAAGATAATGAAACGAAGTATAATAGTTACAACGGTAGCAATCGGAGCCCTGGTGCTGGCAATTATTATTTATGCACTTGCCGGCGAGAAAGATAACATCGCAATGCTTGAGGTACCCGTTATGAGAGGTAAATTCGAAGTGCTTGTAACCGTTACCGGTGAACTCCAGGCAGAGCGCTCGGAACAAATAACCGGTCCCCAGGAGTTGCGAAGCCGCAACCTGCGGATAGGCAATATACGGATTCAGGATCTTATACCTGAAGGTACAGTGGTTGATTCCGGAGATTATGTGGCGTTGCTTGACCGCTCTGAATCGGACAATGCGCTGAAAGATATTGAGGATGCACTTGAAAGGGCTGAAGCACAGTATAACAGGACCCAGCTCGACACCACCATCACACTCAGCAACCTGCGTGATGAGCTTATAAACCTGAACTATACAGTGGAAGAAAGAAGGCTTACCCTCGAACAGTCAAAGTTCGAACCACCGGCAACCATAAGGCAGGCAGAGATAAACCTTGACAGGGCTGAGCGGGGACTGGAGCAGGCGAAACAAAATTACAAGCTCAGGGTACAGCAGTCAATTGAAGATATGAATGAGGCTGCTATCAACCTGGCTCAGCAGAGACGCAGATACCAGGAGATGCTGGATGTGCTTGAAAGATTTACAATACGTGCACCAAAATCGGGAATGGTGATCTATCACAGGGAGTGGAACGGAGCGAGGCGGACAGTCGGCTCCACCATCAGTCCCTGGGACCTCACCGTGGCAACTCTCCCTGACCTTTCATCCATGTTGTCCAGGACCTACGTGAATGAAATAGATGTAAGCAAGGTAAAAGCAGGCCAGGATGTGCGGATCGGTGTTGATGCTTTCCCCGACAGGCAATATTCGGGAAGGATCATACAGGTTGCTAATGTAGGGGAACAAATGCCCAATACTGACGCAAAAGTGTTTGAGGTACAAATAAGACTAGATGATAATGACCCAATACTGCGTCCAGCAATGACAACCAGTAACGTTATCGTAACGCAGGCCTATGATGATGTACTTTATGTTCCACTTGAAGCAATTAACCTGACAGACAGTATTCCCTTTGTCTATAAAAGGAATGGCACAAGACAGATCATAGTTCTGGGAGAATCCAATGACAACCATGTTATTGTAGAGCACGGATTAGCAGCGAATGACCGTGTTTACCTTACAACTCCTGACAACCCTGACAGATTCCGGGTGGTTGGAGAAGAACTTATTGCAATTATCGAGGAAAAAAAAGCCAGGGAAAAGGCCGATGAACAAGCAAGAAGAGAAGAAGAGGAGAGAATTATGAAGGAACGCGAGGAGAGGATGAGGCAGATGCCTGCGGGTGCAGGTAGAAGAGGTGAGGGTGCCGGGAATATGCAGACTCAACGACCCGGAAACTGAAAAATAATAATTGTATGAGAAAGTATTTTCACGATGTGGTGATTGCCATGGAGTCGATCCTGGCAAACAAGCTTAAATCTGTTCTTACTGCTCTGGGCATTATTTTCGGGGTAGCCTCCGTAATAAGCATGCTTGCCATAGGAAACGGAGCACAGCAGGAAATTCTTGAACAGATCAAGATGGTAGGGGTTAACAACATACTTGTTACACCAATAGTTGAGGAAACTGAAGATATAGATGAAAATAACGGTAACGGACCCCGGCAGAGAGGCAAATTCAGCAGAGGGCTCAGTCTGCTCGATGCAGAAGCCATTGAGTCTACGATACCATCTGTTGTACGCATCAGCCCTGAAATAGCGCTTAACTCGCATGCTGTTTACGGTGGTAAGAGGGAGCCTGCAAAACTGATAGGAGTATCGAGGGACTATTTCGAATTGTTCAACCTGCCTCTTGAATCGGGAACAGTATTCAATGAATACCAGGAGGAAAACGGACTGGCCGTATGCGTTATCGGGGCAAACATCAAATCCCGCTTCTTCCCCGATGTAGATCCTGTCGGAAAGTATATCAAATTTGGCCATGTATGGCTGCAGGTTATTGGAGTAATTGAAAGAAGCAACGTTTCTGTTTCCGCATTTGAAAATGTGGGCATCAATGTATATAATGATAACCTGTATGTACCTGTTAAGACTATGCTCATGCGTTACCAGAACCGTGGCATTCTCAGGCGGGAAGCTCCGGTATCAGCTGGTGCCGGAAGAGGAAGAGGTTTTTTTGCAATGAGAAGCATGATCAGTACAAACCCAAGCCAGAATGTTTCCTCGAACTATCACCAGCTTGATAAGATCGTTGTGCAGGTTGCCGAAACCGAGCAGCTGGCTCCCACAGCCGAATTAATCGGCCGGATGCTGTTGAGACGGCATTCTGATGTCAAGGACTTTGAGGTTACTGTTCCGGAACTGCTGCTCAAGCAGCAGCAGCGTACAAGGGAAATATTCAATATTGTGCTGGGAGCAATTGCCAGCATATCTCTGATAGTGGGAGGTATAGGCATTATGAACATCATGTTTGCCTCGGTAATGGAGAGGATCAAGGAGATCGGCACACGCCAGGCGATAGGGGCAACCCGGATAGATATTATAGTGCAGTTCCTTTCAGAAGCGGTTCTGATAAGTGTGAGCGGGGGACTGGTGGGTGTGATTCTGGGTATAATACTGTCAAGACTGATTACACAATTTGCTGATATATCGACAATAGTATCATTTTCATCTGTGCTTATAGCATTTTTAGTTTCTGCCTCGGTAGGTGTTATTTTCGGATACTCACCTGCCAAAAGGGCATCTGAAAGGGATCCTATCGAATCTCTTCGGTATGAATAACCAAAAAATGAGTGTTTGAGATCAATACAGCCCAACCCTAAATTTACCAGGATAATATGCAGAAATTTAATATGACTATCCCCGGGTTATTGTTGTTAATAATTTCATTAACCCCGGGCTCCCTCAATGGACAGAACGGACAGCGCACCATGAGGCTATCTCTTGAAGAGGTAGTGGAAATAGCGAAGTACCAGTCGCCACAGGCAATTCTTGCTCAGCACAGGTTCAGGTCAAGTTACTGGCAACACCGCACATACAGGGCAGAGTTTTTACCCGGCCTTAACCTCAGGGGGACCCTCCCCAATTTCAGGAGGGATATTGAGCCCTACACAGACCCTGACGGAAGTCAGAGATTTATTGAGAGAAATGTTATTAACTCCCTTGCCAGGTTATCCCTTAATCAGAATATCGGACTAACAGGAGGACAGGTCTTTCTTTTTTCGGAGCTGGAAAGGATCGACAATCTGGACTTTGACGAACACTCCTACCGGACAATCCCGCTTACAATAGGTTTCACCCAATCACTTTCAGGGTATAATGCGTACCGCTGGCAACGTGAAATAGAGCCATTACGTTTTGAAGAGGCTAAAAGATCATATGTAAGCGCCATGGAAAATGTTTCTTTGCAGGCAGTGAACCTCTTTTTTGACCTTGCACTGGCACAGGTTAACCTTGAAATTGCAGAACTGAACTATTCCAACACCGACACCCTTTACCGGATAGCACAGGGTCGATACAATATCGGCACGATACCGGAAAACCAGCTACTGCAAATGGAACTGGGTTATCTTAATGCAGGAACAGCACTAAATGAAGCCACACTTGACCTGGAGGTGAGAAAGTTCAGGCTTCGCTCGTTCCTTGGTTACAATGAGACTGTGGATATTGAACTGGAGATCGATCCCCGTGTGCCGATGTTAAAACCGGACCTGGATAAAGCTCTGAATGAAGCCCTTATGAACAATCCTGAAGTAATCGAGTTTGAACGACGGCTGATCGAAGCCGACCGGGATGTTGCAAGAGCCAGGTCGGAGATGGGTTTTAATGCAGATCTCTTTGCTTCCTACGGACTATCGGCCAGCGATCCTGCATTTGCAGATGCATACAGAGATCCTCAAGTGGCGCAAAGATTACAGATCGGTCTCAATATTCCCATTCTGGACTGGGGACTGGGCCGGGGAAGGCACAGGATGGCCCAATCGAGCCAGGAGGTTGTCCGCACACAAGTGGAACAGGCACGTATTGATTTCGAACAAAACGTGTTCCTTGAGGTGATGCAGTTTACCATGCAATATGATCAACTTGCCATTGCTGCAAAGGCCGACACAATTGCACAGAAAAGATTTGACGTAACACGTGAGCGATTCCTCATTGGCCGGATAGATGTCCGCGACCTCAATGATGCCATCAGAGAACAGGATATTGCCAGAAGATCATATATTTCAGCCCTGCGTAACTACTGGCGTTTCTATTACAACCTGAGGCGACTTACCTTATATGATTTTGAAAGGGATATACGCCTTACAGAGGACTTTGACGACCTGATAATGTGAGAAATACTGTTTTCCGGTAACTGGATCCATCATCCGTTGTGAGAATAAATATCATGTGAAATCCTAATGAATAACTTTTTATATGTTTGTATTTTGTAAAAGGTAAAATTCAATGGATATCTCGTTTGTTATAGTTTTCCTGGGCATACTCATATTCTGCGCCCATCTCTTCAACGAACTTTTCAATAAAACAAAGATCCCCAATGTCCTCCTGCTGCTTATTATTGGAATTATCCTCGGTCCCCTGACCGGTATCGTACAGGTCTCCTTTTTTGGTGAAGTGGGACGGGTATTTACTACCCTGACACTGATAATTATTCTATTCGAAAGTGGTATAAGTCTTAAGTTTTCAGAACTGAAAAGAAGTATCGGCCCAGCTACATTCATCACCCTGTTCAATTTTATGGGTAGTGCGGCAATTGCGACATTAATGGCCAATTACCTGGGGCGATTGGACTGGATAAGCTCCATTTTCCTGGGAGCAATAGTAGGTGGCACATCATCGGCTGTAGTAATACCTATGGTAAGACAGCTCAATATTGGTGAAAAGAGCCAGGTTATTCTGTATATTGAATCGGTGCTGAGCGATGTACTTTGCCTGGTAGTAGGATTGGCTTTCCTTGAAGGAATGCAGATTGGAGAAATAAATATCGGGGGAGTAATGTCAGAAATGTGGAAATCATTTCTGTTCGCTGCCGTTTTTGGTGTTATGGGAGGAACGGCCTGGTCTGTGATGCTTAACAACATAAGAAGCATCAAGAACTCAATGTTTACCACCCCGGCTTTTGTGTTTATCCTTTATGGCCTTGTTGAGATACTGGGTTTTAATGGTGGTATTGCCACGCTTATGTTCGGGATAATGCTTGGCAACAGTGAGACAATCAACAACAATAAAATATTCAGAAGGATCTTTCTAATCCAGGCCACAAACCTGACTGATCATGAAAGGAATTTTTTCGGTGAAATAGTTTTTATACTACAAACATATTTTTTTGTCTATGTGGGGATTAATATTCAGTTCGGTAATTTATGGACATACCTGTTAGGATTAATTACCGTAGGCCTGATAATTCTTTTCCGGCCATTGGTGACGCGTATTTTTGCGCCCGGTGGAGTAGGCCTGAGGGATCTGACTACCATGTCAATAATGGCACCAAAAGGACTTGTGCCGGCAGTTCTGGCATCCATTCCACTGCAGATGGGACTTGTGAATGGTGAAAAGATACAGGACCTGGGCTATTCCATCGTTCTTTTCAGTATTATTATTTCATCGGCTCTGGTGATCACATTCAGTAAGGACCCGCTGATTCTCAGCAGAATGTACCGAAAAAGAAAGGGAAAAACCTTAAAGCCAGACGAAAAAGACAATTATAATGAAGCTGAGAATAACAATTGAACCCCCAATTCTAAGTTAACCCCCCAGTGAACAATAATACTTACTTACCCCAATGAACAATAATATCAATAAACCAGAATGAAATTCAATACTAATTAACCTCAGATTCCTTATTTAAAATTTTGTTACCATTTAAACCAAAAAGAGAGAATGCTGTTACTTTACAAACTGTTATATCAAAGAGATTTGTTTGACAACCTGAAATTATAATCTATCATCACTAAACTAAAATTAATCAATAATGAAGATCACCGTTATCGGGGCCGGCAATGTAGGTGCCACATGCGCCAACGTAATCGCTCACAAGGCCCTGGCAAATCAGATTGTTCTAGTGGATATCAAGGAGGGTCTTGCCGAGGGTAAAGCCCTGGATATGTGGCAGACTGCCTCGGTAAATATTTTTGATACAAGGATCATCGGAGTAACAAATGATTACCTTGCCACTAAAGATTCTGAGATCGTAGTAATAACCTCAGGAATTCCCAGAAAACCCGGGATGAGCAGGGACGACCTTATTTCAACTAATGCAAAGATCGTTAAGGAGGTAACCGAAAAAGTAATCAGGTATTCTCCGGATGCCGTTATCATTGTTGTATCCAACCCGCTTGATGTGATGACCTATGCAGCATACCTGGCTGCCAAAATGCATCACAGCAAGGTGTTTGGCATGGCAGGCATACTTGATGCGGCAAGGTACAAATCCTTTATTGCAGAAGCACTGAATACCTCACCCCGTGATGTGCAGGCTCTTCTTCTCGGCGGGCATGGAGATACCATGGTTCCTCTTCCCCGGTATACATCAGTTTCAGGAATACCGGTATCACAGTTGCTTGATCAGGAAGAAATTGATCGGATAGTCCAGAAGACCCGGCAGGGAGGCGGTGATCTTGTAAAACTTATCGGTACCTCTGCCTGGTATGCACCAGGAGCTGCAGCTGCTCTTATGGTAGAAGCAATTGCGCATGATCAGCACCGGATTTTTTCAATCTGTGCTTATGTTAGCGGGGAATACGGAATCAGAGATCTTTACCTTGGTGTTCCCGTAAAGTTGGGAAGAGCAGGTGTAGAACAGGTGGTAGAAATAGAACTGGATGATAATGAAAAGCAGCTTCTTCATGATTCAGCCTGTTCAGTCCGCCGGTTAAAGAAGATACTTGACGACACGAATCTATTCTGACCCTGAACCCTCTTTCACAGGTAACCTGCTTTAATATTTTCCTGTTATTTAAAAAATATTATCATGGGCGGTTCACCCGGACAGTACACGTTAAACCGGTAAATTTCTTCAAAAGAAGTGGGCAGGCCGACGAGTACCTACCTGCCTTGATTATTGTGAAAAATTCAAAAATCCCGGCAGATTTTCGGAAGAAAAGAGACTTTTTCTAAAATAAAAAAGCAATTGTAAAGTTTTAGGCATAAGGCTTATTTAGTAGCTGT
The DNA here is from genome assembly GCA_007134675.1 of Bacteroidales bacterium. Lineage (GTDB taxonomy): Bacteria > Bacteroidota > Bacteroidia > Bacteroidales > PUMT01 > PXAP01. The sequence continues at coordinate 20,318 of SLKJ01000108.1, forward strand.
TAAACGTGGCGTTTACAAAAAAAAATAATATATTTGCGCCACAATCCAGGAATCGGAAAAATAGTCATAATCAATAAAGAAATTAAGAAATGCAGAACAAAGGAGCAGTGAAACTGCTGGCAATTGCTTTGGCCCTGGTGAGCTTCTACCAGTTGTCCTTTACTTATATTACACGAAAAGTAGAAAGAGAAGCGGCATTATATGCACAGGGAGATCCGGTGAAGGAAGAGGCTTTTCTGGACTCAATGATGAGGGAGGTTGTATTTAATTTTCTGGGTTTACGGCAATATACCTTCAGGGAAGCGAAGGAGAGAGAGATAAATCTGGGACTGGACCTGCGCGGTGGGATGAACGTTACCCTTGAGATTTCTTCCTATGAGATAATAAGGGCGCTTTCCAACTACAGCACTGACCCCACTTTTATTGAAGCACTCAACCTGGCACGGGAATACCAGAGAACAAGCACTGAAGATTTCATAACCCTCTTTGGCAGGGCCTTTGAGACGGTTGATCCCAACGCACAGCTGGCTGCCATATTCAGCACTGTTGAACTCAGGGACAGGATCAGCTTTAATTCGACCAACCAGGAGGTCCTGAACGTGATACGCCGGGAAGCGGAGAAAGCAATAGACAACTCTTTCAACATACTTCGAAGCCGTATCGACCGCTTTGGAGTTGCCCAGCCAAATATCCAGAAACTGGAAACACACGGACGTATCCTTGTTGAGCTACCCGGAGTAAAAGAACCCGAAAGGGTCCGGTCGCTGCTCCAGGGTACAGCAAATCTTGAATTCTGGGAAACATTTGAAAATCAGGAAATATATCCCTTCCTGCTACAGGCCAACGACCGGATAAGAGAACTGGAGGAAGCCCGCAGAGCACTTGCAGACCCGGAAGAACCTGTTGAAACTGTCGACCCCGATCAACCGGAGCTGCTCGATGAACTGACACGGGCAGATGAACTCAGTGCCCAGGAAGAATCTCTTCTTGATCTGCTTGAAAGGGATACCGCAGAGCTTGACCCGGATATGACACCTGACCAGATGCTGGCAGACTTTCCGCTTTTCAGCATACTTAATCCAAGTACAGGTCCGGACGGACAGCTTATGGGAGGTTCTGTCGTAGGTATAGCAGAATACCGCGATACTGCCAGGGTAAATCAATACCTTAACATGCCTCAGGTACAACAGCTTTTTCCCCGGAATATCCGGTTTTACTGGGGAGTTAAACCTCCACGCTGGGATGCAACCGAGTCATTTTATGAGCTCCATGCAGTAAAGGTTACCAGCCGTGACGGCAGGCCCCCCCTTGACGGGGATGTTATTACCGATGCCAGGGTGGATTTCGGTCACACCCAGGCCACCCCGGAGGTCACCATGGCAATGAATCCGGAGGGTGCAAGGATATGGGCAAGGCTGACAAGGGATAATGTAGGTC
>SLKJ01000172.1 GCA_007134675.1 Bacteroidales bacterium
CCATGCCGTCAATAATATACAGGGGATCGGGGCCACTGGAAATTGAGCCAATACCCCTGATTTTTACAGAGGTTTGAGCGCCTGGCTGACCGGAATTTGCGGTGACGGAGACTCCTGCAGCGCGTCCTTGCAGAGCCTGACCAAGAGTAGCCGGGGCTGTGCGGGTCAGGTCATCTCCTGATACTATGGAAACAGAACCGGTAAGATCATCTCTTCTCTGCACACCATAGCCGATAACAACAGTTTCTTCAAGGGTAAAAACGTCAGGTACCATCAAAACGTCGATCTCCCTGCGTCCATTTACATTGATTTCCTCATTAATGAATCCTACAAAAGAAAAAACCAGAATTGCATCAGGTTCTGAAACGGTAATTTCATAGTATCCTTCCGGATCTGATATTACACCTATAGTAGTACCCTTTTGGAATATATTCACGTTCGGCAAGGTAGACCCGTCAGTTGCATCAGTAACAGTACCCCTGACAACAAACTCCTGGCGATTACTGACAGGCTGTCTGACTGAAGAGGTTTTCAGGGCATGGCTTCCAGCAACATCACTGTCCCTGCCAGCACTCTGAAAGATGTTTTTAGGTGTAATTACCACCAGGTTATCTTCCAGCAGTTTATAAGAAAGATCCAGTTCTTCAAGAAAATCATTCAGTATATAATCCAGGCTTACATTATTGGATGCCAGAACGTGTTGCTGATCGATATTCGTGAACACATCATTATAGAAAAACCTTAGATCTGACTGATTTTCAACTTCTTTTATTATTTCCCTCAACGAGAACATGTTCCTGTCTGATGGAAATGATACATTCTGGGAGTATATTGCAGCTGAAGTTTGCAACATTCCGATAATCAAAAAAATCGTGGTGATTTTCATAAATAAAAGTAGTTTAATGATTGGTCTTCCCACGGGTGACCTGGAATAGTTTTTGTTTTTTTTCATAACTTTACATGGTTAATTGTTATGTGCATAAAGATCCTGCTGTTCCTACCGGTGGATCTTCATGCATGCGATTAATGACTGCTGTGGGATGAGTCCAACATTCCACAGCTTTTTTTAATGCTGTTAAGGTTCAATTCAACTTATACATATATACTTCCTGGTTCAATATTTTATAATTAACAGGTGCTGTTGCACTAATAGCGCGTAAAACTTGTTCAAGACTTTCGTCCCTAAAAGCGCCGCTGAATATCATATCCTTGAGTTCATCTTCAGAAATAATAACCTTAACATTATACCTGCGTTCAATCCTTCTTGAAATATCTTCAAGTCTTTCACTTCTGATATCCCATCTGTTTTCTCTCCATGAAGTAACAGCTTCGGCAGGCTTCTTCTGGTCAAGAGTAATAATAGTTGCTATATAAGGGGCCTCGTCAAAGGATTGATGGCCGTATTTACCAGGCAAGCATATATGTTTAGGCCGGATTGACAACATTTGGTCGGCTTCGAGGGTGATCCCGGAATTTTCAACAGCAGGCCGGACAAATACTTTTACCGAACCTTCTACCACGGTTGTCTCGATGTCTTTCTCATCGTGATATGCCTTAACATTGAAAGAGGTTCCGGTAACATGTATTACCGATTCTTTTGCATGGACCCTGAAAGGTTTGTTTTCATCTTTTTCCACTTCAAAAAAGGCTTCGCCTTCAAGGTTGACATCCCGGTACCCATTCCCGAAATTCATTCTATATGAAAGGGTACTTCCTGAATTCAGCCAGACCCTGGTTCCGTCCTGCAAATTTATGATCGACCTGGAGCCGTAGGGAACATGGAATGAACTAATACTTGAATCAGAATATTCAGCAATATCAAGGGTTTTCGAATTTTGAAGGTAAAAATACCCGGGAATCAGAATCAACAGGATAACCGCTGCTATTTTAAGCAGAAATGAAACTGCCGGGATTTTTGCAATGGTTTGGGAGCCATGATCGGAAGGCAGGGAATTATTCATCTTTTTCCAGGCTTTGTCTGGATCGTACCTGGTCTTTGCACGGTTTAATGACGAACTTTGCCATATATCATGATAGCACCTGGAATAGTAATAAAATGATTGATCAATATCCCGGGTTTCATGGATCCTTTTTATATCCTCATTTGTAAGTTTCCCTTCAAGCATTCGGAGATAAAGGGATTCAATATCGTTGTGGTTTTCCAATTTCCGGGTTTTTTAAGTAGAAGTTATTATAATTAAGATTAGGAAAACGCGGGATAATGTGACAGGAAATTCAAATATTTTTCAGGCTCTTTTCCGTCTTACTGAAGCCTGCTTCTTTTTTCCTTATCTTCACTTATCAATATTCTATTTCCGTCGAAAATGTAGGTCACGGGCGAAGTAATTCCAATAATATTCATCACTTGCTCGAAAGTCTCATTCTCCAGTCGACCGCTGAAAACATAATTCTTTACATTCTCGTCTTCGAACCGGATTTTCACATTATATCTTCTTTCCAGCTTACGGGCAAGCGATTCAAGCTTTTCGTTTTCAATTATCAATCTGCCATCCTTCCATGAAGTTAACTTGTAGGCATCAGGGTTTTGCCTGATATCGATCATACTGGCGGGTACTTTTTCAGGCCTTTTCATAAATTCATCAATTATTGATTCATCTGGCGATTTATAAGGCAGAGGTGTGGACTTTTTCTTAAATACAGCGCTTTGAAGAGGCTGCAGGATTATCGGTTCAGAATTACCTTTATCCTGCAGGAATGTTTCAATTTTGATGTTCCCTTCCAGCAATGTGGCATTAATTGTCGGCTCATCGGGATATGCCTTCACATTGAACTGGGTGCCGATCGATGTAATTGTCAACCCGGGAGTTTTAACAATAAAGGGTGAATTACTACTGCTGTTCACACTAAAATAACATTCACCTGTCATCCATACAACCCTGTTCCCTCGATTAAACGCTCTACTGTACCTGATCCGGCTTCCTGCATTCAGCCATACCTTTGAGCCATCCGGCAGTGTTGCTTCCGAGCGGGACCCATAGGGCACGATCATTTCCTGGTAAGCGCCGGATGAAAAATTCAGGTAATAATCACGTGCGAAGTAACCCGCTACTATAAATAAGGTAAAAGTTGCTGCAACTGCCAAAAAGATCCTGGTCTTTCTCAGATCGGCCAATCTCCTTTCCTTAATAATCCGTCTTTTCAGTTTTCGGAAGACCCTGTCGGCATTGTACTCCTTTCTCCTGATCATGCCTGTCACCTGCCATATATCAATCATTTCCCTTATACTCCGTGCACAGTCAGGATCATCAGTCAACCTGTTCACCTGCTCCGGATCAGGGGGAGTACTCATCGTTATGAAATCGAACAGGGATTCGTCAACTTTTTTTGATCTCATCTTTAGATCTTTTTCCAGGTTGAGGAGGAAGATATTCTTTCAAACTTTCCCTTAGCTTGTCCATTGCTCTCATCATTTGAGTACGCACGGTATTTATACTTATCCCCAGCTTTAGGGAAATACTTTCATAAGTCTCGTCTTCAAACCTGTGCATGCAAAAAATTTCCCGGCATCTTTCCGGCAGACTGTCAATGGCTTCTTCTATTTTTGATTCTATTTCCTGCGAAATAAGATTTGCCAGGGGGTAACTATTATCACCGTCATACATCAACTGTTTCCTTTGGATTTCAGTAACGGCAAATTCCTTATATTTTTTTAAAAGCTTCAGACGTTCCAGGTACAGCAGACAATTATTATGAACACTTCTGTACAAGTAAGCATTTAAATTTACTATATCTGGAAGCTTGTTTCTCTTTTCCCACAAGTTTGTAAACAATTCTGCAACAATTTCTTCGGCCAGGGCAGGTTCCTTAAGATAATCCTCAGCAAAAACGCACAATCTTGTATAATACTTTTTGAACAGCTTTTCAAATGCAAAAATATCTCCTCCGCGTATTTTTCTGACCAGTTCCCTGTCATTTAAAAAGTATGTCATTTAGTTTTGTTAAAGGATTGATTATTGCTAATATTACAATAGCGCATCCAAAATCTGAATTTCGTTTTCATTCCAACCGCAGTGCCCGGATAAGTATCATGCTGCATAAAAGACACGTTACTCCGGTCAATTGAGCTGAATTATTAATCCTTCAGGTCCCCCAGTGTCACCACCCGTGGTGATTCATAAAGTTCCCTTACCTGCTCCGGTGTGTTATGGGTCCATATCCAGTTGGCCCAGCACATGAACCAGGTCCACATGGGCTGTTGCTCCAGTATTTCCGGAGTAGGCAGCACGCCTACCTCACCGAGCCCTATAGGTTTGCCGTCTGCCAGCTCCAGCAGATCGTCATGGTGGGACTGCCGGTAGTCATTGTGATAAACATCGGCTGCCAGAACGTCGACATACCGGTGACCCGGATAGAACAGCTCATAGGCATAGGCTTCGTCACCTTCCAGGTCGCGGGGAGCATTAGGGTTCCATACCCATATCAGGTTATTGAGCCCGTGATGATCGGTATACCGGTAGTACATTATCTTCCATAATTCCTCAAAGCCGCCCTGTCCCGGACGGTTGCCCCACCAGAACCATATTCCGTTCATTTCGTGGAAGGGACGCCAGAGCACGGGTACATTGGCATCATCAAGCTTTTTAAGCATTCCTGCAATATTGTCGATCCTATCGATCAGCATGTAATGCAGCTCTGTGCCGGGTGTTATCAGATCAGCCCATTGCTCATCTGACATCTCCCTCCATGAGCTTCGCCGGGTACCTATAGTATCAAAAGGACGGTCCATGTGCGACATGGCCGTTACGATGGCACCCTTGTCATGCTGACGAATGGCTTCTTCTATACCGTCATTGATGAAATCCTGCGCGTCTCTCAGGTCGCAGCCCCAAACCACGGGGTATTTGCCGGTGTAGGAATAAACAGTGTCGGACGACCTGGTAAGCTGATGGGGATAATTATGCTGTCCGGAAAATATCATTTCTCCCTGTATTTCATACAGCCGCGACAACAGTTCCCTTGCCTCAAAGGTGGCATTGGGATTTACCGGTTCCGGGACGACGGAACAGGAACTCATTAAAAAAATAGCGGCGATCAAAATAATATAGACATAATATCTCATAGTTGATTTTATATTACTTCAAAAAACAATTACTCCGGTATTGAGCGCCACGGGGCTGCGGGCTCCCCGTCAAGAGATAGTGAGAATTGATCAATAAATACCGATCCTTTCAGCCTGCCGTTAATTACCGAAACCTGATAATTGGAGAAGAAGCAAAAGACTGCCAGTATTTTTCAGCTTCTTCCGGTTTCATCTCACCATCATAGGCAATTATTCTGTATTTTAAAGTATAACTCTTTCCCGGCTCGATTTTCCATTCATGATGCCTGATGGGTGTAAACTGAAAAAATATCTGGCCTGTACCTCCGGCTGCATCCTCATGCCACATTCGCATAGGTTCCGGGTGCATCCTGTTGCCCGGATGGCTGAGAAAGAGTACTCCTGACACTCCCTCCTCCACCTCTGTCTCGCCTTCAATAATGCACCACCTGGCTGTGGAAGCATCAGTTTCATTCCTGGTTTTGCCTTCTGAGGTAAGCACCCTTGAATTATCACGCTGCCACTTTTCAGTAGCCCGGTAACCGATACCCCCGCCATAACGGTACTGATTAAAAAGTATTCCGTTTGGAAGCGGAGAGTTAAGCGTGGTGGTCAGGTCCACTATATTAACATTTTCTGATCCTGTTTCCCAAACTCTTACATCCCAGACTTCATTGATTGCCAGCTTCTCCTCCCCTTCCTCCATGCCAACATAAGAAACATGCTCATGCAACGCTTTAAATCCGGCATAAAGCGGTCCCTGTTCCTTCCCGATATATCCTCCGAACTGTACCCTTCCCTGCCCGCCGCCAAGGTTCCAGAAATCAACGCTGTACTGATCATCTCCATCATCAATGGTGGTACTTGTCCATGGATTCCAGATACCATAGTGGTGCAGATGGTCGGATGGCTGGATATTTGTGAGCACGGCTCCGCCGGGGGACTTCAGCGGATGTATCAGCGCAGAGCGGCGGAACCTCTCCGCTGCTCCTTCCGGGGCAGGAATATCTTCATGATGATAATAAAGGACAGGATTGTCATTATTTTTAAGGATTGTAACCCTGTCAGTCAGTTCCGTTGATAGATTCCGGGGTTTTCCCGGTTCATCCCCGACCATTTTCAGCACATAGTTTTTTTCACCCTGTCGGTTATCAAACATCAACCACAATTTAGGATTCAGGCCGGGTTCAAGCTGGCTCGGAATTTCATTCTCAGGTTGGCCTGCTTCAAATATGGCTAATCTGCCATGATCGGTATTGAACCTGATGCCGTCAAGAGGTATTGCCATATAGGAAACTCCGGCCCCCGGAACCGGTGAAATACTGAAACGGGCCAGCTCCTGTGAAAAAGCAAACGTTGAACAGGTAATTAATAAAAACAAAAAAAAATTCCGCGTCATAAAAAAGTATTTAAGGTTAAGGTTCATCAAAGCGATCTCAAGATACAAAATATTTGATACATAAATCATGTTTTATCAATCTTTCCTCTTACCTGCATGGCGGGAATGATCAGTCACAATTTTCCGTAATCTGATTTTTGTTTATATTGTGGTGTGATCAATTAA
>SLKJ01000110.1 GCA_007134675.1 Bacteroidales bacterium
CAACCTTATTTTTGCCCTTAAGTCTGTCTTTCAGGTGTTTACCTGTGTATGAGGATGGACAGTTAACAAGTTCTTCCGGTGTACCTTCAAAAACAATATAACCACCCTCTTCTCCGCCTTCGGGGCCAAGATCTATAACCCAGTCCGCTGTTTTGACAACTTCCGGATTATGTTCTACCACTATAAGGCTGTTACCTCGGTCGGTCAATGCCTGGAATGCTTTAAGTAACTTTTTTATATCGTGGAAATGGAGACCGGTTGTGGGTTCATCAAAGATAAACATGACAGGCTGCTGTTCTTTTTCCTTTCCCAGAAATGAAGCCAGCTTAACTCTTTGACTCTCACCACCACTAAGTGTACTTGATGATTGTCCGAGTTTTACATAATCCAATCCAACCTCTTCAAGTGTTCTGAGCCTGTCAACAATTTTCTTTTCGTACCCGTGGTCCCTTTCTCCGAAGAAACTGATTGCTTCACTGACGGTAAGTTCCAGTACCTCGTATATATTTTTTTCCCTGTACCTAACCTCAAGGATATCATCCTTGAACCTTTTCCCCTGGCAATTTTCACAAATCAGGTTAACATCAGCCATAAACTGCATTTCCACTTTTATTATCCCTTCACCCTGACACTCCTCACATCTCCCCCCATCAATATTAAATGAAAAATGCCCTGGCTTAAAATTATTCAGTTTGGATGCTGTTTGCGCGGCAAACAGTCTTCGGACATCATCCCACGCCTTAACGTAGGTTACCGGATTGGATCTGGATGATCTGCCAATGGGATTCTGGTCAATCATCTCGACTCCTGAAAGGCAGTTCAGGTCGCCACCAACCAGTCCGGATTTTCCGGTCTTCAAACCGTTATTGTGATATATCCTGCTGAGCGCCGGAAACAATATGCCCCGTACAAGTGATGACTTGCCCGAACCGCTTACACCTGTAATAACTGTGAGAATATTCAGGGGGAACCTGACATTGATTCCTTTCAGATTGTTCTCGGTTGCACCGGTTATTTCAATATAATTATTCCATTTCTGCCGGGTTACCGGTACGGGAATCTTTTCTTTGCCTGTGAGGTACCTTGCAGTAATACTCTCTTGCCTGGTCTTTAATTGTCTGTGACTGCCCTGAAATACAATGTTGCCGCCCAGATGACCTGCCAAAGGACCGATATCGATTATCTGATCGGATGCCATTATGATATCCTCATCATGTTCAACTACAATAACAGTGTTTCCAGCCTCTTTAAGCTGTTTCAGCACTTTAATAAGCAGGTGTGTATCGCGCGGATGTAAACCAATACTGGGTTCATCAAGAATATAGAGGGATCCAACCAGGTTGCTCCCCATGGTGGATGCAAGCTTTATGCGCTGTGATTCACCTCCTGAAAGAGTGGAAGAAAGACGGTTCATGGTCAGATAGCCAAGTCCGACATCCTTCAGGAATTCCAGACGGGTTATGATTTCTATGATGACACGATCAGCTATTTCCTGCTCATGTTTTTCAAGTGTCAGGGTGCTGAAAAACTCTGAAAGACGGGTAACAGGCATCTGAACCAGCTCCTGTATGTTTTTATCACCAACTTTTACCCATGATGATTCCTTTCTGAGCCTTGTACCTTTACACTCATAGCAGGTGGTTTTTCCCCTGTACCTCGATAGCATAACTCTATACTGTATCTTGTAGCTTTTCTTTTCAATATGTTTGAAAAACCTTTGCAGACCATAGAAGTAACGATTTCCTGTCCACAGAAGCTCTCTCATTTCCTCAGGCAGCTTGTAATATGGCTTATGAACCGGAAAGCCGAATTTTGGTGCGTTATAGACAAGTCTATCTTTCCATTTTCTCATCTTTTCTCCTCTCCAGCATGCTATTGCATCATTGTAAACAGAAAGGCTTTTATCAGGTATTACAAGATCTTCATCAATACCGATTATTTTCCCGTATCCCTCGCAAAGATGACATGCTCCGAGGGGATTGTTGAAACTGAACATGTGTTCCGATGGTTCATCAAATGTTATACTATCCAGCTCGAAACGATTTGAGAACCGGACTGCAGTTTCATTTCCGGATTCTCCTGTTATGAGCAGGCATTCTCCATTACCTTCATAAAATGAATTTTCGATTGAATCAGCTATCCTTGATCTGGTATCTTCGTCCAATGCTACTCTCAGGCGGTCTACAACAATGTAGAGGTCATCGGTATCATCAAAGTTTTCAAAGTTAGCCAGGATATTTTCGATCATTTCTGTGCGGCTCTTTGAGTAGATCCTTGTTATACCCTGTTGCAGTCTTACCCTGAGGCTTTGTTCCAGTATTTTTCTGTTTGTTTCAGGTATTGGCGACAGAATCAAAACTGTGGTGCTCTCATCAAGTGACAGGATATAATCTACAACATCACCAACACTGTGCCTTGTTACTTCACGGCCTGAAACAGGTGAAACAGTACGTCCGATACGTGCATAAAGCAATTTGAGATAATCGTATATTTCAGTGGATGTGCCAACGGTAGATCTTGGATTATGGGTATTTACTTTTTGCTCAATTGCAATGGCAGGAGGTATGCCTTTTATAAAATCCACCTCCGGCTTGTTTATTTTACCGAGAAATTGCCTTGCATATGCAGACAGGCTTTCAACATACCGTCTCTGACCTTCAGCATAAAGGGTGTCAAAGGCAAGTGATGATTTACCTGAACCGGACAGACCTGTTATAACAATGAATAGATCGCGGGGAATACTTAAATCTATATTTTTAAGATTATGCACTCTGGCTCCCTTTATCAGAATTTCTTTATTTCCCCCAATTTCATTTTCTGGCATAATTATTGATTTGTTTTATACCGGTATATAAAAAATAATAATTTATGGTAAGTCTCAACAGGACATTATATTAGTTTAAACCAGTTCTATGTAAGGTAGTAGTTTATTTTGAATTTTAAAAAACTTTATGAAACGGAATTTTTTTTTTTAATTTGTAACATATATTATTGTATTATTGTTTAATCATAAAAATAAACTGCTATCGAGAGAACTTTACCACACGAAATAACAAAGGAGGTAGATGTGGAGGCAAAAAGAATGAGTGATCAGGATCTGATACAACAGTTTCTCTCGGGCGATAAGGAAGGTATCGAAAAGCTGATTAACAGGCATAAAAGCAAGGTGTATACCTATATTGTTCTTGTAGTTAAGAATCAACAGCTTGCCGAGGATATATTTCAGGATACATTCATCAAGGTTATACGCTCCCTGATAGACGGGAAATACAAGGACAATGGTCGATTTGTTTCCTGGGTAATAAGGATTGCGCATAATTTGATAATTGACCATTTCCGTAAGGAGAAGCAGATCAATACACTTTCAAATGACGATTATGAAGCGGACATATTCAATTCCAAAAAGCTTTCTGATCAGAATATTGAAGATGTCTTAATAAAGGAGCAGATCACCAGTGATATACGTAAGCTTATTGATGAATTACCAGAGGAGCAGAAACAGGTCATACTTTTGCGGCATTACGGTGGTATGAGTTTTAAAGAAATAGCCGATCAGACTGATGTAAGTATTAATACGGCTCTTGGCAGGATGCGTTATGCACTTATAAACCTGAGAAAACTGATCTTACGAAAAAATATTAATCTCACAATAAGTTGATAGTCAAGCAGAATTCAGGAAAATAGGGTGTTAATAGATAAGTTGGGGAAGTTTATAATAATAAAATTCCCCAACTTTCGTTTTTTGAAGGCATATCATGTTAAAAGATGTTAAAATGCCTATGAAAAAAAACTTCTACTATTTGTATACCTTGAATGACATGGACCCCGGTTGCCCGGGACTGATAGAGTTAGATCCACTTTTTCCTGATAAAAACAGTATCTACAGGGATGTAGCCTTTTATCTTGAACAGGAATGTTTTGATGTAAGCAATGCAACAGTTGCCAGATTGGTCAAATTTGCAGAAAATCAGATAAACAGCCTCAACGATAAGACCCCTTAGTGCAGAAGGTTTATCAGGTTTACATCACAGCAAGCAACCAGGCCTGCCGTTTCTGTCCGTAATCTGCTTTTCCCAAGGCTTACAGGGATGAATCCATTATTTTGTGCCAGTTTAACTTCATCTTTCTGGAAGTCACCTTCGGGACCGATAAGTATGATTATATCGGAGCCCTTTTGGTACAGGCTGCCAAGATTGTTTCCATGAGGTTCATTAGCTGTTGCGATGAATTTATTACCAATGAACTTCTTCTTTACAAGATTCTCAAAACTTACAAATGGAGTTATTTCTGGTAACCAGGATTTAAGGGATTGCTTCATTGCTGCTATTATAACCCTTTTTAACCTCTCTTCATTAAAAGTACGACGCTCTGAGTTTTTGCACAGGAGAGGGATGATCCTGTCTGTTCCTATCTCTGTTGCTTTTTCAAGGAACCATTCAAAACGTTCAATGCTCTTGGTAGGTGATATGGCAATATGCAATGAGCAGTCCCTTTCCGGGGGCACATCAATTGCTTCGATAATTTCTGTCTCACATGCATTTTTATCTGGTTTGGTTATTCTTGACTTGCAAAGTGTTCCTTTACCATTGGTAATATAGATGATGTCATCGGTTGACAACCTCATGACCCTCACACAATGATTCGATTCATCCCTGCTCAGTGTAATGTTTCTGCCTTCAATAAATTTATTATAAAAAAGTTGCATGATTGGTCAGCTTTTATTATTGATCCAGCACAGACTTCTCTGGTTTTATCTGATCATCAGGCAGTACCAGTGTCCGGCCTTTCAGGTGGCTGCGGTATGTTCTGAAGAAACTTTCAATCTTTGTATCAGATGCCAGCATATATATGTAACGTGTTTCCCTGTCACTTACTCTCATTCTCCTGTGTCTCAGCGCCAGGTCTTCGATTATTCTGACATATTCGCTGTTTGAAGAGAAGGTTTGCATCACACCGCGAGTATATCCGAAATAGTACCAGTTCTGATCGTCAAGTTCAATGTAGAAATCCAGATAATCTCCTGAACGTCGCTTTGTAATTTCCAGGTAGCCATTAAAATACTTATTAACGGGAGCTCCCTGTATGTAGGCAATACCAATTTTGCCATGTGACCGGTAGGACCTGCTCTCCCTGTTCCATTTCATGTTAATGTCCGATAAAACAAAGGTTTTATTCAGCTCTTCCGGTAGTCGTGATTGTCTGCCCTGAGCAGGGAACTGGCCAGTGAGCGTCTCAGCTTTTTCTTCTCCAACCATCTCCTTTAGTCCCCGTTTATAGAAATATCCTGAAGGGTCAACCGGCCTGGCTATGGCACTGTCTGCCTGTTGAGCTATAAGTTCCATAGCTTCTTCTGACATTAAAAAGTCCATGCTGATTATCCCGTTTATAATGGTTTCATTGTCATTGATGCTGTTTTGTACCTTTCCTGTAGCGCTCAGCTTTACTTGACCGAGGTCAACACCCAGTTTAAGTTTTCCCTCAGACCTGATGATGCATTCATCAGGGTTCAGAGTTATAATGTTGCCGGGAATGTCTGTATTTCTGAGTTTTTCAGCGGATCCAATCCGGTATTCATTCGAGACCGGGTCAAATTTCATATATCCCTCTGCGTTCACAATAAGCCGGTCGGACCAGTTTTTTCTGGTTGAGAAAAAAGCCGGGTATATATGTACTGAATCTGTGGCTACGAATATTCCTGAATAGATCCTTTCCCTTTCTGCAGACATGGACTGATCCGATACCGGTATTAAAACATCTGTGGGGTTTATCTCATGCTCAAATGCCAACGGGTGTGCTTTCAGTCCTTCACAGTTGTGAAATATCCGGACACCCCCCCTGAAGTTCAGATGAGGTTGAGATGCAAGAAGCCCTACCTCTCCGGCAAATGAGAATCTCTGATTCAGCATGAAGCTGTCTTTTTCTGAAATTGTTCCGGAAGCAATAGTTTCGTTATCCCTGCTCACTGATATCTTATCAAAACTTATGGTTTGAGCAACATTCATTTCATCTATGTAATCATAATCTCCCGATCCTCTGTAACTTTTTCTTCCCCCGATATCCAGGCTGGCATTATATATTTCATGGTATGAATTATCTCTGTTTACTATAAGTCCTGCACCATTAAGTGTATTAATTGCCGTTTTTTCGTCTATCAGGATACTCTCTCCTGCCGGATAAACTATTCCATCCGCCACTTCGATGTATTTCACTCCATCAGCCCTGAGTTGCCCACTATGGTAATCCAGGATTGCCCGGGGTGCAAAAAACGCCAGAGAATCCTGTCCCTGCGCTGTTGAAATGTATTTTGCCCCCTGCTGTCCGGTCACCGGATCAGTTTCAGAAGAGATAAATTCTATTCGGTGTTGATCCATATTCCAGGTAAATGATTCCGGGTTGGATATGTAGCTGTTTAATGGGAGGGTTATCATTTCTGAATCTATTTTTCTTATGAAATTTCCCTTTTGTGCTTTCAGGTCAACATCTGCCGAAACACCCTCTGCAATTAATGACCCGGCCGGCTTACCAGGCATCTTAAGAAATAGTTTGCTGTTATCTGTACTAAATGATTCTGATTTTATTTCGTAATTATCTGCTGTAATCGCCGCATTTTCCAGGCTTAGAGTTCCCGAGCCGCTAAGTCCTGTTTTTTTTATATTCAGACTGCCATCAAGTTCGGCCCGATCATCGAACAGGGTGAAAGTATTGTCAGTTTGCCTGACGGTCATAATATCTTCATAGGGAAGCCATTGTACGATATTATTTTTAGATCTAAGAGATGGGAATTCCACTCCCTGAGACTGTTTATGGATCAGGAACAGATCTGTCAGGCTATTTACTGAATCAGGGAAGAAAACGAAATCGTCCGAGAACATCTCTGATTCAATATAGTTAAGTCTCCCGCTACCCCTGAGCCCATCATTGCTTAGTCTTATATCATCGAAATAGGTGCCTTTTCCGCCGTAGACCGGAATTCCCGTCTCATGAAATGTGTGGTTTATACCCAGTGAATGATCTTCCTGCAGAACCAGCATTTCTTCAATATCCGGAAATATTCCGGCCGATACCAGCTTACCTCGAAAATCTATGTATTCGTTTCTGAATGTACTCAGGCTGTCCATTCGGAACGGCTCCAGTTCGAAATAGAAGTCCTGTGACTTGTAAACACCCCTGTGAATTTCAGGTTTTTCATAAAAAACATAGGATTTTTCGGTACTGTTAAAAATTGGAAATTCCGGATTATTTACCCTTCCCGATTTATTATCAGCCTTATCTATCTCAAGAACTCCTGTAACAGTCCTTATAAGGTTTTTCACCTCTGCAAGCCTTGACTGTTCCTCTCTGTCTGCCCCGTAAATCCATGCATTAAGGCTTAGGGAGTCGATATCCTGCAGTAAGACCGAGAAATTATCATAATCGAACGCAAAATTCCTTCCGAAAAAGCTGAGATTACCAGCATTCACCTGACCATCGAACAGGAAGTTCCTGTTTCTTTTTAGGGTGATACATTTTTGATCAGGGAAGATATTGACATTCTGGCTTCTGCTTATAAATACCCTTGGGATCCCGTTTATTGTCATTTCATATGTATCCAGATTGAGAAGAGCATTTTCAGTTGGTGCATTTGTAGTTGAAACAAAATTTATGATATCGTAATCAATTCGCCTCATACTTGCCTGGATGTAATGATTCAGACGGTCCCTCAGGATTATTATATCTGTATCGGTATCATAAAAAATAAATCCCTGAAGTGTCAGCTCAAGCAACTGGCGTCTTATCTGGGGCAGGGGTCTTCTAAGGAATCTTCCGTAATCTTCGGCCTGGAACTCCTGAAGATCGTTACGCCGGCCGAAATTTCTCAGCAATAGCAGGGGATGGTTTGCATCCATACCCTGGAGGCTATGGTACTGGTTCCTGTCAAACAGGTTCAGGGATTCAAAACTTGCATTTCCAATTGAACTGGCACGCGGCATAGTAAGTCGCATTTCATTATCATCAATCTTCCAGAGAAGCTGTGCAAAACTCATATCAACCTGGTGGTACTGATTGTACCAGGGACTTCGGGATATGACTTTCTGGTTCTGGTTTACTGATAATTCCCTTATGTTGTCTATATAATTAAGTTGCATATCAGGATGGAACACAGAATCATTTTCGATATAAAACAGGATCCGTGAACTTGTTGAACTTGTACCCTGGGGTCTGAATACAAAATATAATGATTCAGCCGTCAGCCATCTCTCACCGTTACGATAAAAGTAAAGTCTTGCATTACTCTGTTCTCCACCAGAGCCGATCAATTTTGCACCCTCCATACCCAGACCGCCTTCATAATCTACATCCTCGTAAATACCGCTTAAACTGAATTCCTGCCTGTATGAGGTAAATCTGGGATAACTGGCATCTTTTGCATTGTTTGTGGTAAGAACCCTGTCGGTAAGTTTACCTGCTATAGGGGACTGGAAATAGAGGTTATAGGTGAACAATGCTGAATCTGCATTGTATTCAGACCTTGTAAGGTCAATGGAATAACTCCCAAGCGTAGCATATGGATCATCTTCATCGAGACCTGCCCTTTTCCATGTAACTCTTCCTCCCTTGCCGCTCCATGAAGAGGAAAGAGGGTTAAGTATTCCTGATGTATTTGATATGATCAGGGTGTCAATATGATTAAATGCCATCAGGTTTATGCGGTTAAAGACCACCCTGAGAGAATCATCATATTCCATTCTGAAATCTGCGCCGGATGCTTCCCATGATACCATTGGTGATTTGTGCAGAAGGTTTCGGTTGATAAGATTTTTGGTTGCCAGTATGAATTCGTTTATTACTGAAAGGGTCTTATTATCAGTCTTCATAATATCATCAAAAGCCCTTTGCCAAACAGGAAAATGATTTCTGTTTTTATCATGAACCAAAAACCCTGTAAGCATTTCAATATAATTCAGCATGTGGGGTACAGGCCTTGCGTTGTGGGCAAGCAATGAATTGCAAGAGTGGATCACATTCTGCATTTCCGGTGTGCTTAAGGCTGCCGAATCCCATAGAGTATTAAATTCTACTATACCTTCCAGCTGTTTTTCTGAGATATTACTTCCCATTAAGGTAAGGAGTTCGCCGGTAAAAAGTCCCGGGTCTTCAGAAAACTGCCGTATAAGCTGAGGGAATGCGCTCTGGTGTATAACAGTTGAAGTCAGAAGAAATATAAGTAGAAAATGCTTTTTGCCCATATAAAACCCCTCAATTACTTTCGGGGTTATACGCTTTCATAATAAAAAGGTTATCAAAACGAACGGGCAATTGCCAGAAAATCATCTGCATTGAGCGAAGCCCCACCAATCAATCCACCATCAACATCACTATTTTCAAAGATTTCTCTGGCATTGGACGGCTTGCAGCTTCCACCGTAAAGTATGCTTGTTGTCGAAGCGGTATCTGAATTATAGAGCTTTTTTACCAGGTCTCTTATGAAAGAGTGCATATCCTGGGCCTGCTCCGGCGTTGCTGTTTTTCCTGTACCAATAGCCCATACGGGCTCATATGCTATTATTATTTTTCTGAAATCATCTTCATTTAATCCGGTAAAGCCAAGTTCTATCTGATTTCTCACCACTTCCTTGTAAATACCCTTCTCACGCTCATGAAGATTCTCTCCACAGCAGAAAATGGGAGTAAGGTCATTTGCAAGGGCGATCTTAACCTTCTTGTTCAGCTCTTTGTCGGACTCACGGAAAAACAACCTTCTTTCAGAATGTCCGATTATTACATACTCTGCCCCTGTTGAGGCAATCATTTTGGCTGAGACCTCTCCTGTAAATGCACCTGAATCATCAGTCGCGCAATTCTGGGCGGAAAGCCCTATTGAATCGGCAAGTATTTCCCTGATTCCTGTCAGGTGGGTGAAGGGAGGGGCTACTATGAGCGATACGCCTTCAGGCAATCCCTTTTCTGCATCTTCTTTAACCTCTCCGGCAAGCCTGAGACCGTCATTCAGGGTAGTGTTCATCTTCCAGTTTCCTGCAACAATTTTTCTTCTCATATTATTCAGATTTTTGCTTAAATTTTTGTTATAGTATTTTTGCGGCCACTAAAATACAATTTTTTTTTTAACCTGTTCTGAACCGACATGAATGCAGACAAAGGGTTATCTCCGTCAGACAAAGGGTTATCTCCGTCAGACAAAGGGTTATCTCCGTCAGACAAAGGGTTATCTCCGTATTATGGCTTATACTATTTCAGATGTCATGTCAGGCTTTCCTGTTTACTGCCGGCCTTACAATCCTGAGTATTGCCAGGATAATAAAAAGTCCCAGCAGATAACCAAGGATTATCAGGTTATTTTTTGATTTTTGCTGTGCCTCAAGGCAGTATGAAAGAAGGTTACCCTTAAGTTCATCCGCATGCGGGATGTTCCTGTAATGCCATTTTCCAAGAATGGTCCCGTTCTTCATTAAAACCAGACCGGGATTGCTCCTGATAATAGTTTTTAAAGTTATTTCATCGGAATGAAAAAAGTTATAAGAGGCTCCGGTTTCTGTTTTGAAATTTTCGATCTGTGAAACAGGACTTGCCGTAAGGCAGATGAAATTTACTTCCAGTTCTGCAGACCATTCTGCCAGCCGGTTTATCCTGTCTGAGTTTCTGACCGAACTTTTTTCGAGGTTCCAGGCAATAAGCATAAATGTATACCTCGGGTCATTCAGTATGTCATAGGTATAATCTGTTCCATAATAAACAGACTCAATATAGAAATCGGTTATCTTCGGAACGTATCCCTGGCTTATAAGGGTGCTTTCGGTTCTTACCCACTCCCAATCCGGTCCCGGAAGATTATCAACGGAGAATGCTTTTTCCTCACCATCCTTTTCATAATATAAAATAATCTCGTATTCATCGGCAGGTGCATCAGGGGGAACATCCATTTTTTCGTTTATATCGGCACCTATATTGAAAGGTCTGAAGTCAATAACCGGCAAATTGAGGTATGACCAGGCAGATATGCCGAGTATGATGAGCAGGAAGGCGAGGAGTGTGCTCCATTCCGCAAAAGGTTTATTGAAAAAAGGACTGAACAGTCTTCGTTTCAGAAACAAATAAAGAACAAAAACCATCAGGACGACATTTTTCCAGAAGGTCTCCCAGTTGGTAAGAATAATGGCATCGCCAAAACACCCGCAGTCCGCTACCGGATCGTTAACAGCAATATAAAGGGTCAGAATAGTGAAAAAACTCATAAACAGAAAAACTGCCCATGAAGTTATTGCCATATGTACCCCTGCAAGAAGTAATACCCCAATTAATAATTCTGCTGCTGAAAGCACAACAGAAAGTGCCAACGCTGATGGTTCAAGGAATTCAAGGTTAAAAGCCACGAAATAGTCTGCAAATTTATATGCTGACCCAAGCGGATCGATCCCTTTTACAAATCCTGAGTATACAAAAACTGATCCTGCAATGATCCTTGAAAGATGGAGAAAGGGGGCTGAAATTTTTTTTTCGGACATAACCGGTATATATAATTTTACACGAACAGAATAGTTTTATAACCTTAAAAATAATATATTATAGAATTATTTAGAAATTGCTTTATGAATCACACTTCCATTAATTACAGAAACATTTCCTTTTGCAGCAGTGCTATTATCCTGTCAGATATCTCTTCCGGTTTTAACATGCTATTTTGTTCATTGCAGCAGTTAATAATTCTTAGGTTTTCCTCTATGCCTGATTCTTCAAGGTATACCTTTCTTACATTCTGCTGGAAATCAAAATCTGCTTCATGAATATCCTGCCTGCCTTTAAGATAATCGCGTTCATTGCCAATCCGTTGGTTACCAAGCTTTTCTCTGGTAAATTCGGAGGGAACATCGAGAAACAGGCTGAGGTCAGGCTTGGGAATTCCGTAGTTTACATATTCAAGTTGAATAATCCACTCCCTGAGATTTTTCTTTTGGGCAGGTGTCTCCAGTTTGGCGCACTGGAATGCAACATTTGACATCACGTACCTGTCCACCAGCAACAAATTGCCTTTCGATAGCCAGTCCATCATTTCTCCCTTTGCATCCTGCCTGTCCGCCGCATAGATGAGCGAGACAAGGTAGGGGTTGACCTCATCTATGCTTCCGAGTTCACCGCGCAGAAATCTGGCGATCAGATCGCCGAATAATCCGTGCCCCGTACGTGGAAAATGGATATATTTGTAAATTATTCCCTTTTTATCAAGGTGTTCGCGTAAAAGCTTTATTTGAGTAGATTTACCTGAACCGTCCAGACCTTCTATGACCAGAAATGCCATAATTATTGGTTTTAGAAATAGATGCAAAATTGACAAAAAAAAATAATAAATTCTCAAACAGAGGCTGATAATAAATTGTAATTAAGGGAAAGTATAAAATTAATATGTAGGTTTACCTTATAATTGATTCGGATAATTATTAATGGGTGTTTCCATAAGCAAACGGTCTGTCCGTATCCACGGAGTCCTTTATGATCTTTCAGAACCAAAGGTTATGGGGATTTTAAACTATACCCCTGATTCCTTTTATGACGGAGGCAGATACTCTGATTCCGCTGCGGTTATAAGAAAGGTTGAGGAAATGTTGGAAGATGGAGCAGATTTTATTGATGTAGGCGCTGTTTCATCAAGGCCCGGGGCTTCGCAGGTTAGTGAAAAAGAGGAGATAAGAAGGCTCTCCTCTGTTTTGGGCATTATAAATTCAAGGTTTCCTGATGTTATAGTTTCTGTTGATACTTTCCGGTCTGAAGTGGCAAAAATATCTGTGAAAGAATTCGGGGCGGGCATGATAAACGACATCTCGTCCGGAACTATGGATAGCAAAATGCTTGAGACCATATCAGAACTTCAGGTGCCATATGTTGCCATGCACATGCAGGGTACTCCCCAAACCATGCAGGAAAACCCGGAATATGCCGATGTACTTAATGATGTAATAAATTTTTTTGCCGGAAGGATAAGTATGATGCGTCAGTATGGTATCAATGATGTAATAATAGATCCGGGATTTGGATTTGGCAAAACCCTGGAGCACAACTACATTCTTGCCGGCAGACTGCAGGAGTTCGGAATGCTGGACTTACCGGTACTTGTAGGATTTTCGAGAAAATCAATGATTTGTAATGAACTTGGTGTAAGTCCTGCTGAAGCTCTTGCCGGTACTGTGGCACTTAATGCCGTTGCTATTATCAAAGGGGCAAATATTCTAAGGGTGCATGATGTAAGGGAAGCCAGCGACACGATAAAGGTAGTTACCCGTTTAATAAAACAGGGGGCATCCGTTTGAAATAATGAATATGAATTATCTGCAAAATTTAGCTAATTGAATATTAACTTAATTAACAAGACCAATGATTTAATTCAAATATTTACTTATGATAACTCTCTTTATCGGCATAAGGATACTTGATGTTTTCGACATATTTTTGACAGCTCTTCTTTTTTACCAGGTATACCGCCTGATAAAAGGAACGATTGCAATCAATATTTTTATCGGCATCTTTTCCCTTTACCTTTTATGGCTTCTTGTCAGGGCATTGAATATGCAGTTGCTGGGATCAATACTTGGCCAGTTCATTGGTGTTGGTGTGATAGCTCTTATCATTGTTTTTCAGCAGGAGATAAGACGTTTTCTTATTCTTATCGGAACCAGGTATGTTTCAAACCGTACTTTTTCGATAGAAAAACTTTTTAGTTCCGTTGGTAGCGGAAGGCCCAGGATAAGGCTCAATTCAATTATCAAAGCAGTCAAGAACCTTTCTGAGAGCAGTACTGGTGCACTGTTAGTTATTGCACGTAAATCGGAACTTCAGACATATTCGCAAACCGGCGATACTCTTGATGCAATTACTTCCAGCCGGCTGATAGAGAGCATATTCTGCAGGGAGAGTCCCCTGCATGACGGTGCTGTGATTATAGTCGGGGACAAGGTTCATGCTGCAAGATGTGTGTTGCCGGTTTCTGAAAACACAAACCTTTCTCCTCAATTCGGAATGAGGCACAGGGCGGCACTTGGAATGTCTGAACAGTCCGATGCAGCTGTGGTAGTTATTTCCGAAGAAACAGGAAGGATATCACTGGCAGACGGTGGAAAACTCATTCCTGACATTAATCTTCGTGATCTTGCTGAGTTCCTGGAGAGGGAATTTATCAGCGATCCCTATGTAAGTGAATTTACCTGAATCAGATATCTCTTTTCCTGGAGAGGGAATTTATCAGCGACCCTTATGTAAGTGAATTTACATGAATCAGATATCTCTTTTCCTGAAGAGGAAGTTTGCCTTTGACTCCTGGTTTCTCACGAGTCTTTCGATATTCTTCTGATGGGTAAAAAGAAGCAGTACGAACACAATAAGTGAGAATATTACAAGAGATGAGGTTGTTGTATTGAAAACTACAATCACCAGCACCGGAAAGGAGAGGCCGGCGATCATTGAGCTAAGGGATACATACTTGGTAATGATGAGAGTAATCATGAAAACACCAATGCAGATCAGCATGGATATCGGGTCTATTGCCATAATTACACCGATCAGGGTGGCAACACCTTTTCCACCCCTGAAATTGGCAAAAACAGGAAAAATGTGACCTATGATTACAGCAAGACCCAGTAACAACTGAAAATTAATATATTCTCCGGTTGCGGGAATGTAGTAAAATGTAAGATATATCATTTTAACGGCGAGGAAGCCTTTCAGAATATCGAGCAACAAGACCGGAATACCGGCTTTATATCCAAGAACCCTTAAAGTATTGGTGCTTCCTGCGTTTTTACTCCCGTGGTTGCGTACATCCGTATTGAAAAAGAGTCTTCCAATCCACACAGCATTTGGAATTGACCCCAGCAGATAAGCTGCAAGGAGTATTACTGCATTCCAGATCCATGGCATAATCATCTTATTTTTAGTTGCATAAGCCTTTTACTGTTTTTAAAAGGTTCTGCAAAGGTCTGGAAATTGTTTGACTTTTCCAAAAATAGCTGACATTCAGTGCCAGTTGCTAAAGTAAAACGACCTGAATCCTGATTAATTGCAGAAAATTTGAAAACAGCGATTTTTGCAGATATGTCAATTTAATATATCAGATAATAAGTGTTTTATGTAATGTATTTAATGTGTTCAGATTGCCAGAATCTGGTGAACTGCATCGGAAAAACCACTTTCAGTATTTGATTTGCAGTTTCTGTAGAGCTTTTTAACGGGCTCCGGTGCATTGGACACTGCAAAAGGGAAACTGACAAAATTGAGCAGATCCAGATCATTATAATCATTCCCGGTCCCAATTGTTGCAGTAGGGCTTATTTCCAGTTTGCCACAAAGCCATTCAACTGTATGGCCTTTTGAAACACCCTGGGGTAATATTTCAATCCACATGTTTTCACAGTCAAGCGGGGAAGTGGTTCTTATTACCCTGAGTGAACCCAGCTTGTTCCTTATCTCTTCAAGCAGGAAGGGATTTTCTGGAACAATTGCAAGGAGCTGACTGGCGTTCCTGTAATTTGGGGGTGAAAGACTCAGAGGCATGGCAAAATCCCTGTAAATATCAATCCTTTTTTTAAAATCACTGTTACCGCAATTGGAATCAAAGTAAAGGAATGTATGGTTGTCGGGTACCAGATCATGAACCATGAAGCTCATTTTTGCATCAATCAGCGTTTCAACTGCCAGTGCAACCTCTTTTTCATTTAAATGAGCGGCATATATAAGCTCACCTGTCCGCCAGTTTATCGCTCCCGCGCCAGTCGAAAAAATCAGATAATCTATTGGGAAATTTTCAGGTAAGGCATTTCTGACACTGAAAAGATTCCTGCCGGTGGCAATTACCCTGTAAATTTTTCTTTTACCCAGCCATTCCAGGGTCTCCAGATCTTCCTTACTGACCCTTTTTTCGTCATCAAAAAGTGTTCCGTCCAGATCGGTTATCACCATAGCAATATCACGCTCCATTTTCAGCTGAATTTTACCCGGTTAAAAACCTCTTCATTGCAGCAGCAGCTTTTTCGGCTTCAATACCACTTTTTATGATCATTTGTATTTTACCTGCTATAAAACCTTCTTATTGCAGCAGTAACTTTTTCGGTTTCAATAAGGAAACCATCATGGCCGTAAAGCGAATCGATACCTGAAAATGTTGCACCCGGTATACGTTCTGTCATAAATAACTGCTCCTGCACAGGAAAAAGAATATCTGATGTTATTCCGATTACCAGTGTCCTTGATTTGATTGAGGACAGAACCTTCTCAATATCATCCCTGTTCCGGCCGATGTTATGGGAGTCCATTGTATTCAGCAGTCTCATATAGGAGAATGCATTGAAACGCTTTACCAGCTTTTTTCCCTGGTAATTCTGGTAACTCATGGCTTTGAAACCGGATGTTTTTTCATCAGTCTCTTCCGATTGAGTTTCGAGATAAGTCTGGTAATTTCTGTAACTCAACAGTGCAATTGACCGTGCCGCTGCCAGGCCTTGCGATCCAGCTTCAGGATGATCCTCCTTCCAGCTCTGGTCAGCCTGTATGGCCATGCGCTGTGACTGACTGAATGCAATGCTCCAGGGAGATGATTTGGCATGATTGGCAATGCATATGAGGTGTTCATGTAACCCGGGATTCATAATGGCCCACTCCAGGGCCTGATGACCTCCGGTAGAACCACCAAGAACAGTGTGTATCTTGTCAATACCAAGATGCTTCCTTAAAAGTTCATGACCATTTACAAGGTCGCGGATTGATATTTCCGGGAAGTTATGGTACCAGGGTTTGCCGGTTTCCGGATTGATGGAGAGGGGACCTGTGGTTCCGTAACAGGAACCGATTTTGTTTGCACATACAATAAAATGATCACGGGGATTATAAAAGCAGTTTTCACCGAACAATCCTTCCCACCAGTCAAACACGTCAGAATTGGCCGTAAAGGCATGACAGACCCATATGACATTGTTTTTTCGTGGATTGAAAGTGCCGAATGTATGGTAGGCAATATCCAGCTGAGGAAGCATCTCTCCTGATTCAAGCTGAAATTTATTCTTATAGTGGTATGTCTTAAGATTACCGGATGTCATAATTATACTCAAAAATAGTGCAAAGATATTTAAATAATGTACATTAATATTTTTTATTAGATAGTGTGTAATTTTTAATAAAAAAATTGTCATGTATATTTGCATATGCCTGTGGAAAAATTCCTTCTCTATGCACAGCCGTTAACCCCGAGGCTCAGATATATTGCCTCTCATATGTTAACAGGGATACTCGGATGTGAATTGCTTTTTACCTGTAATCTCAGCGAGGCACAATCTGCGTCCTTACCTCTGATAAATTATTCCGGTTCTCCGCTACCGGGAGCGGTTAACATAATTCCGCACAGCCTGCTGGGTGAGAAAACTATTCGGCATCAGCATATTAATCCAGTTAAAAAAGAGGGTGTTTCGCTTTTATTTCCTTCATCAGGTCAGGATGACACCGGCTTTGATGTATTCGCAGCCTCTTTTTTCATGCTCAGCCGGTATGAGGAACATCTGCCTTTCAGGAAAGATAAACATGGACGTTTCCCCTACGCTGAAAGCATGGTATGCAGACACTCCCTGGAGGAGGAGCCACTGGTGGATCTATGGGGATTGATCCTTAAAAGGGCCATAAACCGAAAGTATCCATTCGTTTCATTCCCCGAAAGGGAATTCTCCTTTATTCCGACAATAGATGTTGATATACCCTGGGCCTACAGGAACCGGGGTTGGTTGAGAACTGCAGGGGGAATTGCCAGATCTGTTCTCAGGGCCGATATTGAAGATGTCAGGTTGCGTTACCGTGTTCTTTTCAGGGGAGATCCAGACCCGTATGATACCTTTGATTTTATTGAAACTATTCATAAGGATTATGGTTTGTCGCCTCTGTTCTTTTTTTCTGCCGGCACTTATGGATTATATGATAAATGTATATCATCACACCACCCGGATTACAGGCAGCTTATATCCGATATATCAGAAAGAAATGAATGGGGTATTCATCCTTCATATTTGTCATATGATGATCCGTACCTGCTCAGGCAGGAGATGGAAAACATTGCAGAGATAACAGGTGAGGCACCTTTCAGGAGCAGGCAGCACTATCTCCGGTTCAGCTTCCCTAATACCTGCAGGATACTGGCCGCAAATGGTATTTCAGATGATTATACGGTTGGCTGGGCAGAGGTACCTGGGTTCAGGGCAGGTACATGTACGCCATTTTTCTATTACGATCTTGAAAGAGAAGAACAGTCTGATTTGAAATTAACTCCTTTTCAGATTATGGACGGCACTCTCCTTGACTACCTGGAACTATCACCTGAATCGGCCGTTGAACATGCTGTAATGATGGTTAAAAAGGTAAAGGATGTCAGGGGAACCCTTGTCACCCTTTGGCATAATGAATCTTTTTCGGGGGTCGGGAGATGGAATAACTGGAAAAATGTTTATTTTGAAATTATCAGAGAATCAAACGGATGAGCCTCTCAATAAACCATCTGACAAATGACACCATTAAACGGTCTGAATGGGATGAATGGGTCAGAAATGCAAGGAACCGGCGGATGTATGCAAGCTCCTTGTTCCTGGATATATTCTGTCCCCGGTGGGAGGCACTGGTGATAGAGGACGGAAAAGCGTTTATGCCGCTGACGCGGAATCGCAAGTTCAGTATTTCATACCTGTACCAACCAATATTTGTCCAGCAGCTTGGCCTGTTTTTTCGTGATCCTGGCTTCGCAGAATATGTTCCGTTGTTTATTGAGAAGCTTTCCACCTTATACAGTTTTGCTGACATAGCGATGAATGAGATGAATATTGATCATTGCGGCAGTATTCAATATACAGAAATGAATAACTTTCTGCTACCTCTTGATAAACCTTATGAATCGGTTGCGAAACAATTTAACAGCAACACAAGGAGGAATATTATTAAATCAAAGAGGTTGGGAACTATACTCGTGCCCGGCTTCAATGCCGGTGATGTTGTCAGGCTATTTTCCCGTCACCAGGGAAAGCTTTATCCCAATATACGGAGAAAAAACTATAAAATGCTTGTATCACTGCTTGAACGGGGTATGGAAGAGGGGGTTGTTGAGATAAAAAGTGCCTGCACTCATGATCGCACGGTAATTGCCTGTGTTTGCATTTTAAAGGATTATGACCGTTATGTGTTTTATTTTTCTGCCAATACACCAGAGGGCCGAGAACACGGGGCAATGTTCCTTCTTGTTGACAGTTTTATCAGGCAGTTTTCCGGAACCGGCATGATTCTTGATTTCAATGGATCAATGAACCCTAACATAGCCCGTTTTTACTCAGGTTTTGGAGCACAAAAAACCAGTTATCCCCGTTTGAGGATCAACACACTTCCTTATCCTTTTAAGCTTTTCAGGTAGATTCTGCTATCCAGATCTATTTTCAGTCCATCAGGGAGTTAAAGTCTATCTCGGCAGTATGGTCTGTTTCAAATATTTTGCCTTTTTCACATTTAATGGTCCGGGCAGGGAACTTTTTTAACAGGGGATAGTTGTGTGTGGCCATTATAACTGCCCTGCCCCCGCTGCTGATCTCCAAAAGAAGTTTTATTATCTCTTCAGATGTTTCAGGATCAAGATTTCCGGTAGGCTCATCAGCAAGAATTATGTCAGGATCATTCAGCAGTGCCCTGGCTATTGATACCCGCTGCTGCTCTCCTCCCGACAGCTGGTGAGGCATTTTGTAACCTTTATAGTTAAGATCAACTTTTTCAAGAACCTCAACGATGCGGTCGTTGATCTCTTTTTTGTTTTTCCATCCGGTTGCGCGCAGAACGAAAGTCAGGTTTTCATAAATATTGCGATCTCCTAAAAGCTGAAAATCCTGGAAAACAATGCCAAGTTTTCTCCTCAGGTATGGCACCTGGGGGGTCTTTATAGTTCCAAGGTTGTAGTCGGCAACCAGCGCTTCTCCCGATTTAAGTGGCAACTCGGCATTGATAGTTTTTATGATGCTTGTTTTTCCGCTTCCCACCTTACCGATAATGTAGACAAACTCTCCCCTGGATATGCTGAACGAAACATCGGAAAGGATCAGGTTATCTGCCTGGAATATATTAACATTGTTGAATTCTATGATAATATCAAGCGACATATTACTGTTTTGTTAAATGTTGGGTTATTCAATTCTCTTTTAATAGGATCTCAACCCAGGCGCTAAATTAGATAAATTTTTTGTGAGCAACTGCAGAATAAACAGTTAAAATATCTGTTATTGTTAATTAATTGAGAATATAAAAGGGGGGTGTAAACCATATTAAATTGTATTTTTGGCTCAGATTTTAAAAAATAGACTAATGAAACGGATTGCCGGATCACTGTTGTTGGCAGCTTTCTTTCTTCTTACCTTAATCCATTCTGCCAGTGCACAGAAATCATTGATATACGATAATGACGATATTTCCTTTTACCGTGCTATGGATCTTTTCAATAAGGAAAAATATGGTGCTGCACAGAAACATTTTGAGAGAGCCATTGAAGAGTACAGGGAAAAGAATTCACTTCTGAGCTCAAATGCTGAATATTACTCAGCACTTTGTGCAATTGAGCTTTTTAATGATGATGCGGAGTACAGGATGATCACATTTGTGGATAACAATCCGGAGAGCATTTATCGCAATGATGCGCATTTTCATCTTGGTCGCCTTTATTACCGGAAAAGGAATTACAGGAGATCCGGGGACTGGCTTGCGGCCACCAGGCATGAATACCTGGGGGAGGATAAGCGGGATGAGTATTTCTTTATGCTTGGTTACAGTAATTTTATGAGGAATGAATTTGAGAAGGCTTCAAGGGCTTTTTTTGTTATCAGAAACTGGGATTCTCCATATGCAGCACCTGCAACTTATTACTATTCACATATTTCCTATACAGATAATAACCTTGAAACAGCGCTCCAGGGTTTCAGGAGTCTTCAGGATGATGAGTCTTTTTCAGGGTTGGTACCGTATTATATTATTCAGATCTATTACCTGCAGAGAAGGTATGATGATGTTATAGCGAACGGACCGGAACTGCTTGAGGTTGCTGTTTCAAGGAGGGTGCCCGAGATTGCCAGGCTGATAGGTGAGTCACATTATCGCCGCCGGCAGTACAAGGATGCCGTCTACTACCTGGAAATGTATATGGACAATACCGGCAGTATTTCCCGGGAGGACCGTTACAAGCTTGGCTATTCCTACTACCAGCTCCAGAGGTATGAAGAGGCTGCTGCCATGTTCGAGAGGATTGGGGGGAGGGATGACGAACTCAGCCAGAATACCAATTATCATCTGGCGGATTGTTATATCAAATTGGGGGACAAGCAAAAGGCGAGAATGGCTTTTTCTGCTGCAGCAAGGTTGGATTTTGACAGGACAATTCAGGAAGATGCTCTCTTTAACTATTCGGTGCTGACCTTTGAGATTGCTTACTCTCCGTTTAATGAGGCTATAAACGGGCTTAATACCTTTATTGAGCTTTTTCCCG
>SLKJ01000158.1 GCA_007134675.1 Bacteroidales bacterium
GCGCAGATCAGCGTGCCTTTGTTACGGCTGCCGAGCTCAGCCTGGAGGGCGTTTCCATTTGGGCGCAACGCTACGGTGATTTTCTTAACAGTGAAGCTAGCCGGGAGTCGAATGCCAGCCGTTCATCTGAGTTGCATGAGATGGCACGCATTGCCAACAAGGTTTCCTCTGCACCACCTGAGACTTTTCACGAGGCGTTACAGTTAATCTGGTTTGTCCAACAGGCGATTCACATTGAGGGGCATGGGTATTCGAACACGCCGGATAGGCTCGACCAGTTATTGCTTCCGTTCTATGAGTCGGATATGAAGGCTGGCCGGCTCGACGATGACAGAGTGCTGAGACTCATGGAGAATTTCATACTCAAGCAGTTTGATAACTCGTTCTGGGGTGCAGAACATCACCTCACGCAAGGATTCGTGGTGGGTGGCTCTACACCTGAAGGACGTGACCAGACCAACCGTTTGAGCTGGCTCATGCTCGGAGCGGCCACAAATATGGCCCTGCCCGAGCCACTGGTATGGGTTCGCTGGCATCCAGGCATGGACCGGCAGTTCTTCGATTTCTGCCTCAAGCAACTCTCGCGCACGACATGTTACCCGATGTGGTGGAATGACCAGGTTGTGACAGAGGGTCTGATGGGGTTGGGTATATCGCGTGAGGATGCCTTCAATTACGTGCCTGTTGGTTGCAACGAACTCGCCATTCCCGGCCAGTGGTATTTCAACCCTAATGCTTCCGTCAACTATCTTCAGGCCATCCAGGCGGCAATGACAAGTGGCAAGGGCTACAACAACCAATGGCAGTTTAATGACGTTGCACCCTCTGCCGAAGAGCTGAAGACGTTCGACCAGTTTGCCGGGGCAGTCGGAGCACACCTATATCGTCAGATGGAGCGGTCGTATGCAAACTCCATGAAGGTATTTGAGGCCCAGATGCAATGGGGTGTCACTCCGCTGACCTCCTGCTTTTTCGACGACTGTCTCTCTAAGAGCAAGGACATGGCTCAGGGCACCAAATACAACAACCTTTCCTGCGGCGGCATTGCTTTTGCCAATGCGGTGGACTGCCTCGCTGCCATTCGGGATGTGGTTTACATACAGAAACAAGCAACTCTTGATGAAGTCACCCGCGCCTGCGCTGCCAACTTCGAGGGGTACGGCCGCTTGCGAGCCATGCTGCTTACCGCCCCCAAACACGGCAATGACGATCCACGCGTGGATGATATTATCGGCCTGGTTGAGCAGTTACGTGACGAGCCGCTACGCGAGATTTGTCGTGATCCACGTGATGGCAGTATCTTTGGCAACACACACATTGTCAGAAGCGGGGCCGTCAGACAGGGCCAGAACACCCTTGCTACACCTGATGGCCGGCTGGCCGGCACACCCTTAGCCAACTCTGTTGCCGTCTCTGCCGGTCATGAGCGCAGCGGTCCAACCGCCACATTTAATTCTGTCTGCAAGCTTGACGCGGCAAGGAGTTGGCAAAGCGGCTACCAGGTTAACATTCGGTTTCACCCCGGTATGATTACCGACCCTGTTATGCGCGAGAAGTTGCAATCGATGTTGAATGTTTATTTTCTGAAGGGTGGCCAGCAACTCCAGATCAACATTGTTGACAGCGCCACCCTCCGCAAGGCGCAGGAGAACCCGGAGGAATATCGCGATCTTGTTGTGCGTATTGCCGGATTCAGCGAGTTTTTTATAAACCTTACTCCGGCGATGCAGGAGGAGTTCATTGCCCGAACCGAGCATTTTTAAGAACAGTGTATGAATAAAGGACGTATTTTCGATATCCAGCGATTTAGCATTCACAACGGACCCGGCATTCGCACTACGGTGTTTTTGAAGGGTTGTCCGTTACGTTGTCTCTGGTGTAGCAACCCGGAGAGCCAGAATCCTGCTCCGCAGCTATCCTACACCGTTGATACGTGCATTGGTTGTGGAGAATGCATCAAGGTTTGCAAACCCATGGCGATTTCGATGGACTCCGAGGGTAAGGCCGTGGTGAACCGTGACCGATGTACGGATTGCGGCGACTGTGCTCCCGTGTGCTACCCGAAAGCCCTCGTGATGGTTGGTTATGATGCAGGAGTTGATGAAGTGCTGGAGGTTGTGTTGCGCGACCGCGATTACTACGCTTCATCTGGTGGTGGCATCACCGTGTCTGGAGGTGAACCACTCATGCAACCTCAGTTTCTTCAGGCTCTGCTCCGGGCCGCCAGGAATGAGGGTATTCACTGCTGTGTCGACACTTCGGGTTTTGCCCATAAGGAAGACTTCGACTATCTTCGCCCCGTCGTGGACTTATGGCTTTTCGACTACAAGGAATCTGATCCGATCCGGCACTTCACTTTCACCCGAAGTGAACTGCCCACCATCCTGAAACGACTGGAACAACTACATGACACTGGCGCTGACATCCTGTTGCGTTGCCCTATGATTCCTGACCATAACGCTCACCAGGAACATCTTGATGGCATTGTAGCGCTGACACGCCGCCTTCCGAATCTTCGAGGAGTAGAGTTGCTGCCTTACTTTGATCTATGGCGCGGTAAGCTAAAACGATTTGGCCTTACCGACAATTTGCCCGAATCTGTAAAGCCGCCCTCACGCGAGACCATGAAATCGTGGAACGACTATCTGAGCGAGCGCGGTGTTCGGTTGGTTGGTGCCGATGGTAAAGTGACTGGAGTAATTCCGGTTTAAAAAATTCAATTTGGATATTTAATTAAAATTGATTTATTATGAGTTTCTTTAAAGTAATACTTGGCTCTTTACACGCTTTAGCATTTTCAACAGTTGCATTTTCTTCTGAAAAACCCAATTTTATTATACTTTTTACCGATGATATGGGATATGGGGATCTTGGATGTTACGGACATCCCCTGATTCAAACTCCTAATCTGGATAAAATGGCAGACGAAGGAATACGCCTAACATCATTTTATGTTGCGTCATCAGTCTGTTCTCCTTCAAGAGCCGCTTTACTTACCGGGAAATACCCTTCTAACGCTGGAGTTGTTAGAGTATACAACAATAAAAGTACAGATGGGTTACCGCTTTCAGAAATCACAATAGCTGATGGCTTAAAAGCTGCGGACTATTCCACCGCAATCATTGGAAAATGGCACCTGGGAAGTCTTCCGGAATTTTTTCCTATGAAACAGGGTTTTGATTATTGGTATGGTATACCATACAGCAACGATAATAACAGTGTCAGTGCACCAGGTAATGAATATTTGAGCGGACCACCACTGCCTTTGTATCAAAATTATATATTAATAGAGGAAGGCACATCTATGGAAACCAATACAAAAAGGTACACTGAAAAAGCCATAGAATTTATTAAAAACGAAAAGGATAATTCATTTTTTCTATATTTGGCTTATACCATGCCTCATGTACCTATCGATGCCTCGCCGGATTTCAAAGGGAGATCATCTGCTGGTTTATATGGTGACGTTATTGAAGAATTGGACTGGAGTGTTGGAGAAATATTACAAACACTTGATAAATTAGGGATTGAAGAACATACCATCGTGATATTTGCCTCTGATAACGGTCCTATGATTCACATGGATCGACCACGCTATGACCCTGAAATAATAAAAATGTGGCATCATGGGACCGCAGGCCTTTTAAGAGGCGGGAAATTTGAAGTCTATGAAGGAGGATTTAGGGTCCCTGCTATTTTTCGATGGAAGGGGAGGATTAATCCAGGCCAGGTGTCTTCTGAAATTGTTCGAAGTATCGACCTGAAGCCTACAATTTTCAGCTTAGCCGGAGTGAATAATGAAGAAAAAATAGATGGGGTAGACATTTCAGAATTTCTCTTGGGACAAAATGAATCGTCACAGGTTTTCGATATGGTATTTGAACATCGGGGCAGACGGCTTGCTTATAGAAAAGAGGATTGGAAAATTGTATTAGCCAGGGATCAAAATAATGAAATCGAAATTGAATTATTCAATTTGAAAAATGATATTTATGAGCGATATAATATTGCCAATGAGTATCCCGAAATTGTAAAGGATATGCTTAATTACGTGGACCGGTGATGAATTGTGAAACCACATATTTTGGAATAGTCTTAAATGTTAGAACAATAAAATTAGTTCAAAAAAATTTGGAAATGACAATATATACATCTATTTTTAAGAATTAATTCCCACGTGGTAATTTGTATGTGTACTATATGAAAAAATCGAATATTTATTTGTTTCTATTTCTTGCCGTGCTAAAAATTATTTTTTTCGGCGATTTATCTGCCCAGATAAAATATCTGGATATGATGAAGAAAGAACCTGAGAATTTCCCGATAAAATCTGCTTTCTGCAAAAAAATAAGTCAACCTCCAGTGATTGACGGTAAACTAGATGATGAGGCGTGGAAAAATGCTCATGAGCTCACCGGGTTTTCAATCGTTAATGGCGAGACAAAGGCAATCCATCAGACAAAAGCATGGGCTGTTCATGATGGACGTTATTTATATATCGGCTTTGAATGTTTTGAACCTGACATGGAAAAGGTAAGGGCAGAAACATTCCGTTATGATCATCGGGATATTCTTTTCGATGATCGTATTGAAATATTGCTGGATGTCTTGCATAATCATAAAGACATTATCAGGTTTGTCGTAAATAGTAATGGTGTTACTTATGCTACCAGGCTTGAGAGACCCGTTCAGCATTCAATTTCCTATATCCGGGGTGATGACAGGTGGAATACTGAATATTGGGCAAAAACACAAAAATATGAAGATAGATGGACCGGAGAGATAGCTATTGCGATTGACCGGATTTATGATGAAAAAATAAAACCTGGAACTACATGGGGTTTAAATATTGTTCGTGACCGGCATGCCGAATTTACTTATGGAGGTAGGGGTATTAGAGTGGAGGGAACAAGAGAAATAAGTGCGTGGTCTCCGGTTCAGAGCAATATAAGGGGTGAAATATCGGATAACCATATTGAACCGACAAAATATGGAGATTTGATTTTCGATCAGGATCAGCTTCAGGTTACAAATCTTAGTTTCCATGAGGCGTATGCAAATTATAATGGAAGTATCTGGCATAAACCCCAATTTTTTGGTGATAATCCCATCCAGATTACACTTCGGAATAATGGTAAAAACGATGTTCCTATAGACATAGTAATAAAAACAACTGATTTTAATGGTGCTGAAGTTTCCTACACAAGGCAGGCAATCAGCATAGCCGGAGAGGAAGAAGTTTTTTCTTCCCGCATACCAATCAGATTTGAAGAACGCCAGGTATTCAATCTCAGTCTGATTAATAAAAGTACTGGTTCAACTCTGTATCGTACTTCATACGATACACGAGTGCCCCCTTTTGTCGAATTTGATTTGTCTGCTGTATATAACAAAGACAACAAAGCCGCGGATTACATAAAGGTAAGCCCGGTTGTTGTTCCCGGCACACTCAACGACACTCATCTTAGATTGGAACTCTGGCACAATAAAACATTGATTGCAAGAGATCAAATGGCTTCACTAACAGAATATGTTTTTCAACCATGCTTTAAAAATATAGATCTCAATGATCTGGCTCACGGGAATTATACTATTAAAAGTTTTCTGCATGATAAGAATAATATAATAATAGGCTCCTCTGAACAACCTTTCACCTTTTATATACCTGAGAAGAAAAGTGATTTAATTGCACATGAGAAGGTTTACAGTTTTGGAGGTAAAGAGGGGGATGCTATAGTCATAGACTTTCCGGGTGGAGAAAAATTTGTTTTCTGGGAGCATGCCAGCTATATTCCATGGTGGGATTTGCAAAATATGGCAGTCACCTACCAATTTGTGGAGTCATGGGGCCATACAACAATGGGATGCGCGGAACCCATGCAGGACAAGGAGAATCGTTATTCAAAAGCAGAAATTATTGAAAATACTCCCGCCCGTGTGGTTATTCTGTGGAGATATGCTTTAAACGACCCTAATTACCGGATCATCTTTAACGAATGGGTCCATGAATACTTTTATTTTTATCCTGATGGATCAGGTGTGAGAGAGATACTATTGTGGGCTAATAGTGATGTTCCGCATGAAATAGTTCAACCACAGTTTATATATCCTGCCGGTGTGATTCCTGAACAAATGTTTCGGGACACTACCGTTTCGGTTTTAAATCTGAAAGGGGATCAGATAGTCAATCGGATTGATAATCCTGTAATAAGGCAACCCGATTACTCCAAAATGTGGGATGAAGAGATTTTGCGTATTTATTTAAAAGATCGTAAACATCCTTATATGATCTGGTCAAAACGTGAGGATATTATCGGTCCGGATGTTCACCGGCAAAATCTGGTGGGGGGTGATGTTCGCCTTTCCATGGGGGGACACTGGCCCGCACAGCCCATGAATGTAGATGTTTATAGTGTTGTTGGTACAAATAGAATATATCACGGGTGGATTGGCAATATTCACGTATTTGCTGATCCTGACAAACATCCCAACAGATGGGTCCACCTGATAGGAACCACAACCAGAGATAATA
>SLKJ01000201.1 GCA_007134675.1 Bacteroidales bacterium
AAAAATATAAATCACAACTATGCCGCTGATACCATAAGCTTTTACATTACAGATTAATAATGTTTCCGGTAATCCTGACACTGGCCCTGCCGGGGTATACTGGCCTATATCGAAAGACCATTATCCTGCTGATAACAGACGACATAAAACGCGGCATAAAAGGCCTTTACTGGCTGAGAAAAAAGGGTCACGGACAAAAATCATAGAAATTATGCCTATTGTTATAGTAAGCGATATAAAAAACCTGGAACCGTGGATTAAAGCCTTGAAAAAAGCTGATCCTGCAATTGATGTGATAACACATAATGAAGTTAAAGACAAATCAGCCATTGAGTTTGCCCTGGCATGGAATTATCCTCACGGCATTTTCAGCGAATACCCCCGGCTGAAAGCCATTTCATCCATGGGTGCAGGAGTTGATCACATAATTAATGACAAATTCCTGCCCGAGCACATCAGGATCGTTCGCATAACAGACCCTTTGTTATCGAACGATATGTTTGAATATACCCTGGCAGTAATTATGAACCGGTTGCGGCTACTGACCTATTTTCAGGAAAACCAGCGGTTGAGAATCTGGAAAAAGAGGATGTATATGCGCATTTCCGGTGTAAGGATCGGATTGATGGGTGCTGGCACTATAGGGAGTCATATACTCTCGAAACTCCAAAATTCGGGGTTTAAAGTCTCAGGCTGGGCAAGAACAAGGGGAAATAAAGTGCCATATAAAAAGTACTACGGATCCGGGCAAATGGAAAAATTCCTGAACAATACAGATATCCTTATCTGCCTGCTGCCGCTCACTGCCGAAACCTATGGCATACTTAATAAAAGCACTATGAAGATGTTACCCGAAAAGTCCTGGATTATAAACATGGGCAGGGGTGGTCATATTGTTGATGAAGAGCTGATAGAAATGCTGGATTCAGGCCACCTGGATGGTGCCAGCCTGGATGTTTTCAGAGAGGAGCCCCTCCCGGTTGACCACCCGTTCTGGAGCCATCCAAAAATATTCATCACCCCGCATATAGCCAGCCTGCCAGATCCCGGATCAGTAGCCCCCCAGATTATTGAAAACTATCACCGCACAATTGAAAACAGGCCATTATTAAACACAGTGGACAGGCAGCGGGGTTATTGAACAAATGATAAGCAATTTGCATGTGAGATTGTATGAATATGTAACATGTTGTTAAATAAATTGATCAAACATACTTTTTATACTTATGAAAGCATTAACAATAAATCAGTTTGGCGGACCGGAACAATTGAGGATACAGGAAGTTGCAATTCCCGCTGCCGGTCCGGGAGAGATACTTGTAAGGATCCATGCCACAGCAGTCAACCCTGTCGATTACAAGATCCGTAACGGTTCAATGAAATTCATCAGCGGAAAGAAATTCCCCCGCATACTCGGTGGTGATATAGCAGACACAGTGGAGCAGTCGCCAAAAAAATCGCTATACCGGCCGGGAGATAAAGTTTTTGCCATGCTATCGATAAAAGGAGGAGGCTATGCGGAGTTTACAACCGTCAGGGAAAGTCATCTGTGCCATATCCCGGAAGGGCTCAACATGACAGAAGCTGCCTCTGTTCCGCTTGCAGCACTCACGGCCCTGCAGGCATTCAGGAAAGAAGGAGGCATCAAACCAGGCGACCTGGTGCTGATCAATGGAGCCTCCGGTGGAGTTGGTTCATTTGCCGTTCAGATTGCCAAAGCCCGGGGAGCATATGTTACTGCCGTATGCAGTGCCAGAAACACTGAATTCGTGAAAAACCTGGGAGCTGACCGGGTAATAGACTATAACAGCGAAGACTTTACAAAGATAAGTACCAGGTTCAACAGGATATTGGACGCAGTGGCAAAAAGTTCATTCAGGAGGTGCAGCAAAATACTGGAAAAAGGAGGATTATATGTCTCCACCATCCCGAATAACGGTCTCTTTTTCTACCAGGCTCTCAATTTCCTAAGAAGCAAAAAAGCAGGTTTCATCATGGTAAGACCATCGGGAGGGGATCTTATGATAATTGCCGATTACATAAAAAAAGGTCTTGTGCGTCCATTTGTACAACAGACCTTCCCGCTCGAAGAGGGAGCCAGGGCCCATGAAATTATTGAAAGCGAAAGAGTAAGAGGTAAAATAGTATTATCGGTTATTCCCTGATACAAAAACAGGATTAATATTAGGACCAGTCATACCCGGACAGAATAGGGATTTAATTTTAATGGATGTAATTCTATCTGGTAGCATAAATTTTACCGTAACTGCCCTTCAGTGATCCTTTCTTCCCTTATTCGCCTCTCCAGTTTTGAAACATATGATCTGGCCTTTCTGATACCATAATCTGTATATGAATGTTGAGCCCACTCCCTTGCTATATCAAGTTCACCGGCTATTTCATACATAAGTGCAAGGTTATAGGCTGAGCGTCCAGCTGTTTTCCTTCGCCGGGAATTAACCGATTCATGCCAGGCCTCCCTTGCCCCTTCCCAGTTATTGACTGTAGCCCTGCGAACACCGATCTTGAAATCACGGTTACCTCTTCCTTTAGTGAAAAAGTCACGGTTCAGCCTGATCCATTTGGGACTGATACGGTCGGCATAGATGATCCCGGACTGTAAACTGGCTTCATTGACAGCCTGCCGGTGATCAATCAATCCCCCGACAACCATTTGCAGGGCGTTTCCCTCCGCCTGCCAGCGGGCATTATGATTAAACATATATTCATCGGAAATGGCCTTTTGCTGAAGGTCATACAACCTGAACCCAAGCTTGATACCGGCTACACCTTCAGCATAGAATTTTCTTCTTAAAACCGGCCCGCCTTCAGACCTTGGAGTAACCGCAGATGACCCTTCAGTTACAATAAAATCAGAATCAAATGACTCCAGCACCAGGATTGCATCAGTATTGTAAGTGGCAGCAAGAGACTCAATTTCACTCCAACTCAAAGGAGGAGGCCAATTACCTCGGGGAGCAGGAGTAGTTAACCTCTCAGCTGTGCGAATGACAACATATCTGGATGAATTATCAAGATTCCTCACTAGTCCGTCAATAGCCCTCTGCGCCGCCTCACGGTTGAGACCCGGCATGCTCCCGGTAAGAATATTTCCAACAACCGCTTCTTCAGGTTTTTCAGGGGTAGCTCTATCAACAACAGCAATTGACTGAATATGAGAACCAACATCAACAGGTGCCGGTTTGAGTACAGGAACATATACTGTTCTTGAACAGGCACAAAAGGCAAGTATGGTAATCAGTAATAATCCGGCTGCCGGGATTTTCAACTTACTTTTTACCTGATATACTGATTTTAGCTTCATTTGTCAGGATTTTATCAACATTTATAACTTGTTACGAAATATCAAGACAAACTGTTTCAGATGAAACAGCTAAAATTTTTCTATGAATAAATGAACAAATAGTTCTTTACAAATGTTTTAAGAATTGAAAGGCAATAAAACATTATATTAAATCGATAAAAGATTATTATTATGAGCAAACATTTTGCAAATGCTACATGGGAAGGCAACCTTCCCAAAGGTAATGGCAAATTCCAATTGAAAACAAGCGGATATAAAGGAGCCTACAGTTTTACATCCCGCTTTGAAGATGACAAATCAAGTTCAAGTCCCGAAGAACTCATTGGAGCAGCGCATGCCAGCTGTTTTTCAATGGCCTTTGCCCATTCATTAGATCAATCTGGATTCAATCCTGAAGAGATAAGAACAGAAGCAGAAGTAACACTTGATAAAACCGGAGATGGTTTTTCAATTACTGAAATACTTCTTAAAACCGAAGGGAAAGTGTCCGGGATCAACAAGGAAAAATTCCTTGAAATTGCCAATGACGCAAAGGAAAACTGTCCGGTTTCAAAAGCACTTAAAGCAACTAACATCAGGCTTGAGGCAGAACTTGTCTGACAGCTGACCGGAATTATTCACGGCTGGAGTGAGATTATGTAATGTAAGTAATATTTACATATCGGTTATCCTGTAAATGTAACTGTCCGTTCTCATCAAAATGCTGTTTCTTAAAATAGCAGGAGTGGCCCATATATCACCATCCAGCTTATTTTCGGCGAGGATATTCAGCTCCCTGTCCGCCTTTATAACAATGGTTTCACCTCTTCTTGTGTTGAAAAACACTTTTCCATTTGCAAAAACAGGAGATGAATTAACTTCACTTCTTATCCTGTGAGACCATAACTCTTTACCATTAGAAGCATCAATGCAAACCATATTACGCTGTGTATCAACAGTGTAAATCAACCCATCCCTGATTACCGGGGTTGCTCTTGGCAATATGGGGACACGTTTTGTCCACAATACATTTGTCTCCGTTATATCTCCCGTTCCGTCAGGATCTACAGCCATTAATTCAGAAAATCTGGATCTGTCCTCATCTATCATAAACCCTGTTTCAAAAAAGACTGTACCGTTTTCTTCAAAAGGCATTGATACAGTAGATTCAGCTCCTCTTATAACACTCCATATCTCTTCTCCGGTATTGGGATCAAAAGCGTTAATAATTGCAGAACCATTTGAAATTATCATATCCCTTCCATTTACATTAATAAGAAGAGGAGTAACATAAGCTTTTCTGCCAATCCGGGAAATGACCTCGTAGGGTTCTTCCTGACGATAGGTTTTCCATACAGTTTCACCGCTGAATTTATCAAGGGCAACAATAAATCTGACATCTACACCTTCGTAGTGCAATATCAGTAAATCATTGTATAAAAAAGCTGATGAGCCGGGTCCCTGAACATGGTCGCATTCCAGATCAGTCCGTACCCATACGGTTGAACCATCACTGGTGTTAATACACACCGTACCCATACTGCCGAAGTGCACATAAACAAAACCATCTTCGATAGCAGGGGTTGGAGAGGCAAAGCTATTCACATCATGTTTTCTGATTGCTGTATCAAATGAAAACAATTTGATGTCAAATATTATCTCACCGGTATTGAAATCCAGGCAAACAGCATACAATTCCTTGCCATCAGGCGTAGCAGTTGTTACCCACACCTGGTTTCCGAATACCACGGGTGATGACCATCCTCTTCCATGTACAGGGGTCTTCCATTTGATATTGGTTTGATCATCCCAGGTAACCGGAACACTTTCAACTGAGGCAATTGCGCGAAGGTCGCTTCCCCTGAAATGAGTCCAGTTGTCATCTTCGGAGGAATAGGTACAACTGAGAAGAACCAAAGACAAAAAAACTAATCCAAGTTTTAAAAGATATATTCTCATAATTAAAAATTTTGGTATGTTGCTGCTAATATATTAAAAGGAAAGAAATTATTATCACCCAACTCCGGAAAACTTCAATTCCCTTTTTTAATAACTATAATAAGCTATTAAAACCATAGGAAAACAATAACAGGATATCTATTAATCAAATTTTTTGTATATTGGTTTTTTGACAAAATAAAATGAATTCTACATCCGACAATGATTGCTAAATGAACAAATAATTACATGTAGAATCGACCGAAGGTCAATAAACCATGGGGGTTCCATGCGTTTGTAACACTGAATATGCATTAGGTGCAAAATATAATTCATTGAATATTAATTTGATTAACCTGATTTGTACGCATGAAAAGAATTAAACCACTTCTGCTATTGATAACTGTTATTTTTTGTATTGATTATTATAAAGTAAGTGCCCAGGTTTATACCGGAGGAAGTATCGGTGTACATTATGATAAGGTTCTGTACATAGATGTTGCTCCCCTTCTTGGTTACCGGGTTGGAATACTTGATGCAGGCATTTCTCCCTTCTACTCATACCGGGAATATAGAACAAGGCCAAGCAGTTATGCTTATGGCAACAGGATATTTATGCAGCTGACCTTCATGCCCAACGTTTTCATACATGGAGAATTTGAGGCAAGCAATGTAGCAACTTCCGAAATTGGCCCTGACGGGAGGAGAGTGAGGAAGTGGATTACAGGTTTACCCGTAGGTGGAGGATACCGCTATAATCTCACGGAAAGGACGCAGGCTTATGGTATGATATTATATGATATAATGCTTGATGCTGAAAGTCCCGTCAGGAACCCCATAGTCAGAGGAGGAGTGGTTTATAGTTTTTAAAGAACCCCTGGTTTTACGATTTGAATTTCCCTTATTCGTATTTAAGGGCATGGGCAGGATTTGAAGAAGCTGCCCTGTAGGCATGATAAGATATGGTTATCCCTGCTGCAGCCAGCGAAATGAGCGAGGCTGCCAGAAAGAAAAAATAATTAATCTCCTCCCGGTAAGCAAAATTTTCCAGCCAGCGGTTAACTGCCAGCCACATAATCGGCCATGCCAGCAGGGTACTCACCAGCAAAAGAATAGTGAACTCTGAAACAATCATTTTCAGAATAGTACCCTGCCCGGCTCCCAAAACCTTTCTGACAGCTATCTCCTTTACCCTTGCATATATTACGAAAGAGGCCAGAGCGTATAAACCCATCAGTGAAATCAAAATGGCCAGAAACATAAAAACGCTT
>SLKJ01000104.1 GCA_007134675.1 Bacteroidales bacterium
CCCCCTGTACAGGGTAGGTTGCATACGCGTTACTCACCCGTGCGCCACTCGTCAGCAGGTATTGCTACCCCTGTTACCGTTCGACTTGCATGTGTTAAGCCTGCCGCTAGCGTTCATCCTGCGCCAGGATCAAACTCTTCGTTGTAAAAAAAAAGTTAAATATGCTCAAGATTGAAATCCTTTGTTACCAAAAAAATTAACTTATTCTCGGTTCTTAAATTGTACTCTCCAACCTTTTCAAAGAACTCTTTCTAACATTAAAAAACCCTAAAAAATACCAACCTCCATTACTA
Source organism: Bacteroidales bacterium (assembly GCA_007134675.1). Taxonomy (GTDB): domain Bacteria; phylum Bacteroidota; class Bacteroidia; order Bacteroidales; family PUMT01; genus PXAP01. The sequence goes on from SLKJ01000104.1 coordinate 294, forward strand.
ACCTATACAATTGCTTTTTTTAGGGACTGCAAAGATAAAAATGTTTTCCGATATTTCAAAAAAAGAAAGAAAATAATTTTCATCTTGCCTGGCATTTCCGGATAAACCGTTGCTTCCGGAATCGCTTGAGGGATGCAAAAGTAATCTAATTTTTACAATATAAAAATATATCACAAAAATATTTCAGTCCATAAGCACAGAGAACATATAAACCAGTGATAATCCGTTTAAAAAAACTTATTAATTACCACACCCAGATAATACAAATAAACTAACAATGCATATATTAATGGTATTTTTCTATTTTTACAAATGATTAGATAACGAGGGCTTCATAAAAAAGTTGGTTTAACCAATATAATGCAATTGACATTATCAGTTCATCGATGCGCAAAGAAACCGGGCTAAGGTATTCGCGGCTGAGCAAGGTTCTTCAATTATTCAGGGTACTTAATGGATTTTTTTCACACTAAATATCGCAAATCCGGTATCGAATGGGATCAAAAAGCAACAGGGTTAAGGATCAGGGGGCAAAGCTTTTTAATAAGGCGAATAATCATGATCAGTCTATAAACTACAAAGACAATTACCTCAGGACCATTATAGAGACAACAACAGACGGATTCATGATTGTTGATTCAAACGGGAAGATTATCGATGTTAATCGGTCATACTGCAGCATGACCGGATATTCGCGGAACGAACTTATAGGGATGGCCATATCCGATATTGACGATAATGAAAGTCCTGAGGCAACCTCTGCCAGAATAAATAGGATCATTGAAAAAGGAGGCGAGTTATTTGAGACACGACACAGAAGAAAAGACAGTACCGTTTTTGATGTTGAGATATCAACAACATACATGGCTAAGGAAGGGGGGTTGTTTGCCTGTTTCTGCAGAGATATTACATCCAGAAATGAAGCAGGCCGTGAAATAACCAGAATGGCAGATATGCTCGATCTGGCACCTGGTGCAATAACCGTGCATGACGTGAATGGAGATTTTGTTTATACAAACAAGAGAAACCTGGAGCTGCATGGTTTTACCAAAGAAGAGTTCCTAAAAAAAAGTATCACAGAGATTGATGCTCCCGAAAGCAGGGAACTAATAAAAACCCGTTTAGAACAGATCAGGGAGAAAGGCGAAGCAACTTTTGAAGCATTACATTACCGGAAAGACGGCACCACATTCCCCCTGAAGCTATATGTCAAGATGATAGACTGGTCGGGAAAACCGGCCATGTTAAGTATCGGAACTGACATAGAAGATATAAGAAAAACCGAACAGGCTCTCCGCGAAAGCGAAAAAAAGTACAGGCAGCTAACTGAGAACATGTCAGATATTGTCTGGACAGCTGACATGAGCCTCAAAACCACATATGTCAGTCCCTCAGTTGAAAATATTTTGGGATTTACACCGGAACAGCACATGGCGAGAAGACTGGAGGAGAAGCACCCTCCTGAATCGTTAAATAAACTGAGAGAAGCTTTCGCGGAAGAAATTAAAAAAGAAGCTGACCCTGGTACTGACCCTCAAAGGACACGGCTTCTGGAAGTACAGCAATACCATGCAGACGGGCGTGATCTATGGGTTTCCATGAATATTTCGGCCATCAGGGATGAAAATGGGGTTATGACAGGTATACAGGGAGTTACCCGCGACATTACGGAAAATAAAATTGCATCAGAAGCACTCCGCGAAAGCGAAGAAAAGTACCGTCAATTGTTCAATAATATGACACAGGGCTTTGCTCTCCATGAGGTTATCAACGATAAGGAAGGCAAACCTATAGATTATCGCTATCTTAATGTGAACCCTGCATTTGAAAAGCTTACGGGGGTTAAAGCCGGGACATTGGTCGGGCGGACAGTGCTGGAGGTAATGCCGGACACTGAACCATACTGGATAGAAATCTTCGGAAGCGTTGCCAATACCGGTAACCCGGTAAAATATGAAAACTACTCAAAATCCATTAGCAAATATTTCGATGTCTGGGCATTTAGTCCTCGTAAAGGACAATTTGCCGTTATATTCTCTGATATTACGAGAAGAAAATTAGCTGAAAAGGCAATCCAAGAAAATGAAATCAGGCTCAAAGAACAAAATGACGAATACATGACCCTTAACGAGGAGCTGTCAGGAAGCAACAAGAAAATAAAAATCATCAATGAAGAACTGAAGAAAGCATGGCAGAAAGCAGAAGAGAGTGATAAACTGAAAACAGCATTCCTTGCCAACATGAGCCATGAAATACGCACCCCAATGAATGCAATCATTGGTTTTTCGGAAATAATGCTTAACCCGGCATTGAGTAAGGAGAGACGTGAGAATTTCACAAAGATAATAAACAGTTCATGTCACCAACTGCTGAACCTGATAAATGATATAATTGATATTGCTAAAATAGAGACCGGGCAGATGAACCTGCATGAGGAAGAGATAAATATAAACAGAACCATTTCCGAAATAGAAAAGATCTACACCCCACTTATTCAGGACAAAATTGTTGATTTAGAAATATCATACGGACTTCCCGACAACCAGGCAACAATAATCACAGATCCGGTAAAATTCAAGCAGATCATCACCAACCTGGTCCACAATGCATTTAAGTTTACTGATAAAGGCACGATCACAATTGGTTACCGGCTTAATGAAAAATTTATTGAATTTTATGTTAAAGACAGTGGGCCGGGAATTAATTCACTCCACCACGAAGTTATATTTGAACGTTTCAGACAGTTAAGCAGCAACGATAAAAAAGTCAATCGGGGGACCGGACTGGGACTGCCAATCTGTAAAGCACTTACCGAAATGCTTGGAGGATCCATATGGCTTAAATCAGAGGCCGGCGAAGGTTCTGCTTTTTACTTTTCCATTCCATACAAATCAAAAGATAATCCTGAAAACATCAGAAATATGAAAACATTTGACACCTATAACTTCAATGGCATCAAAATACTGGTAGCAGAAGATGAAGAAACCAATTTTCTTTTCATAAATGAATTAATTGAAGAAACCGGTGCCACTATTGTTCATGCCGAAAACGGAAAGGAGGCGGTAACACTTTTCAACGATAATGATGATATAAGAATTATTCTGATGGATATCAAGATGCCCTTAATGGACGGAATTACGGCAACTAAATTGATCAAGGAAGTCAAGCCGGACGTACCTGTCATTGCTATTACAGCATATGCCATGTCAGGCGACAAGGAAAAATGCATTAATGCCGGCTGCGATGATTACCTGTCAAAGCCCGTCAGAAGAACAGAACTTCTGGACCTGATCTCATTCTACCTGAACAAAAGGCCAGCCAAGGCATAAAAATCCCAAATCATATTCTCTCCTGTTTGCCCATTACCATCGGCAACAATCTGCTCTCCCGTTTGCGCAGTAACATAAGTGCTGTACCCCCGTATGTGACTTATGCAACTCTTAAAACTATTTATGTAATACTTCCCATCCTGAAAAGATTAATATTTGCATAAAGGAAATATATCATATCGGTCGTGAACGGCAATGAATTAAAATTATCATCCTATGTAAAGGCTGCAACCATTCTAATTGGTTTATTTGCCCTGTTTATACTATTATACATTGCACAAGGTATAATAGTCCCTCTAATTTTTTCGATTATTATTGCGATAGTGCTCCACCCTTTAGTAAATCTGATGGTCCGGATTAAAATAAACAGGGTAGTGGCCATTACTATCATTACTATATTTACAATAATAGTACTCTCAGTGCTGGGCACCCTGCTATTCTCACAGGTAAGCCGGTTTGCAGAGTTTCTTATCCTGGCAATCTTGTATACCGGCGCTTTTTTTATCCTGGGAATTGATTACGCCATCCTGCTAGGTGTAGCCGTATCACTGTTGAACGTTAGTTACATAGGTCCATTCATCGGGATAGCGCTGGTCATGGCACTGGCGCTGATTACAAAGTCACCGGCTTATATGTTTTATGTATTATTGTTCCATATATTCATCCAGATAATTGATAACTTCTACATTGTTCCCAAAATAGTAGCTTCAAGAGTCAGAATAAATGCGCTTTTCTCTATAATTGCTATGATTGCCGGGTATGCTCTATGGGGAATATCCGGTATGTTTCTTGCCATCCCCCTCCTTGCCATTGCCAAACTGATCTTTGACAATATTGAGTCTTTAAAACCCTGGGGATTTTTGCTGGGTGATACAATGCCGCCATTGATACATATTGAACCTATTATCAAAATACTAAAAAAATGATCCCGGACGGAGCGCTAAGAAATTAATTTTAAGGAATTTGTTAAGCAGTCACGGTATTTATCATTCAAACTATCTGATCTGGAATTTTAATTAACTCCGGACAGGCTAAGCAAATTTCAAAACCTTTTCTTTAACTATAATCCAGTAAAGTGAATAAATTTAATCCGGTATTTAAGAAATTCGTAAGACTGCCAGATGTAAAAAAAAGGGTCATAAAGCTAAGTGAGAATACCATCGAAAAAACTCAGATAGCAACTCTTTTCTTCTCGGAGATTGGTGAGTTTTTTTTGTTTCTGTTTAATACATTCAAAGAAACATTTTCACGCGACTTTGAATTTAAGGAATTTCTTCACCAGTGTTATCAAATCGGAAACCGGACACTTCCCCTAATATCGGTGACAGGGCTGGTTATCGGGCTGGTGCTTACCATACAGTCACGTCCGGTTCTGGCGGACTTTGGTGCAGTTTCACTGCTGCCCGGAATGGTGGCAGTCTCTATTATCAGGGAGATGGGACCGGTTGTCACTGCTCTGATCTGTGCAGGCAGAATTGGATCTGGTATGGGAGCCGAGCTTGGATCAATGAAGGTGACTGAACAAATAGACGCTATGGAAGTATCCTCTACCAACCCCATGCGTTTTCTGGTAGTAACCAGGGTATGGGCAGCCACCCTTATGATACCCATCCTGGTTCTGTATGCTGATGCGCTCGGTATCATGGGCAGCTGGGCAGGAGCAAATATAAAAGGTGAGGTGCCTTTTGTGTTATTCTTTTCCCAGGCATTCAGTGCCATAGGTTTTATGGACTTTCTGCCTGCCGTGATTAAGACATTTTTCTTTGGAGCCGCTATCGGGATTATCGGATGCTACAAAGGATATACAGCAGGGCGGGGAACAGAAAGCGTGGGTAAAGCAGCGACTTCGGCAGTTGTACTCGCATCACTGTTCGTTATTATTATCGATTTGATTGCTGTACAAATAACTGATATGCTTTGAAAATGGAGAACAGGACCCATATGGCAGGGATAGAATCTCCCGGCCCGGATATAAATACTGTCAGGAATAAAACTATCGCCAAAAACAAACCGGTGAGGCCGGAGCATATTATTGAAATTGATAATCTGGGGAAAGGTTTTGAAAACGATCCCGTGTTAAAAAACTTATCGTTAAAACTTTATAATGGTGAAAATCTGGTGGTGCTCGGGAAATCAGGTTCAGGGAAATCGGTTTTGATTAAATGTATTGTCGGGCTGCTTCACCCTGATCAGGGAACAATCAAGGTGTTCGGGCAGGATGTGAACGAACTGACCGGCAAAGGACTGGCAGAGATGCGTGAAAAAATCGGGTTTCTTTTTCAAAGCGGTGCGCTGTACGATTCGATGACAGTTAAGGAGAATCTTGAATTTCCTCTTAAAAGAATAAAGAAGAACCTGACACGGAAAGAAATTGAAGAGAAAGTGGCAGAAGTCCTTGATAACGTAAAACTGGGCGAAACTTTATATAAAATGCCTTCAGAACTATCCGGTGGGATGCGCAAGCGGGTAAGTCTGGCGCGCACAATAATTGTCGATCCGATGATCATGCTATACGACGAACCGACAACCGGACTCGATCCGGTAACCTCGGATGAAATAAGCTCTCTTATAAATGATGTTCAGGAAAAATATAAAACATCATCCATAATAATCACGCACGACATTGAATGTGCCCGCGCAACAGCCGACCGCATTATCATGGTACAGGACGGGGAAGTTTATAAGGAAGGCAGCATCGAAGAGTTTAATGATTCAAATGATGCTCTTATCAGATC
>SLKJ01000083.1 GCA_007134675.1 Bacteroidales bacterium
ACGCCGAATGCAGGCAGCTTAAGATAATCATAAAAGGGCTTTAAGAAGGTATCACGGTTCCGGTAAATGTAAATGATGGTCAGAATCAATACAATGAGCACAAGTATCTGCCATGCTCCCCTGAACCAGGTGTGAAAATAGTTATTGAACTCCCTTATGAAAGCCATTAGCGCCATACCCGAAAGCATTCCGGTGAACCCTGTGATGCTCCGGTCGTAGCGTCCAAGTGCAAAATAGATTATCGAACAGAGCAGTATAAAGATCTCCTGGGTCCATTCAGTGAAAGAGTCCTCCTCAAACTTACCGGTTTCGGTCAGGGTGACGGAATCGATATGGATAACCATACTGATACCAAACATTATTGCTGCATAGAACAGGAGCCTTATTACTGCACCAACTATGGGCTGTACATACTGACGGTCAGATTGCATTTTTCATTCTTTTAAGTTTATACTTGCTTAATAATTTCCGGTATTTCACCTGCAGGTTTTTTCCAGACAATGATGGTCTTTTTATCCGGATAATGATAATAAACAGGCAGCTTTCAAACCCATTATTGCCAAACGATAATGGCCTTTTTACAGGAACCTGCTTAATTACCGGCTGGTTTCAATTTCGATGCAAAGTAAATATGTTATAGCGAAAAATCATAGCAAAGCTTCGGGTTTTCTTTTGTTATTTGTCTTTTACCTCCTCGTTACGTTCCTCTGTCCTCTTTTCGGTCCTCTGTCCCCCTCCTGTGCTATCATCTTTGTTATTTTTATTAAGTTTAATTAAATTTGCCATTAATCAGATTCTCACTATTTCTGAAAATATTGTCTGAACCTGTTAAGTTGCAGATATCCAATATTTCACTAATCATGCGCAGCTTTATTTATTTGTCCCTTGTCCTGTTGTTACTGATCTCCTGCTCTGATCAGGAGGTTGTTAATGTATATTCTTCACGACACTATGAGGTTGATAACCTGCTTCTTGAACGGTTCTCGGCCAGGACGGGTATACGGGTTAACCTGGTTAAAGCGGACAGTGATCAGCTTGTTGCCAGGCTGGAGGCCGAAGGTGAACGGTCGCGCGCCGATGTGCTGATAACCGCCGATGCCAGCAGGTTGTTGCTGGCAAAGGAGAGGGGGCTCCTGCGACGGATGGAGTCGGAGGTGGTGGAGAAGGTGGTTCCCGAACACTGGCGTGACAGCGACATGTACTGGACCGGTCTGACGAAAAGGGCACGGGTGATAGTTTATGATCCATCTCGTACAGATATTTCAAATCTGGGCGGTCACGAAAATCTGGACGGTCACGAAAATCTGTGCAGTTACGAAAATCTGGCAAGTGAAGAATGGAGAGGAAGGGTACTGGTAAGGTCATCAAACAGCCACTACAACCAGACCCTGATGGCCTCAATAATTGCCGCTCATGGTGAGCAGGGTGCCCTTGAATGGGCCGACGGGGTTGTGGAAAACATGGCCCGTGAACCTCGCGGCAACGACAGGGATCAGGTAAAATTTATTGCTGCGGGACTGGGTGATGTGGCGGTTGTGAACTCTTACTATATGGGTCTGTTGCATAATTCACAAAACAGCGAAGAGAGAAATGTGGCTGCTCAGATGAAGATCCTCTTTCCCAACCAGGCCGGAAGAGGAACCCACGTCAATATGAGCGGTGCGGGACTGACGGCCTCTGCAACCAATGTAACGAACGGTATCCGGCTTATCGAATTTTTGCTGGATAAGGAGGTTCAGGAGGAGATAGCATCGAAGAATTACGAATATCCCGTGGTCGAAGGAGCGAAATGGCCCGAAATGCTGCTCAGTTGGGGTTCCTTCAGGGAGGATACCGTTTCAATGGAAACCCTTGCAGGATATCGTGAACAGGCCATGATAATTTTTAACAGGGCGGGATGGAGATAGTAAGGACTACCCTGAGAAGGATCAAGGAGGAGTTCCCCGGAACAGGAAAGATAGCACCTGCACTTCTGGTAACCATTATTATCCTTGTCCCCCTTTTCGTCATTATTTCTGAGTTTTTACGGCCGGTAACCGGGATATGGCATCACTTCACATCCTCGCTTCTTCAGGGCTACATATTGAACAGCCTGCTGCTGCTGGCCGGTGTGGGAGCAGGAACCTTTGTTGTCGGTACCGGCACCGCATGGCTGGTCAGCATGTACAGATTCCCCGGCCGGGGTTTCCTGTCATGGGCGCTTGTGATGCCTATAGCTGTTCCCGCCTATATTAACGGTTACACCTGGGCGGGTATGCTCGACTATACCTCACCGCTTTACTCATTCATGCGCAAAAGCTTCGGGACAGATACCGGGGCATTCCTCTTTGTTGACATACTGTCGGCTCACGGGGCAGTCATTATTTTTACCCTGTCGCTCTATCCCTACGTTTACCTTATCTGCCGGGCTTACTTCATAAACCAGTCCGCTACACTCCTCGATACAGCTGCTTCGATGGGACGTCCGGCGGTATACACCTTTTTCAGGATAGCCATGCCAATGGCCAGGCCGGCCATTGTGGCAGGAGTAACCCTGGTAATGATGGAGGTGCTGAACGATTACGGACTGGTACGGTATTTTGGTGTTGAGACCTTCACAACGGGTATCTTCACCGCCTGGTTCGCTTTCGGAGACAGAGGTACGGCGCTGAGGCTGGCCGGCTGGCTGGTAGTGATAGTGCTGGCAGTTATCATGGCCGAAAGGCTGCAGAGGGGAAGGGCACGCTTCGATATACTGGGAGGCAGCTACAGGCCGGTTAGAAAACGTGATCCTGGCAGACCGGTGGCAATGATCATTACGATGCTATGCTCATTGCCCTTTTTATTCGGGTTCCTGCTGCCATTCACAACCCTTGTAAGATGGACCATACAGACGGCTCCGGACGTGGTGAACACCTCTTTCTGGAAGCTTGCAGCCAACAGCTTTATGCTTGCCGCTGCAGCGGCAGTGGCAGGCATGGCCGTTTCACTGCTTATCCTCTATTCCCACCGGGTATCAGGATCAAAAGCTGTATATCTGCTTTCCAAAACCGCCACTCTGGGATATGCACTTCCGGGTGCAGTAGTGGCCATCGGCATAATGATCCCGCTGCTGTGGGTGGATGACTCTGTTCATCTGGTTGTTGCGGCACTGGATAAAGGGACAGTGCAATGGATGGTCAGTTCATCGATTTTCGCTCTCCTCTATGCCTACCTGGTCAGGTTCCTTGCAGTGGGCTACAACAGCCTGGAGGCGGGCTATGAAAGGATATCAAAAAGTATTGATGAATCGGCTGCTTCTCTGGGCAGTACCGGTAAACGGACGCTGAGGGAGATCCATCTTCCGCTCCTGAAAGGTACCCTGCTGGGTGGGGGACTGCTGATATTTGTCGATGTGCTGAAGGAGCTTCCCCTCACCCTTATCCTCAGGCCATTCAATTTTGATACCCTGGCCATAAGGGCCTTCGAATATGCCAGCGATGAACGTGTTGCACAATCAGCCCCGGCTGCGCTGATTGTTATCCTTACAGGCATGCTGCCTGCATACTGGCTCAACAGGATGATAACCAGAAGAAGACGGGTGCCGGCACAGATCCGCAAGCCTCCTCCGGAGTAATCCTTTGCAATCCGGGGCGCAGGGCCTGTAAAGAATGAGTAACCGGTAAAATAATGAAAACAGAAGATTATGAGCATCCTTGTGTTGAAGAATATTACAAAAAGTTTTGCTGAAGGCGATGGCCGGGCAGTGGATGATGTATCACTGGAATTGTCACAGGGTGAAATACTGGCACTCCTTGGAGAGAGTGGCAGCGGAAAAACCACCCTGCTCAGGATCATTGCCGGGTTTGAAAAACCGACTTCGGGCAGGGTGATCCTTAATGGCAGCACAGTAGCAGATAGAAAGGTATTTATGGAGCCCGAGAAACGGGGAATCGGAGTGGTGTTCCAGGATTACGCTCTCTTCCCGCATCTCAATGTCAGAAAAAATCTGGAATTCGGGCTCAGGGGACTGCCGGCAGCCAAAATAGATGATCGTATTGCAGAAATGACCGGGCTGACCGGTACGTCAGAGTTGATGAAAAGATACCCTCATGAGCTTTCGGGAGGGCAGAAACAGAGGATAGCCCTGGCCAGGGCTCTTGCTCCCCGCCCGCAGCTGATCCTTATGGATGAGCCCTTCAGCAGCATAGACGGTATGCTTAAGGCTCATATCAGGAAAGAGATACGTGACATACTGAAAAAGTCCGGCACTACGGCGCTGTTCGTTACCCATGATACCCGGGATGCAATGACAATGTCAGACAGGATCTGCATGCTGAGGAAAGGAATGAGCATCCAGACAGGCACTCCTGCAGAACTCTATAACAGGCCCCTGAATGCCTACGTGGCAAACTTCTTCGGCAGGACAAACCTCATCAGGGCCAGGGTGACCGACAGGGGACTGCAAACTGCATTCGGATTATTCCCCTTTAAGGGATCTGAAAAGTTAAAGAACAAGAATGTCCTGCTTTCAATCAGGCCGGAAAACTTTGCGGTGAAACAGGACAATGAAGGTTGCATCTGCGGTAATATAGTTGACAAAAGCTTTATGGGTGATTATTATGAGCTGGTGTGCGAAGTTCATACGGAAGATGGCGACATTGAAGAACTGCTGGTGCGCACCACAGCAGAAAAAAACTGTAACGGTGAGCTGTGCTGGATCAAGCCACGCAAAGGGAAGATCCATATTCTGAGGGATAACCAGGAATTAAGCGGCAATGAGCAGCAGGAGGGCCAATTCTGAAGTGCCTGCCTTCATGAAGATGCAGGCTTGACATTCCCGGATGGAGCATGTTCGACCGCCCTCAACTGATCCTGTACCTGGATGGAGCATGTTCGACTGCCCTTAACTGATCCTGTACCTCCTTATCTCTTTTGCCAGTTCCTTTGCATTGCCGGTAAGCCCATCAAGCATGCTCCAGAAAGCGGGGGAGTGATTTTTATGGATGGTGTGGACCAGCTCGTGAAGGATGACATAGTCGATAAGGTGAAGGGGAAGTCGCATAAGGTAAATACTCAGGTTAATATTGTTGACCGATGAACAGCTGCCCCATCGGGTACGGCTCTTCCTCACGCTGACACGGCGAAAACTGAACCCGTGCTTTTCAGCCAGTAGGAGGGTGCGGCGGGGAAGGTAGCCGAGAGCCTGCTGCTTCAGCTCAGCTGCGGAAGTGGCTGCCAGCAGAGGATCAAGAAGGCCGGATCCCGATTCCTCATAACTCTTTGCCTTGCGTAGCTTTTCCCTCAGCCAGTCAGCGTGCTCCATTACAAACGCTTCGGCATCACGCCATGCGACGTACCATGGGAGGGTGACCCTCGCACCGCGCCAGGGCTTTACCGAAAGGGTAAGTTTTCTGGCCCGCCGGCTTTTGACAAAGGCGATCTCCCCTATCGAAGGATATGTTCTGATCCTTTTACTCATTTGAAAAACCCCCGGGAATTATTTATTCAATATCAGAATAATATTGCCTGATATTGATTTTTCATCATTTGTGATTTAATAAACCGGGTAAATATCATAAAAAATCACTCAATTTTTCAACAGATTACAATTAATCTTGTTTTAACAAAAAATAGTAAAATCATAATCAATCATTTATTGTTAAATAATTATCTTTGGTACTATTTCTTAATTAAAGGTTTTATCCGGGGCAATAAAAGAATTTCCCGCTCTTCAACTCTCCGGTCCGTAATTTATAAATAATCCGCAATTATGTATTTTAAAAAACTTATTTCAAATGCAATGCTGCTTCTTATGCCGATAATGCTCATCCCTTCAATGGCAGAGGCACAGGAGATATGGTCGCTGGACCGATGTATTGATTATGCACTGGAAAACAATATAGTGATCAGGCAACAGGAACTGAACACACAGGTCAGTGAAAACGCACTGCTGCAGTCACGAATGGCCCGCCTGCCGAGCCTGAACGCCAATACACAGCAAAGCTTTAACTACGGACGTACGCTGGATTTCGCCACAAATATCTATGAAGATCAGAACACAAGGTCATTCAGTTTCAATGCAGGCAGCCAGTTAACGCTGTTCAATGGATTTCAGGTTACCAACACCATAAAGCAGAATGACCTTAACCTGATGGCCGATCTGGCCGACCTGGAGAGGCTAAAAAACGATATATCGCTCAATATTGCCTCTGCTTACCTGCAGATACTGTTCAACAAAGAATTGCTGTCGATTGCAGAAAACCAGCTCGGCATAACCCGGCAACAGGTGGACCGAACCAGGAGGCTGGTGGATGCCGGAAGCCTGCCGCAGGGGAACCTGCTTGAAATAAAGGCACAGGAAGCGTCGGATCAGCTCATGGTGGTGAATGCACAAAACCAGCTCACCCTCTCCTACCTTGCACTTGTACAGCTTCTTGAATTACCTGATGTTGAGGATTTCCAGATAGAGATTCCGGACTTTGACCATGTACCCGTTCACTCTCCCGAATACCAGGTCGGTCCCGTGTACGAAACTGCCCTGGCAACCCAGCCGCAGATAAGAAGCTCGGAGTACCAGCTTGCCAGCTCAGAGGTCGGGCTGAGCATAGCAAAATCTCAGAGGAGCCCCCGGCTCTTCCTCTCAGCCAACTACGGCAGCGGATACCAGGAGATAGTAACAGGACCTCACGCGGACAGGGAGACACCTTCATTTGAGGATCAGATCAGGAACAACCAGAGAACAACATTTGCCCTTGGCCTTTCCATTCCGATATTTAACTCATGGCAGGTGAACAACGCAATTTCCAATGCTCAGATAGGGGTGCTATATGCCGAATATAGCATGCAACGCACTAAAAATCAGCTTTATCAGGAGATCCAGCAAGCCTACGCCGATGTTGTGGCCGCACACGAAAATTTCCTGGCAACGGAAATAGCCCTCGAATCTATAGAGGAATCCTTCCGTTATATGGAACAGCGTTATGAAGTCGGAATGGTTACCACGGTAGAGTTTAACCAGGCCCTTACCCAGCTTACCACTACACGTTCTGATCTTCTCAGGGCAAAATATGAGTATATCTTCAAATCAAACATACTGGAATTCTACCTCGGAAATCCGATAACCCTGTAAGTAATATGTCACTGTCAGTCCAAATTACGTTATAAAAGAAAAATAGAAATGAAATCAAAAAAAACAATGAGGTACCTGGTGGTCGCAGCTCTCGTGATGATAGTCCTCGCCATAATCGGTAAACGCGCAGGCTGGTTCGGCAAGGAACTTGAAACAACTGTGGCTACTGAAAAGGCCGAAATGCGTACTATTGTCGAGTCGATCAGGGCAAACGGAAAAGTCAGGCCGCAGACAGAGGTCAAGATAAGCCCCGATGTGTCAGGCGAAATAGTTGAACTGAATGTTGCCGAAGGAGACCAGGTTGAGAGGGGCCGTCTGTTGCTGAAGATCAAGCCCGATACCTATATATCAATGCGCGACAGGGCTGAAGCTTCAGTCAACTCCGCAAGGGCACAATTGGCTAATGCAAATGCACGCCTCACCCAGGTCAAGGCGCAGTATGAGCAGGCTGAAAGGAATTATAACCGCAGCAGGAGGCTTTTTGAGCAACAGACAATATCGGAATCTGATTATGAGACAGCGAGGTCAAACTACAGGGTAGCGCAAGCGGAAGTGGAGGCAGCGAGGCAGTCTGTCCAGTCTTCTGAGTTTTCTGTTAAAAGCGCAGTGGCTTCACTTGAAGAGGCAGAGGAGAACCTGGCGAGGACAACCATTTATTCGCCCATGAGCGGGACAGTGTCGAGGCTTAACGTCGAGCAGGGGGAAAGAGTTGTAGGTACCGCCCAGATGGCGGGGACGGAGATGATGAGAATAGCCAATATGAACCGGATGGAAGTGCAGGTGGATGTTAACGAGAATGATATTGTCAGGGTCAAACATGGCGATACTGCAATAATTGAAGTGGATGCTTACATGGGACAGGATTTCAGGGGTATAGTGACCGAGATAGCCAATTCAGCAAATATTGCCAATGTGGGAGCTGACCAGATAACTAATTTTGAGGTGAAGGTACTGATACTGCAGGAATCCTACGAACATCTTCTTACGGATATCCCGGCAGGCCGTTTCCCTTTCCTTCCCGGAATGTCAGCCACAGTGGATATACAGACCAAGACTAAATCTGATATTCTCACAGTTCCGATTCAGGCCGTAACCACACGGACTGATACACTCCTGCTGGCGGATGCAGGCCCGGGAGCCGCTGGAAATAATTACCAGTCAGATGCAGGCCCGGAGAGGGAAAGCAATATGAATGAGGTTGTCTTTGTGGTAGACAGTGACAATACCTTGGTAATGCGAAGGGTAATGACCGGCATACAGGATAATAATTACATTGAGATTTTAGACGGACTTATGGAAGGTGATGAAGTGGTAGCTGCACCTTACAGTGCCATAACACGAACACTCAATCATGGATCGAAGGTGAAGGTAGTGGACAGACAGGAATTGTTCAACTAAATTTAAATAATTTGATTTGATTCTTAACCTTGAAACATCAACGGGTGTATGCTCTGTAACCCTCTCCTCAGACAGAGCTGTCGCAGCTGCCAGGGAGAGTGTGGTTGAAAAATCTCATGCAGCCATGCTTACAGTATTCATCCGGGAAACTTTAATCGAGACGGGGTTAATAGTAGATGACCTGTCTGCTGTGGCCGTAAGTCGCGGACCCGGTTCCTATACAGGTTTGCGCATAGGGGTTTCGGTAGCGAAGGGTATTTGTTACGGGGCGGGATTGCCCCTGATCGCACTTGACACCCTCAGGCTTATGGCACTGAAAGTTGCCAGTATGCTTAATCCCCACCGGCATGAAAGTAATGGCGGGAACAATGAAACGGAAAAGATGACGGTACTGAATGAGGCTGATAGTGAAAATGCTCTGCTGTGCCCGATGATAGACGCCCGCCGTATGGAAGTTTACACTGCCCTTTACAGCAATGAGGGCAGGCAGGTAAGAGGTGTCAGCGCTGAGATAATAGACAATAACAGTTTCAGGGATATTCCTGATGAACAAAAGATATTTTTTTTCGGCGACGGTTCTATAAAATGTAAAGATGTGATCAGCCATCCGAACGCTCATTTTATCCCGGATATATACCCCTCTGCCATGCAGATGGCTGAGTTGTCCCATGAAGCTTTCGCGGAAGGAAAATTTGAAGATACTGCCTATTTTGAACCTTTCTACCTCAAGGATTTTATAGCTACAACACCCAAAAATAAAATGCTTTAGCTTTTCAGCAATAAAATGCTTTAGCTTTTCAGAGCCCATATCCTGAAACAATTTGGGCACAATTTTTGAATTATGCTACGTTTATTAACAACCATATTTTCATTTCATGCAGACAAGGATCATCCTGATATCAATACTTCTCATCACCCAGATTACCGTAAGGGCAGATCCACGCAACAGGAATCCGGTATATAACCCGGGTGAAATGTTGAGGTACCAGATTTATTACGGACCTCTGACAGGAGGCGAAGTTCTCATGACACTTGAGCCCTCGGTTTTCAACGGCCAGGATGTGCTGCATGCGAAAGGTATTGCGTACACTAAGGGACTGGCAGACAGAATATTCAGGATTTACGATGTTTATCAGAGTTTTATGGATCCCCTTACAGGACTGCCGGTAAAGGCTATACGTGACATCAGCGAAGGGAGCTACACTTATTATAACGAGGTGTTGTACGACAGGGACAGCAACATTGTGATCAGCCAGCTTTCGGGAGAGCATGAGGTACCACCAGGAATAATGGATATGGTATCGGTTGTTTATAAGCTGAGAGACACGATGCAGACCACCACATTCCGTCCCGGTGACGTTCTCGAGATGGATACCTTCTTCAGCGACAAGGTTTATCCTGTATCGATAAGGTACGGTGGTTCGGAAATGATAAATACCCGTTTGGGCAGATTCCATGCCCTCAAGTTCTTCCCGGTATCGGAACCCGGCCGGATGTTTAAAAGCGACGACGACATAACTGTCTGGTTTTCAAACGACAGAAATTTTGTCCCTCTTCGTGTAAGGCTCAATATGCTGGTAGGGGCGGTAAGGATGGATCTGATTGAGTATGAAGGTTTGCGGTATCCGCTTGTAAATATCAGATAAACGTTTGTGTTATACCTGTTTTTCATTATTTTTACCCGATAGTTAAGGTTTTTTCGGAATTTCAATAATAGCTTTATGGCATCAACCAGCGATTTTAAAAATGGATTATGCATCGAATATAATGACGATCTGTTTACCATTGTACAGTTCCAGCATGTTAAACCGGGCAAAGGGCCTGCCTTTGTGAGGACAAGACTCAAAAGCCTCACCACTGGAAAGGTTATAGACAATACCTTTTCTGCAGGGGTGAAGATAAATATTGCCAGGGTGGAAAGAAGACCCTACCAGTTCCTTTACAGCGACGACCTGGGGTTTCATTTCATGCACAGGGAGACTTTCGAACAGCTTACCCTGGAGCCATCACTAATTGAGGCTCCGGAGCTGATGCTCGAGGGACAGCCGGTCGAGATAGTATATCATGCGGACAGTGATACTGCACTGGCATGCGACCTTCCCCCTTTCGTAGTAATGGAAGTTACATATACGGAGCCCGGTGTCAGAGGGGACACATCATCAACCAGTTCGATGAAACCGGCAACAATCCAGACCGGGGCAGCTATAAATGTTCCTCTGTTTATTAACGAAGGTGACAAGATAAAGGTGGATACCCGCACTAAGACCTATGCAGAGAGGGTAAAGGAATGATTATCAGTATTGCCTGCCGCCTCAACCCTGTAATTTTGTGAGGTCATAGTTTGTGATTAATTAAGTACTACTTTAAAGTAAAACTGAGCGAGGAGAAATATGGCCGATAATAATCCAGTAAACCGTCTGCAGATTACTAAGTTCAAGCTCAGCACACTTCTTGAAGTGACACAGGCGATTAATGAAAACCTGTCGCAGGAGAGCCTCCTGGCCCGTTATGAGGCCATTCTCACCAAAGAGCTGAAAATAGGGAAGATCCTCCTCTTTAAACTGGAAGAAAACTGGGAATGCATACTCTGTTCCGGCTATGATAAAAGCCAGATAAACCTTCTGGACGTGGAGAGGGATCTGTTGCGGTTTGACGGCATAAGCTTTATTTCAAGCGACCAGCAGATACCTGTGCACGCCTTCGACATTGTCATCCCTGTAATAAGGGATAACCAGCACCTTGCAGTGGTTCTGATAGGTGATATTGATGAAGAGA
This sequence comes from Bacteroidales bacterium, assembly GCA_007134675.1. Taxonomy (GTDB): domain Bacteria; phylum Bacteroidota; class Bacteroidia; order Bacteroidales; family PUMT01; genus PXAP01. The sequence goes on from SLKJ01000083.1 coordinate 11,264, forward strand.
GCGAAGGGGTGAGCCCCGTGATCAAGCACCTTCACTTTATTCAGACTCTTTCAAATATAATTGTTGTTGCCATAGAGAACATAAGGCTTAACCAGGAAAATATAAGGCAGGCAGCCATAAAAAAGGAGCTTGAACTGGCGTCCAAGCTCCAGGAGATGCTGATTCCCGATCCGGGCAAGCTGCCATCTGACGGAGCCCTGAAGGTTTCAGCATTCTACCATCCCCATATGGATGTGGGAGGAGATTACTACGACTTTATTGAACTGGGCGATGATGAGGTCGGTTTCTGTATCTGCGACGTCTCAGGCAAGGGGATATCTGCAGCAATAATCATGTCCAATTTTCAGGCTAACCTCCGTGCCCTGTTCACAAGCCATATCCCACTTGAAACACTTGTTGGCAGGTTGAATGACAGGGTGAACGAGAGCACGAAGGGAGAAAGATTCCTGACCATGTTCATAGGTAAGTACAACAAGAGGTCAAGGGAGCTCATATATGTCAATGCGGGCCATAATTCTCCCCTTGTATATAACACCGATACCTGCGAGATGTCAAGACTTGACAGCCATTGTGTGGGTATCGGGATGATTGATGAAATGCCCCCCATAGTGCCTCAAAAACTCAGGGTAGGGAAAAACATAAAACTTCTTTGCTATACCGACGGACTGGTGGAGATACTGAACGAAGGTCTGGTGGAGGAGAGCACCGAGACTATCGAGCCGTTCCTCTGCAATAACCTCCCCCTTGCCGAGAATATTGAAGATATTGTCAAGCACCACGGCATACTGGAGGGCAACCAGGCAATTTTTGACGATATCACACTGCTTGGTTTTGAGTTCAGCTGAAATCGCTCAACAACAAGCCTAATTTCCATAACAACCTGCTGGCCGCAATGACCAACCTGCCGGGATTACTGACCTACCTGCCAATTGTGTCAGGTAGTCTAAAAATATTATCGAAAAGTATTATTATCCTGCTTATAGGATAAGGCCAACGTATGTTACCTGCTGTCAGCCTCCCGCTTTTCCGCTTTTTTCCTGTAAAGGTCCATTGCAACCAGAATGGCGATGAACCCCCAGAAAGGTACGGCAGCCTTGTCGCTGTGCAGGAAATTATTGAGGATGCCATGTACAAGGTAGGTGACGAGGCCAAGTAAAATTCCCAAAACCAGTAGCCTGTCCTTCCTCTTTTTCAACTTATTCAATAAACGAAAACCGATAATAAGCGAGAGCAAAGCAACAATAACAAAGCTAAGCATCCCCAGAAGCCCCGACTCTGAAAGCGGACCGAGATATTCACTGTGCGCATTCCCACCATCGGCCAAGTTAGTGCTTATGATGGTCCTGTCATACGAGTGCTGGAATGGTGCATACTGGAACATATAAGTACCCGGTCCCCATCCGAAAACGGGCTTTTCACGAAACATGGCGATGGCGGCTTTCCAACGGTTTATCCGCTCCAGGTTGGAGGCATCTGAGGAGATATTGGTTATAGAAGTCAAATGCTCCTGGAAATCGGCAGATGAATCCTGTGTATTTTTTTCCAGCTCCCTCAAAATATTACCCCACAGCATTAATATCAAACCAACCCCGACCAGACTAAAAGTTACCAGGGTGGACAGGCGGATTTTGAGTCTTAACAGAATCCATACTCCGGCAGCAGCAAAAATACTTAACCATGCTGCCCGTGAATATGAAAAAACCAGAGCAACAAGAAAAACGACAAGAAGAATCCGGGCAAGCAGGCTCAGGGGACGGGTACTGATGGTGCGTGATGATAAAACGGCGAGTACAGGTATGAACAGGGCCAGTGCAGCTCCATAGTCGGTGTGGTCATTGTAAAAAGGCCTTACCACCCAGTGAGCCGCTCTCTGGGATACCATGCCGTATGCCGAATGGTTATAAATGGTATATATAGCAACAATACCAAGGGCCAGGATGTAGCACCACAGAAAAGTCCTGATGTTTTTTTGTCTTCTGAAAATATTTACTGCCAGAAAATAGAAAACAGTAATGAACCAGATCCGAACCAGCAGAAACTTAAACGATACCACAGGCATGGTGCTGGTTATGCTGGTTATTAGCAGCCATGAAAGGTAGAATATTATAGCAAGGCTTACCGGATGATATAGAATCTCAAGGTTAATCCTGTTATAATAAAGAACCCGGAAAAATATCATAATCATGATGATGATGATAAGAGGTTCAGTGGGTAGTGATATATCGACGGGTAGACTTCTCGCTGTCAGCCTGCTTAATTCCAGAGAAAGCGGTGTTAAAAATACCACCGTCATAAAAAGCTTGTCGAGAGAAAAGAAGGCAAGGTAAAAAACTGCCAGCATGAAGGGAACCAGAAGGAGATAATATACCTCCCTGTAGATGAGCAAGGCATTGGCAAAAATGAAAATAAGCCCGCTGCCGTATAACAGCAGCTCTCCATATCTCCCTTCAGCTTTTATCATATTATCAGGCACTCACTGTCAACTGCCTTCTCAAAGCATTTGCCAGCAATAAGAAAAACAGTGCAAAAATGAAGGCTGCTACTGTTGAAACAATTACTATAAGCGAACGCATTGGGTAGGCCTTTTTTTCCGACTCCGTCGCTTTATCAACAATAAATGTATATGTCATCTGCCTTTCAAGGTTAATCAGGGCCTCATCATAGGCGGACTTAAGGGTGTGGATCCGACCGCTGAGGTAATTAATGTCATTTCGGAGACTGAGATAGGTGCCACCATAGGTTGATAAAAGCCGCAGTTTCCCCTCGAACAGCTTTATGCTCTCGTCATCATGGCTTAGAATAGCATTAGCGTATGCTTCGTTCAGTACTTCAGCCTGCGATTCATACTGAATAACTCCCAAATCCCTTATTATTTTCAGAGAATCCTCAAGAATCTCTTTTGCTTCCAATCGTCTACCGTACTCCTCCTCTAAAACTTCAACCGCCAGAATGCTCCTTTCCGTCAGCATGGAATTAAGTACCGAGTCGGCATAAATTGCAATATCGTTGGCCATTGCAGCGGCCTTTACAGGGTCGGTGTCGAGGACTTCTATCTCGACGGCCATAAATTGTGTTTTCCTGGAGCGGACATTATTTCTGAATTTCCTTATGAGCTCCGTTTTAGGAAACCGGCTGCTCTGTTTTATTCCGTAGTGCTCCATAAGGTTATACCTGTATATTATCCTGTCGCGGATGGCTTCAGACTGCAATATCTGGAGCAGCCTTTCGGCATCGCTCTCCTCACCGAAGTCCATTAAGTCTCCCCTTACTGCTGACGGTCCGAGAAGTGAGCGGGACATAGTGGTGAATGATGCAGGATATAACGTTACAGTTGAACGGTAACGCGGGGTAATAAGTAGCGAGACAATAACAGAAACAATCAGAGCTGCTGCAGTTATGACAATGAGGGGAACTCTTTTCTGGTAAATGAAAAGCAATAGTCCGCCGGAGGCCATATCTTTACTGGCTTTAGTTTTTTTGCCCATTACTTCCTGGAGTTTTTTGATTAGCGCCGGAGACATTTAAAAAATATGCTTTGCCGGCAGAATTTATAATTAGATCCGCACCTGATGGTACCGGTTAGTCTGCAAAAGTGCAAAATTATTTTCTGGCAACAATAAGAAAATAGTTCTTTTTTCCTTTTTGAACCAGAAGATATTTTCCGTTGATCAGGTTCGCCGTACCCATAATTATTTCGGGATCGTCAACCTTCTCCTTGTTTACGCTAAGTCCCCCACCGGCAACCAGCCTACGGTACTCTCCCTTGCTGGGAAAAACTCCGGTATCAATTGTGAGCAACTGTACAAGCGGATAAGGTGAGTCGAAAAGTGCGCCATCCACCACGTAATTGGGTACGCCCTCAAAAAGGTCGAGAAAACTTACCTCATCAAGGCGGGAGAGGGTCTCTGCAGTTCCTTTTCCAAAAAGCACCTGCGATGCTTCAACGGCAGCCTCATAATCGGCTTCTGAATGCACCATAACCGTCACCTCCCTGGCCAGCATTTTCTGAAGGTGCCGCTCACCGGGCGACAGGGCATGTTTTTCTATGGCATCGCTTATCTCCCGGGGGCTCAGCAGGGTGAAAATCTTCATATATTTCTCCGCATCCTCATCGGAAATGTTAAGCCAGAACTGGTAAAACCTGTAAGGAGAGGTCAGGTTTCTGTCGAGCCAGACGTTGCCTTCTTCAGTCTTTCCAAACTTGCTGCCATCTGACTTTGTAATCAGGGGACAGGTAAGGGCGAATGCTTCGCCTCCGGTCTTGCGCCTGATGAGCTCGGTGCCGGTCACAATATTTCCCCACTGGTCAGAGCCACCCATCTGCAGGCGGCAGTTCATGGTCCTGTAAAGATGGAGAAAATCATAACCCTGCACAAGCTGATAGCTGAACTCGGTAAACGACAGTCCGCTTTCCAGCCTCTTTTTTACCGAATCCTTCGCCATCATATAGCTAACCGTGATATGCTTGCCCACGTCGCGAATAAACTCCAGAAAACTGAAGTCCTTCATCCAGTCGTAGTTATTGACCATCTCGGCACGGTTCTCCCCTGAGCTGAAATCCAGAAACCGGGAAAGCTGCTTTTTGATTGCTTCCTGATTGTGCCTCAGGGTTTCTTCGTCGAGAAGATTGCGCTCCTCGGTCTTTCCGCTTGGATCGCCAATCATACCGGTGGCTCCACCCACAAGAATGATGGGTTTATGCCCGGCACGCTGAAGATGCCTGAGCATCATGACCGAGACAAGGTGGCCTATATGCAGCGAATCGGCCGTTGGGTCAATACCCACATAGGCCGTTGTCATCTCTTTCTTTAACTGCTCTGCCGTGCCCGGCATCATATCGTGAACCATGCCACGCCAACTGAGTTCATCAACAAAATCCATCTACTGAAACAATTTAAAATTAATTATGCAGATTCTATACACTTTATAAAATCTGCATAAATTATTATTGATGACCTGCCAATTAAATTTCTAATAAAAAAATCTCCGCACGTGTTTGCAAGGGGCAAATATAATCATAAATTCAATGCCCGGTACCCTTGTCGTACGAGGAATATTGAGAACCTCAAAAATGATTATTCCTGGTCATTGCTTATATTTTATAAGTCATTGCTTTACTTGTTTTTAATAATCAATTCTTTGTAACCTTATTCTAAATCAGGGCGTATATTGCATTAAACTGTAAGCTAAATTTTTGTTAACCAGGACTTATCTGCTTTTAGTAAAGCGATCATAGTAATCATGAATCATCTGTTATTGTAACAAGCTTATAATATTGTTAATCAATCTTTTATGGATATAATTGAGGAAATTAAAAGACTTAAAGCACTTTTTGACGAAGGCGCAATCAATGAGGATGAGTTTAATGTGTTAAAAAAGAACACTCTGTCCAAAATTAAAAATTCAACAAACACCTGGGAGAAATCTCATTCTCCCCCAGAAAACCAGGTCAGTAAAAAAGCTAATAATCAAGCGACAACTGAATATAAGCAAAAAATAAAACCCAATAAAGAGAATTATTCAAAAAACAATAACGATAAATCGGCTTCCAGTCGATCAGGATGTCTAAAGTATTGGATAATAGGTTTTATCATTGTAGTTGTCTTGTATTTTATTGGAGTCTTTTCTGATGATGGAACATCAGGTTATGATGACGTAGCTGTTCTGCGCTGCAGATTTTGTCAGGAAACTGTTTATGGGAAAAGAGGTGAGGGTGTAACCGCCCACACCATTGAACAAGGGGGATGTGCTGTAGTACATTTCTATAGTGGAAGACGAAATGCTTTTTGTTCTTATAGGTGTTGTGAAGCCTACAGGGCAACATATTAATGGAATGTGCCAATCAAAAAAAATAATGTACAAAGAATTCACTATGTTTTTCCTGCTTTACTCTTTGGTCAATGTGTCACTTGCTCAAAGCGTTTTTACAGCTGATCATCAGATTCAGGCAGATGTTAAGGTTTATGTGGTTCAGCATGAAATACAAGCGGATTTAAAAGTGTATAGAGTTAATAATCAGATTCAGGCAGGAAATAATAATGGAATTTGGTTCTTCACGGATCATCCGATCCGGGCCGATAAAAAGATTTATTTCGTTAACAGGGAGTTACAAGCCGATTTAAAAATAGTTTTTGTAAATAATAGAATTCAGGCGGGGTGGGTAAACAGGAACAAAAAATATTTAATGACCAGGAAAAACTTATAAAATGAATGAATCATCCATTGTAGATAAATTGCAGGAGTTGTTTGATTTATATAAATCAGGTGCTTTATCCAAAGATGAATACGAGACTGTTAAGTCTGACATTTTAAACCTGAAAGACTTGCAGGAACCCGCAAAAGAATATTCGTCGTATACCTTATCAGATCAGGATTATGGTAAAACCAATAAAAAAACTATTCAAATAACTTCCGAACGTGAATCAGCTAAAGAAAAAAGGAAGAAAATTAATATAAAACATTTTCTATTTTCCATTTTATTTACCTCTGTATTCCTTCTGGTTATCATGTTTTTATTCTTTAAATCTGAATTAAACTTCTTTGCCGAAACAGTAATTCAGGATGAGTTGATTGAAACAGTAAAAGTAAAAACTTTTTGGAGTGAATCTGAAGCAACTGAGTTAATCATGAATGAATTATCCGAAGGATCTGAAGAATTAATTATTAATGAATTACACAAATTAACTGATTGGAGTCTTATTTGGGATCCTGAAGAAGTATCCAGTGAATGGTTTCATGAAGTTGTTGATTTTGTTAACGTTAAATTTTACGATACGGAATTATATGTAGGTATTATATTTTCAAATTTTAAAGACAATGATTTCAGCAATAGTTACGGTCTATTAAGCATTTTTGAGTTTCAGGATAATGGTTCATGGGATATTCACAGAAGAAGTCTTGCCTTTGCTGCTGGTTCTTCCGGAGGCAGGGTTCCAGATTTAAAAATTATCAATATAGCAGCTGACAATTATGGTTTGAGAATAGTAAATTCATCCGGAAGGATGGGGTGGATATCCCAATACAATTCCTTATACGCATTTGTAGATAATGAATTTAAGAACGTTTTAGGAATTGGACACGAATATACCATTGACGATGATTATTCATGCAATTTTACTTTTATTTATGGTGAATCGGGTTTTTCGGACTTAAAGGTTACTCAACGGGAGACTTTATCGGATGGTCACCAAACTATAACAGAAAATGAATATTATTTCGACGGAGCTCACTATATAGAGCGGAAATCAAACTGAACAAATAAGTGTGATCAATTACCTTAACCGATCTATTTACCTTAACCGATCTATTTACCATAATCTAAATAAGTTTACATGCATAAAAAAAGCGTTGTTGTTCTGGGAACCGGTCTAGTGGGCAGTGCCATTGCAGTGGACCTGCACAGCGATTTCAATGTTACGGCGGTGGACATCGATCAGGAGGCCCTTGGCAGGCTCAATCGCCAGCATGGTATTAAACCCGTGGCAGCCGATCTGTCTGATCAGGCCAGGCTTACCGCTGCAGTTCACAATGCCGATATTGTGGTGGGGGCACTGCCTGGTTCAATGGGCTACAGGATGATAGAGACCCTGGCACCTGAGAAAAAGGATATTGTCGATATCTCTTTTTTCCCCGAAAACCCGTTCACCCTCGACAAGCTGGCAAAAGACAATGGAATAACGGTGATAACCGATTGCGGCGTGGCGCCCGGTATGGGCAACATAATACTGGGGTATCACAACCACCGGATTGAAGTGGAAAGCTATGAGTGTTATGTGGGCGGACTCCCTGTGGTAAGGGAATGGCCCTGGGAGTACAAAGCGGTATTCTCACCCATTGACGTTATTGAGGAGTACACCCGTCCGGCCCGCTATGTGGAGAACGGGCACCTGGTGGTGCGTGAGGCGCTTTCCGATCCACAGATGCTCCATTTCGACGGTATTGGCACCCTGGAAGCATGGAATAGCGACGGACTCCGAACACTTATCAGGACAATGCAGGTACCCGACATGATTGAAAAAACCCTCCGCTACCCCGGTTGTATCGAGTATCTGAGGGTTCTGAGGGAAGCCGGTTTTTTCTCTTACGAGGAAATAAACGTAAAGGGTGTACCGGTAAGGCCTATCGATGTGACTGCCGCGTTGCTCTTCCCGAAGTGGAAACTGAAGCCCGGCGAGGAAGACTTTACCGTAATGCGGATCATTATTAAAGGGAGGGAACCCAAGGGTGGTAGGGCCGCTGCCACAGACCCGCTGCCGAAACCGGAAAAAGCCAATACGGACCGGCACCGAAGTCCGGAAAAAGCCAATACTCTCCGGGACCGGGATCAGGAAAAAGCCGATCCGCACCGGTACCAGGGTCCGGAAGTCCGGCTGGGAGATAAATCTTCACCCGGAAGCACATCCCCTAAAGATAAGAATGCAGAAGACTCCCCGGGGAAATCAGGGAAAGATGAGGATGAAGGAAAATCCCCGGAGGCAGCCGGAAGGGGAAGACCTGTTAAATATGTATGGGAACTGATGGACAGTTATGACAGGGAGACCGGAACCATCTCCATGGCCCGAACAACGGGCTATACCTGCACCGCCGCAGTAAAACTTCTTGCCAGCGGGATGTTTCCCCGTAAGGGGATATGTCCCCCCGAATACCTTGGTGAAGATGAAAATAATTTCAGGTTTATACTGAAACACCTCGAAGAGAGAGGGGTGAAGTACAGGCTGATCAGTAAATAGTATAACACGGGGAGTGATGCGCTCCTTTGAATAATGAGCTGCCATGAATGATGCGTTCCGGGAAATAATGTGCCCGGGAATAATGTATTCCAGGGGCCAATTCTGAATATGCAGATGCATCACCCGGCATTTCCATAAGCTGTGCCCGTAAGGGAACAATTTTAGATTTTATGCGTTATATTTGAATATATATCTTTATATATAACTATGCATAATACTGAAATGTATACTTTAGAGCATAATAATAGCCAGGGATCCAAAAAAGTTCCCTTTGATGATTTTCTCAATAATTTTAAAACGAGGATGAAGAACGCTTTCCTTGTCCGCGCCAATATTGACAGGATGGCCCTGAACAGGGGAATGCCTCCATTTGTGATGCGGGAGATACTGAGCGCAAACCCCTTGTCGGCCGGAATTCCTGCTCAGTACGGAGGCAGGGGAGGCAAAATTGAAGAGATCCTGGCTCTGCTTACAGCTGCTTCATATGAATCGCTGGCCCTGTCGCTCACCATCGGAATAAATTCGGCGCTGTTTCTTCAGCCTGTTGCCAAATTCGGCAGGGAGGAGGTAAAAGCCCCTGTTTTTAACAGGTTTCTGAACCATCAGAATATGGGTGGACTGATGATCACCGAGCCGGGATTCGGCAGTGATGCGCTCAACATGCAATCTTCGTACACCGGTAAAAATGGCAGATATCACCTGCAGGGCACCAAGCACTGGGCCGGGCTTACAGGTTGGGCCGACTTCTGGCTTTTAACCGCCCGGGAACGTATCGGTGAAAAGGATCTGAGAAGGGATATCGATTTTTTCATTTGCGATATTAACGGACCGGGACAGCAGATAGTTGTTGAAGAGTTTTATGAGAACCTGGGGCTCTACCAGATACCTTACGGCAGGAACAGGCTTGATGTGGAGATCCCTCCTGTCCAGA
>SLKJ01000133.1 GCA_007134675.1 Bacteroidales bacterium
CAGAATTTTGTTTTGAGAATTAACAAAATTATGACTTACAGGATGAACCGCTGCGCTTTCCCATAAAATTTTTTCATGCGTCTGTGTGTAATTTTACGCAGAAAAAATTTTATGTACATTTACAGCATTGAAAAACGTCTGGCTAAACTGTAATCTTTCTTATCTGGGAGTAAGGTTAACATTTCCGTAACGGGTTGTGATATCTACCCTGGAAGAGGGTTGCAAATCATCTCCAACAATACCGGAAATAGTGGTTTGTGTTCCACTGGTTATACGGTTCACCTTTGCCCCTGAGGGAATATTTACTGACCCGTAGCTTGCTGTTGCTTCAATACTGTAGTTTGCATCAGCATCAATTCCTGCACGCATATTACCGTAGCTGCTAACGAAACGTATTTTTGAAAAACCGGCAGGCACATTATCAACTCTTACATTACCATATCTTGATTCAACATCAAGTATTCTGCCTATTTTGTTTATTGTGTAATTTGTATAAGAGCTCTCAGCCACAAAATTTGTAATTTGACCAAGGTTAAAATCGCTGTAACGTGCTTCTGTAACTATGGAATTTGCTCGTTCAACCCTTAGTTTTGAATAGCTTGAGGTAACAACCAGCGCCCGGCATTGTTCTACAAAAAGGTCAGAGTATCTCATGTTAACCTGTAACCAATCAGCGCTTGATACTGTTGCTTTGGGTGAGTAAGCAAGATTGATTTCGCTCAGGGGGCGGGTATTGTCCCTCATTATCCTGTTTGCCTGAAGGTTCCCGTATCTGAGGTCAATAAAGGTGTGTCCTGTTGCTTCATCGATAAAGATGTCACCATATCTGTGTGTAATTCTGAAATCAGATTCTTTTGGAGCATATACAGTATAGTCAATACTTATGCTTTGTCCGTCAATATCAGAAGAGAACAACCTGGTTCTCCTGCGGCTGATCCGCTTATCTATTTCTGTTACAACCTTAACGGAGTTATCCCGCTGACTGAAATTTATGGTGATGAATGATAGTTGTCTCTCTGCAGTTTCCCTGTCAGAATGGGTTACTTTTACAATCACATCAACAGATATTTCATCCCTGTCCCAGTTTCTTATATCGATACTGCCGTAACGATTCTCGATCTCAAGGGAACCCCTGGCAGTAAGCTGGAAAAGTTTCTCGTATTTTTTTGCAGCCTCCTGTCCCGCATTGCCCGGAGTTATATGAGCTGCTGCAATCAAAAGTATAACTGCAAGTTTTTTAAATTCTGATGCTTTCATCTTTTTCGGATTTAATTTGCCTGTCAGATTGAACCTGGTACAAATGTTCCAGTATCCGGCTCATTATCTCGAGTTTTAACTGGTAATGTTTTATCATTGCACTGATAACCATTTGGTTGCCTTTTTCTGCATTCAGGTCTTTTTCAAGCGACCTGTATGTTGTATCCATTTCTGAAAGTTCCTGCAGTAAAATTTCCCGTTCCCTTGAATTGCTTTTAAAATCGAATGATTTAATCTCATCGTATTTGCGATTTATAAGTTCAGTATAATAAATTTCTGCTTCTCTGTATTCGGATGATATATCTCCCAGGGTTATCATGGCGGAATCTTCATTGATACCGGATATTTTTTCATATACCCAGATTGAGGAAATCATAATAAGTAAGACAATTGCAGCTGCCTGTAACATATATTTCCATGAAAAGATGCCCGATCTTTTACGGTAATTAGCCTGCCTGCCTGAAAACCTTTCAAAATGCCCCTCATAAGGCTCCTCCCTGTTAAATCTCTCCCGGTTATCAATAATATATTTTTCAAGCTTCTTCATTTGTAATATCTTCTGCAATATTAAGTTTTTTGTATTTCAAGGCCGTTAAAATTCAGATTTTTCCACTCTCTCTGAACAGTCCGGCCAGTTTGTTTCTCGCCCTGTAATACTGGGAACGGGAAGTCGATTCCGAAATATCCAGTATTTCACTAATCTCTTTGTGATCGTAACCATCCAGCAGGTATAAACCAAGTATTATCCTGTATCCGTCAGGGAGCATCCTGATGCATCTGTGTATCTTCTCTACCTGCATATGGACTGCCTCCTCATCAGTATCTTCATCGGCTTCGTCCGGCAATTCTTCAGCATCATCAATACAAAGCAGATCAATTTTTCTTCTCTTAAGTGCATCAAGCGACCTGTTTATAACTATGCGCTTAAGCCAGGCCCCAAAGCTCACTTTTCCGCCATAGGTTTCGATATTCTCAAAAGCAGAAAGAAAGGACTCCTGCATTATGTCTTCTGCTTCCTGATTGTTATTCACTATTCGCAGACTGGTATTGTACATATTTCTGTAATACAATTTGTAGATCTGAAATTGTGCTTTTCTGTCCCCTTTCCTGCATTTGTCTATAATATCCTGATGGATGTTCCGGTAGACGGGCCTGCTGTTGTTCATAGAACTATCTTAAAGACTATTTTGACAACCTTGTGCTGCATGTGGCAGGTAAAAATTTTTTCATGTTCTGGAAATACCGGATATAAACCTGAAATTTTATCTGGCTTATTGTATTAACAACAGTTGGACAGGATTTTGTACAAAGCCTGTAACTACTTCGCCTGTTGAGTAGTCAAGTTCAGATCCCATCATGCTGTGTGGGATAAAATAAACAAGCAACAAAACAACTGCTGCCAATAATGCAAATCCCGGCCTTGGTTTTTCAGGATTCCTGTTGGTGTACATAGCCAGACCCCATATGAGAAAAGCAACAAGTGTTTTATTATCTGTAAGGTCTCTGCCCAGTGGCCAGCCGGTCCATAAATCGCCGAATGCATAATTCTGTATTATCGGTCCCAGAATGAGTCCGCCCACCAGGAGAGTCCAGAATGTTAACTTCATATATCGCCTGTAAGCCGGGGCTTTAAATATTACCATTATACCGGTGAGATTGGAAAAGAGCATGGCAATGAACATAAACAGGATATGTGGTATCATGAATATTGCAGGAACATCGCCTCTGAACCGCAAAACAACCGGATCATCTGCGGCAGGTTCCAAAATCTTTTCTCCATCAGTAAGGATGAGGTAATATTCCATCTTGCCGGCAGGTGGTTGAACTGGAAGACTCGCGGTAAGATCATTTCCCACCCTGAGAAAATTCTGCTCCGTCCACTCATCATTGGTGGGAAACCGTCTGTAAACAACTTTACCGTTCAGCCGGGATGGAGCATCTTCAAGTCTGAGAATGAAGTCCCTCGTTATTACATGGCTTCTTTTGAGACTGAAACGGTAAGGTTCGTCGCCGACCTCTACGGTAAAGATGGCTGGCTTGGTTGGACCGGTAGACCTTTGATAGATGGCTGATGTAACTGTAACAACAATTGCGATTGCCCATAACAGGGCCGACTTTGATTTCCGGTTCATGATATTCAAAATTTGAGATTTTTCAGGGTTACAACTGGATTAAAAGGATCTCGGTTTTTCCGCCTCTAACCACTTCAACATTGATAATTTCACCACTGTTCAACTGGCTCAGACGGTACATATACTCATGTATGTCCCTCACTGGATTACCGTTTATTGCTATAATCATATCACCCTGTTTCATTCCTCCCAGATCAGCAGGCCTTCCTGGCATGATGAAATCAGCCCTGAGTCCTTCTCCACCTGCCGAGGCAAAATCGGGCATTATTCCAAGGGCGACACGCCTGTTTCCGTGGCGGGGGACTGATGGTGCTTTTGGCCCTGCTTCCTGGAAGTTCAGTTGATCATCCATTCTGTCCAGTTGCAGTAAAAGTTCGGAAACGAATATTGAAATTCGTTGCAGTCCCCCAAAATTAATCCTGTCAGCCGTATCATCAGGGATATGATAATCAGGATGTGGTCCCGTAGTGAAGAAAAATACCGGGATATCCCTGGAATAGAAGGATGCATGATCTGAGGGACCGAATCCCTCGCTGAAGGTTACGATATTGAAATCGTAATTGTCAGCAAGATTATTTATAATTGCATCTCCTTCCAGTGAAGTTCCGACTCCGCCAATCTGAAGAGTTTTTGATTCATCCATCCTTCCGATCATATCCAGATTTATCATCGCATTGACCGATCCAAGGTTTATAACCGGGTTTTCTGTAAAATACCTGGAACCAAGCAAACCTTTTTCTTCCGCACCAAAGGCAATAAAAAGATAGCTGCGTCTAAGCTCATTCCTCCTGGATGCTAATTTTTCAGCGATTTCAATCATAGCCGCAACACCCGAGGCATTATCATCAGCACCCGGGTGGATTTCATGCAAATCCGGCCTTCTGCTCCCGCTTCCCGGCCCTCCGGTTCCGAGATGATCATAGTGGGCTCCTATGATTATATATTGGTCATTAAGCTGTGGATCATTTCCGTGCAGGCTGGCTACAACGTTCATAGTTTCAGATTCATTAACATTGAGATCAGTTGAGGCAGTAACGGTGGCTTTCGTATAAAATGATTCAGGCTGCAAATTTATGTCAAGTATCTCTTCAAGTTTTTCAATGGTTATCTCTTCATTTGACAGGATAATATTTGCCAGGCGTCGGGTTATCTGAATAACCGGAATGTTAACTCTTCCCTGATGAGCCCTGATGTCATCCAGTTCGTCATCTTTATCAAATTTTTCTCCTGATACCATAATCAAACCTGCTGCTCCTTTTTCGGCCGCCATGTATGCTTTCGAACGATCATTACCGTATGTTGCAAAAATGCTGGATGCATCCTCCGGCTCGGGATCTCCCCGCAAAACCATAACCCATTTACCGCTTACCTCAACGCCTGAATAATCGTCCCATTGCAGGTTCTCTTTTTCTATTGTGAATCCGTACCCGCAAAATACCACTTCAGCAGTAATTTCAGAATTCTCTGAAAAAGAGAGGGGAGTAAAATCCTTGCCGGATTCAGCAACATAACCGTTAACAGAGAAATGATTATTCTTTCCGGCACTTATTCCTGTTACAAGAGAGAAATATTGAAAACCATTTTCTGCTTCAGCCGTTAGTCCCGATTGAGTTAGTTGATCTCTGATATAGGAGGCAGCCAGCTTGTCACCAACGGTTCCGGGATACCTTCCCTTAAGTGAGTCTGAAGCGAGATATTCAACATGCTGTTGTAGTTCCTCAATAGTGATCTCCGGAATGGTAACAACAGGTACCGTAAAGCTGCACAAGATAATAAGGCAGATTTGAATCGTAATATATTGTGCAGATTTATAAGTGCTTATCATTGTAATCCTTATTTATTTAATACGTAAATATACTTATTGGCAAAATGAGAAATTTTTCAATAACTGTTTTTCCAGTATTTTTGGCCTTTTTTCCGGTATGTTCTGATATTGCTCCACGAAAGGAGCAGGAAAAGAGTTCCTGCAAACGTAATTATGATGTTTGCAACTATACCACTTATATTCAGTACCTCGTCACCGTTGTCTTCAACATACAATCCCTGAGTGTAAAGACCAAATCCTGCTGCTATAATGATAAAGATTCCCAAAAAAAGCAAAAAATAATCAAGCATATGTGAAAGCCGGCTGGTTGTTCTGTAAATTGTGGACCTCTGAAATTCCTCAAACTTCATTTTGGCCCTTTTTGCTGCCCTGACTCTTGCCTTCTGTCTTTCTCTTTCCATCCATCTGATGTAGTGTTCATCACGGTCAGACTGGTCAGATATATCACTTGTTTCCCTGCTGTGGAGGTTTATCAGATATGTATAGGCTTCGTTGATATCGATAAACTTTTCATGTGCTCCCTTTGTCTTGTTGATATCAGGATGATAAGCTTTCGCCTTCAGGCGGAAGGCGTTTTTTATCTCCCTGATGCCTGCATTCTCTGAAACACCAAGAATACGATAATAGCGTGAAGATTGCATTTATTAATATAAGGTTTATGACTTGAAAGCCGAGTTTGGGTTGTCATCAATTATATCATGCCTTTTTTCATCCTCTTCATCATCATCATCATCTTCTTCTTCCCATGAGTATTTCTTTCTTTGCGGACCGTAATTTTTGTAATAAACGGCAAGCACAAAACCTGCTATACCACCCATAAGATGAGATTCCCATGAAATGTTGTCTCTTAATGGAAATATTCCCCAGATCATTCCGCCGTACAGAAAAACAATAACAAGTGAAATGGCCATCAGTTCAATACTTCTTCTGATAAAACCGCTGAAAAAAAGAAAGGATGCCAGTGCATAAATTAGTCCGCTGGCCCCAATATGATATGCTTCTCTCCCGCCAAACCAGACCCAGATACCTGTTATTATCCATGATAGCAGAATCAGCCTGAAAGCAAGGGGTCTGTAAAAATAAAAAACTGCCGTTCCCAGAACCAGAAGGGGGCCGGTGTTGGCAAAGAGGTGAGCATAGTCACTGTGTATGAGAGGTGCAAAAAAAATTCCGGGTAATCCATGCAGATGAAGGGGATAAATGCCAAGTGTTCCCAGACTAAAGTTGAGAATATTCTCAGCAAGTTTTATGCTCCAGATAACAAGCAGGAACAGCAAAGGAAATAATACACTAACAATTAATTTAGCCTTTTCTTTCACGGAAAACCGGTTCAGACTTAGAGGAAATCAATTTCAACCTGGTTGATCAGTCTTTCAAAAATACGGTTTTTATGGTTGATTGCAAGAAATGATTTAATTGTTTGATTTTTCAAGGAGCTGGTTATGATACTCAACAATCCTCACCAGATCATCACCATTACGGTAAGAGAGATTATTATTCTTCACAAAATCTTCTATCTCATCTCTATTGCTGTCGAATGCCGAAAGTACATTTCGACGATTGAGACGGATTTCCTCAGGCAAACCTCTGTCATACCTGATATAATAGATGTCTGGTCTTTTTATAAATCGTGGCGGCTTGGGATCACTGAATCCCCTTGCTTCTTCAGCTTCCCTGTAAGTTATGTTCCTTCTTATAAGCACTTGATGCTTACCTCTATTAGCTAACTCAAAATATCCCTGTTTGGGATTGTTATTTTCAAGAAAGGATGTATAAATGAATGTCCGGTTATTAAATTGAAAGTAAAGAAAGCTGCGCGGACTGGTAACTACTCTCGGATCAGCTGAACCTGATAGAAGTGCTTCCATTTGATCAAGATAGATATTGTAACGCAATTGCACATCTTTAATTATCAGGCTATCTGATGTAATCAGCGATCCATTCAGGAAATCATTATTAAGATATGGGGTACCCTCAATTTTCTCATACATATTATCCCTTGCTCTTAACATACGAAATTCATTATGCAGGTCCTGAAGGTTGCCCTCCCAATTTTGACCCAGACTGCAAATACTGTATAAGCAGAATAATATAAATAAAACCAGGTAGTGTTTCATATGGTAAATGCTTTAAAAATAGTGTTAAATATTTAATTAACGAGACAATTACTGTCGAGGCCGGCGTTTAACCGGTTTTATCTGTGTCCAGCCGTTGAGCCAGGAAACAAGCATAAAGACAACAATAATAGTGGCAGCGGCTCCGACAGACCCCCAAACTCCCAGGTTTATGACGATGAAGGGTGCCGTAGCAGTAATCAGTCCCCCGCCCAGAAACGGCTCATACAGCATCTGTTTGAAACCAAATGCCTGGGCTGTATCTGTCTTGTAGTTAGGATCTACCAGCCTTAACAGCAGCAGACCCATAGCTGTAACCCCGCTTTGCATGCCATATTCGGTTATCCCACGCTCAAGCCAGTTGTATGGAAACATTCGGGGCGCCAACACTGTAAGGCAGAAGTAAAGCCAGGATATACCTGTTGCCATAAGGATCAAAAAGGGCCATATGTTTGCAATAAAAAGGTCAAGGCGTATGGAGGCAATAGCGGCAACAACCAGAATATCAAGAGAAAACCCGAGTATCCGTTCAAAGCTGTTTCGGTCATAGTATTTGTCCACCTTAAGTTTAATGGAAAATACCTGAATTACCATACCTCCTATCATTGCAAGAGGGAAGAGCGGAAAACCTGCCACTACAGGATGTATCTGCCTTATCCCTGCCAGCATCAGCCATCCAACCAGTATGGCCAGACCCACAATAGCAAAATGAAAAGCCATTGGTTCAATTGATTCGGAGGCAACTGTGGCCATAGAATTTGATTGTCTGTACTTTTCAGGAATCAGTCCCCGCTTCTTATATTCCGGAATACCCTTTGATTCATCAAGATTAACGCAATATCCCTTACGAATGGCGATGTTTATATAAAAAATACCACCAACAATGGCAATAATAATACCGACCGTAGCTGACATCTGTGCCAGGTCAGCACCTTCAGGGAATCCCATCTGTTCAAACACACTGCGCATTCCTGCGGCAGTTCCGTGCCCCCCAGCGAAGCCTATTTCAAGAATGGTTGCAAAAACGGGTGATACATCAAAAAAAGGGATAAGCACCAGAACCGTAACCAGCAAAGCTACGAAATATTGTCCTGCACCTGCCACCATTCCAAAGCAAAGCTGGCTTCCTCCCTGTGACCATAAAACCTTTAATCCCGGCACAGCAAGTCCGAGAAACAGGGTTGCAAACACAAAATTGATCAGAATACCGGGAATTTCCCTCCAGGTATCTAAAATGAAAGGAGGCAGTATATCAGCAATAAAGGGGCCGCAAAATAATGCAAGAAAACCACCTATAATGGATGCGGGGAGAAATATCCTTTGGAAAAGCTTTATTTTTACCCTTAGTATTTTCCCCGCAAGGAGAAAGATGCAGAGGATACAGATGCTGAAGAATATTCCTGTCAAACCATCCATCAGTTGTATTTTAATTGACAAAGAAAAAGAAAAAATGGATAAATAACAATCTGATTCATGGGGTTCAACAGTGCCCGGATTCGTCAGAAGGGCATCATATCAGCTCAATACCGTCATTTTTCAGACTTTTATGCATTGATTCCGGCCAGACACTGGCCTGGACCTCTCCAACATGAAGTTTACGAAGCATGAACATGCAAACTCTTGACTGACCTATGCCTCCTCCTATTGTCTGGGGTAGTTTACCGGATAGTAAAAGTCTGTGAAAAAACAGCTCTTTGCGATCCAGACAATTTCTTTTTTCAAGCTGCCGTAATAGTGCGCTTTCATCAACCCTTATTCCCATCGAAGATAATTCAAACGCCGATTGCATAACAGGGTTCCATACGATAATATCGCCGTTAAGACCTTTATAGTGCTGTCCGGCAGGAGTACTCCAATCATCATAATCAGGTGCCCGGCCGTCGTGAATGCTTCCTCCTGGTAGTTCTCCCCCTATGCCTATCAGGAAAAATGCCCCGTATTCACGGGCAGCTTCTGTTTCACGCTGTCTGGGTGTAAGCTCAGGATATCTTAGAAGAAGATCTTCGGAATGGATGAATTTAATTTCATCAGGCAATATCGGTTTGATTTCAGGATAATTTACTGATACGGCTTTTTCTGTATCCCGCAGAGCCTTATAAATCATCCTGACGATGTCTTTAAGGTAATGCAGATGCCTTTGTCCTTTGGTAATGACCTTTTCCCAGTCCCATTGATCAACAAAAACTGAGTGAAGGGGGCCCATATCCTCATCTGGCCTCAGTGCTTTCATATCTGTGATAATACCCTCTCCCGGATTGATACCAAGTTGCGCCAGCCTGTATCGTTTCCACTTTGCGAGGGACTGGACCACACTGACCTTTTGAGCTGGCATATCTCTTATATTCAGGGAAACAGGTCTTTCTATTCCATTCAGATCATCATTTATTCCTGTATCTTCTGCAACTATCAGCGGGGCTACAACCCTTATAAGTCGCAGATGATCACAAAGTAATCCTGAAAAAGTTGTCTTAATCAGATCTATGGCTTTTTCTGTTTCAAGCTGATCAATCAGTTGCGAAGTTCTTTTCTTATGTGTAATTTCCATGATTTGCTGATTTGGGTTATTACAAAAAAAAACCTCCGTATGGTGGAAGGTTTCTGTGGCAAACTTACTATCAAATTTTATAATAATCAAAAAAATTGATTAAATCATCTTTTCAGCTTAACGGTTGCCGGTATTTTAAAAAGGGTATCCGATTGCCAGGTTAAGTATCAGATTATCCCTTCTCCAGGAGGAGTCTAAAGGTCTTACGGGTCTTAAGTAGCTTCCTGTTTCATTTATTGTGCGGGGGTCGGCCAGCGGGAAGGCCAGATCCAGTCGCAGCAGGAAAAAGTTGAAATCCAGCCTTAATCCCATTCCGGTTCCCAGTGCCACCTGCCTCATAAAATCGGATGATCTGAACACTCCCCCCGGAACTTCCTCCTGCTCCCTCAGGTTCCAGATGTTACCTGCATCAGCAAAAACAGCGCCCTTAAATATACTGCTGATATCAAAGCGGTACTCCAGGTTCATTTCAAGTTTTATCTCACCTCCCTGGTAAATATTCAAAACTGTTCCATCTCTGTCAACCGGCGAAAAGGTTCCGGGGCCAAGTGTACGGGGATGGAAAGCCCGGAGGCTATGGCTGCCGCCTATTATAAGCTGTTTTGTATAGGGAAGGAATTCGGAATTCCCGTAAGGAACTCCGATACCTGCTATTAGGCGTGTGGCAATGGTTCCGGTGTTTCCTGTTGCAACGGAATAGCGGATTTCAGTGAGTATTTTTGTAAACTGTGAAAAACCCTGGCCTAGAATAGTATATTCTCCCTTATCATTTTGACTGCCCAGTCGAAGATTATGAAGGAACAGCCTGGGTATATTACCTGCCAGATCAAGATTTAAGTTTACAAACCAGTTATGATTTCCGTTTTCCGTTAATTTGGAATTGTAAGTATATGAATACTCAGATCCCAGCAGAAACTGCTCAAAAAGGCCCCTTCTGATTAGCAGCTCCCTTGGAAACTCTTCACCGAATTCCTCGGCTATGGTTCCAAGAAAAAAGGCGTTAAATGTTAATGGTGTGAGTCTGAGTTGGGTGCTGATGTAGGGATTCAATACGTATCCGAATTCCGATCTTATGGTTGAAAGGCTGAAGGCATCGGTACGGTTCAGGTAATTGAAAGACAACGACATCCTTGTCCTCGGAGTGAACCGGGGACGTATCCTTACCAGATCAAACGGAATTAACAGACGGTGTATGCTAAGCTCTGACCGGATCCCTGCCTCATACATATTGATCCCTCTTTGGCGCGTAAGTGTTTCAAAAGCGCCATCGACCTGCATTGTCAGATTCTCTGCCCCGCCATAAAGGTTGCGGTTACTGAATGATGCAGTAAAACCGGGACCTGCAAAATTATTGGATTTGGAAACACCCTTTAGTTCGGCACTCAGAGCCATCTTTTCTCTTGGAGTAAGAATTATCCGGGCATCCAGATAATTGCTGCCGGGGTTATAGTCTGCTTTTTCCCGTACCCTTTCGAAACGGATATTTACAAACCTGAAAACCCTCATACTCATCAGATGGCTTATGGTAAGGGAATGATCTTCATGAATGTAAACCTTATCCTTTTCAAGGAAGATGGCCCTGAGCATGGTTTGAGGCTTCAGGATATCCCTGTCCTGATAGGTAAAGATTCCTTCGCTTATCTGAACTAGTTCGGGGTTTCCGGTATCCTCATCTCTCCGGCCTGCGCGCCTGGTATCAATAATGATATTTCTGATTTTATAACTCACTAACGCTCTTGATGGGGCATCCTGCAAAATACTCAGATGCAGGTCCACCTCCCTTGTCCCCGAAGTGCTGTCAGCCCTGAAGAGGATATAGTCAGGGAAAAAGTAATAATACCCTCTCTCCTTCAGATACCTGTCAATCCTCTCCCTTTCCTTTTTCAGTTCATCAAGGCTGAAAACATCTCCGCTATTTAAAATGCTTTCTGACATTGATTGGTTAATTTCTTTGGCAATGGGGATGTTTTCCTCCAGAGGTATTATGTCACGTATTCTGTATGCGGGCTTCAGCCGGACATCGAAATCCACCTCCGTGGTTTTTCTCCTCTCTCTGAGGCTGTAGTCAACAGATGCATCAAAGTGCCCCATGTTGAAAACACGGTTTTCAATCAGCTCTGCAACCCTTTGGGTATTGAAATCTTCGATCAGCACCGGCGGTCGTCCGACTTCATTTTGAAGCCAGTCCCCGATATTCCACAAGGTGATAACCCCTCCGATATTATAAAGCCAGAGTCGTGGTCTCCAGAAAAGGAATCTGCTATTTGGCCCGGGCCTGATCACTCCTTCGGCCTGTCTTATTATTTCTCTTTTATTCTCTATTGGCTCCGTAGATTCCAGTTTTACACGACTTCCTGTATAAAGTCTTTGATCTTCTTCAAGATACCTCAGGTTGGAACATCCCGAAGCCAGAAAACCTGCGGGGATTATCAGAAATAGGATTATTCTGATTTTATAAAATATACCGCAGCAGAAACCGTTGCCGCGGAAAGTGTCCGGGCTATGAAATCCATCTGCTGCGTGTCTCCTGGTCTTGACCATACCGTTTAAATATATTCTTTTATATGGCTGTAAATCCATTATTCTCCTTCCCTGCGTCCGATTATATCCCTGAACCGGTTGAAGTTTTTCGAAATAATAAATGAAATTCCGGTTTCTATGATTTCACTTTCGAAGAGATCGTTAAAATTGGTATTGCGGAATACCTTGAGAACAAGATTTCCCTCCGGGGTGATCAGATACTCCATGGAAAAGTCACCTGCAATATCACCGGCCCTTGTTTCCCGGTGGGCCTCATCCTCCAGTTCAATATTGCCAGCCACGGTAACCCTGATGCGGTCATCGAAAAAATTCCTTGATACTTCCATCTGCAGTTCAGTTCTGCCCACTGCTTCATCACCTACAAATTCTTCAAAGGAATGGATTTCGAAGTTTATGTTAACCCCTCTGATATAGCGATCTGCCATACGATTGAGCTGCTGGGTAAGGAGACGGCTTCCCGATGATCTGGCAGTGGCTTCAATACCCCCTGCCCCGGGGCGGTCAAGAGGATTTTCCTGAAGGAAACTTCCGAGTAAAAGCAGGGAAATGACCTGTTTGTTAAGTTCTGATTCGTTTTGGTTTATTTCGTTTATTCTGGCCATTAGCGTTCCGTCAAGTGCCATCTGGTGGCCGGGAGGCATGCCAAGCCTGAAGCTGATCCTGGGAGTCAAAAGGTTGCCTTCAAGGTTCAGGAAAATTAAAAAGGGAAACTGCTGCCGGAGTCTTCCGGCCTGGATCTGGTCACCCTCAATATGGGTTCTCATGAGCTCGCGGGGACTGGTATTGAGGGAGTGGATTGCAGTTATGTCGAGTTCTGCCTCCAACGGATCACCGGTCCACATAATCGTACTTCCTGCTTCAATGCTGAAATCCCTTCTTATAACATCATAGAAGGTGAGAAAGTAATTACCCTCCTGGATCTCAAACGCTCCGGTAAGCCCTATTCGTCCTGCGGGGTCTATTTCCAGCACCAGGTAACCGCCCCCTCTTATTTCAAGGTTATCACCTGCAATTTCATCTATGATAACCGTAAGCCTGGTTTGCCTGTCAATCTCCACGTTGAGGCTCAGGTCTATTCCCTGTAGCTCTGATGTCAATTCATCGGGTGGAGGTTCCAATTGCGCAAAAAGAAAAAAATCAGGTTCTTCCGGTTGTATGAATTCAACTATCCTCTCCTGGGCAATCAGCTGTGGATCTGTCTGGGGAACGGTAAAGGTGAATCTGGAGCCATCCTTCAGTTTCAAATCACCTTCAACTGTAGGACCGGAAAGGTCTCCGCTGATCCGAAGGTCACAGTCCATCAGTATCCTTCCATGGTACATATCCTGTTGTCCCTCCAGCAAATCCATCAGAAGAAAGTTTTTGCCCACCAGGTTAAGGTTAAAAATAAAGTTCTCCATTTCAGGGAAATTAAGTGTTCCGCCAACTACTGCCTGCCGTCCACGTGAATCTTCAATTGTAAAATTCTGCATGCTGATGCTTTGATCGCGGAATTCTATTTTCTGATTTTCTATTTTATAGCCTGTATTTAGTTGCACTACCCTGAAAGAGGCTTTGAGAAAGTTAATATCTCCGTTGAGCAGAGGATTTGCAGGCGTACCGGTAAAGCGGATATTGCCGTCAATAAAACCGTTCATTTCACTAAGGTGTTCATCCAGAAAACCTTCCAGTAAATTAATATCCAGTCTTTCGATTTCCATGTCAATATCAAACCGTGCCTCTCCGGAGAAATATTCACCCCGGGCGGACAGCTCTGACTCCTTATGTTTCAGGAATGCAGAAAGGAAAAAATGACCTTGCTGTATATCGCCGGCACTGATTTTTATCAGCTCAACCTCTTCTCCGGCCCATGTAAAGTCAGCTAATTCAATGTCTGCCAGGAAGCTGGTTTCGCTGTAAATATCCCGTATTGTGAGGAATCCGTTGATAATTCCTCCAATATGGGGTGATTCATTGTCCATAAAACCTGTCAGCCGGTGAAGGTCAAACTCCGAAAAGTTTATTTCCAGCACATTTTCATACTCTTCTGATTCGGTTGAGTGGACTGAAAAGATGCTTCCCCGGTCCTCCAGGATCCAGTTTGTAACCCTAAGGTATTCTTTTCCAAGCTCAATACTGTTTTCCGGATTAATGTTCCATTTTTCACTGTTCAGAATCAGTTTATCACTGTGGATCGATATATGATATAAATCCTCCATGCTTTCGATAACCGACCTGATGTAAAACAGTTCCTTCCGGTCGTCGTCAATAGCAGAGATTGACAGATCGATGATTTCATCAAAAAGACCTCCGCTTAATTCAAAACTATAAATAGTTGTTTGGTTGAAACTTACGGTGTCAAGAAGCACCCTGAAGTCCATTTTCTCAGGATCTGAGTCAATTCTTGCCATAATGTTCCGGATTTCTGTTTCCGAATATCTGAATTCATCCATTGATGCATTGAAAGTAAGTTTTTGCTGCCTGCTGTCATATTGAACCGAAGCAGAAAGGGTATCATACCTGTCAATACCGGGAAACAACAGCATGTTTACAAGATCGTAAGGCAGAAGTGTTATCTCAAAGCTGAAATTTTTAAACTGGTCGGCTATCTCCTCCCGTTTTTCATACAGGTCGTGATCCGTAACCTCCTCCTGGGTTTCATCAGGGTCATTATCCGCGATCACCTTTTGGCTTTTATTGGGGCCGTGATCCGCAATTTCTGCCCGGCTGCCTGCAGAACCGTTATCTGAATCAGTTTCGGAACCGGTGTCGGTTGCCGGAGAAAGATCATGAACAGTAAAATAGTCCCTGAAATGCTCCGCCAGTGCAGCGGGAATATCAAAGGGTGTAAAATTGCCACTGTACCTGGCAGAAAGGAAATCGGAGTCAACATCCAGCGAATAGGTGCCGACCTGGTACTCTGATTTGACAGTCATTTCAGGAATACTGTATGATAACTGGCCTGTTGCAAAATTAATGTCTGAAAAAGCTATACTTCCGGTGAAAAAATCTTCCGGGTCAAAAGCAATATCTGCCTCAATAGATGAACCAATCATGAACTCCTCATCCGAGAACCCAAGCTGCCTCAGGTCCGCAAAAACAAGATCTGCTGTTCCTTTTCCGAAAGTCCTGGCTGTGAAGATCCCAATTGCTGCATCAAGATCAATCACCAGATAGTCGTCACTGTAACTGGTTGACAATGTTGCCACAGAATCACTCAGCCGGAAATCCAGGCTGATATCATTGTATAAATGCTCTTTTACTGAAAGATGCCCGACCACAAGCTCTGTTTTCAGCTCCATTGATACCGGATCCAGTCCTCTTCCCCAAAAGCCCAGATCAATTGATGGGGCACTGGTAATAATTTCCATTTGCAGCAGGGTTCCTATATCAAATGATCCGGTATACAGTTTACCTTCAAAACCTGTATCTCCCTCCTGATGATCAAACATTGATAATATGATAGCTGCATCTCCGAAATTGCTGCCTATTGCCACAGCGCTTTCAAATTCATTTAATGTACCTCTGAATTGCCCTGAGGCATCAATATATTCCGGCAGGATAATTCCTTCCGGATGCAGTGTGTCGGGTAAATTGGTAAAAAAGGGATCGGTCAGGGCATACAGGCTGAAATCCTCAAAATCCAGATATAAACTGTCAATTTCCGGAAAACCAGCAATGGCACCGTTAAAGAAAGCTTTAAAGAAACCGGGGCCGGCAAGCCAGAGGCTGTCTGCTATCATGTTTTCCAGTGTTCCCTGAATTCTCCCTCCAAGTTCAATTCCTTGATTATCAATCCAGTTGAAATAGTAATTTTGCATGAATGGCATGAAGAATGCCAAATCTTTCTTTATGTTGTTATCTGTCAGGTGCAGTTCAAACCTTTTGTCATAGAGATCTTCCTGCAGGAAATTCAGCAGATCTGCCTCTGCTTCAAGATATGCTCCCAGCCTGCTTTCGTCTGTAAGCATATCCAGACTGACTTTTCCTGATTTGCTGTTCAGGCTTATGTCCAGAGAGAGCTTATCAAGGCTGAAGCTCTCTGAAATAATCATGTTCATATTATCTATGTTCATTTCTATCCTGTCAGGAGCTGCAATTATCTCCTCTGCCAGAAAGTTTATTCCCCCGAGAGAGAAGTTGCCGGGATCGAATGTGTCGGTTGCAAGTTCCCTGTCTTCTTCACGGAGATTGAAAAAAGAATTTTTCATATCTATCCTTCCCAGTCTGACAGTCCACTCCATTATCTCAGAAAAAGCAAAACTGTTCTTTTTTTCTGCATTTTCAGCTAATGTTTCATTGCTTTGAATTGGTGCTTCGTTTTTTTCCCCGGAAGGGATAATTACGGAAATTGCAATATTTTCAGTCCCTATTGAAGCCATATCAATAAAATACCCGGGAAGGTTGATTGTCTCGGGAACCAGGTTCAGCATGCCGGCATCGATGCTGAGATCCAATCCTTTATAATCTTTATAAACAAAAGCAATATCTTTGACAGATAGTGAATTAACTGATAAATCATAATCCTGAGTTTCCGGATCAGGCGGTTCAGGTGCAATTGAGGGTTCGAAGGAATTGATTTCCGTATGGCTACCGCGGACTTCTGTGGTACCTGCGTGGTATTTTCCGTTTAGAAGATCAGAGCGACGGAGGCTGGTTTTAAAATAGTCCAGTTGAGTTTTAAGCTTTAATCCTGAATGATGATCCTCAAATATAAAATTTATGTTTTTCAATTCCAGGTAGTTGAGGTGGAGCTCAAATGGATCAGCATTTTCTTCTGCCGGATCTTTGTTTTCTGAACTGGCAGAAAGAGCATCCAGGATGAATTGATAGTTAAAGACCGTATCAGGCTTTTCCCTTTTGATGGCAGCCTTCAAATCTGTTATATCAAGTGAGCCGACATGAACCCTGTTTCGCAGCAGGGATGACATTCTTATATTTGCATAAAGACTGCCGGCATAAAGAAGTGTATCACCGGCGGCGTCTTCAATAAAAATCCCCTTTAGCCCGACTGATTTCGGAAAACGAATAGCTACCCTGTCAATGCTGATTTCACTGTCTGTTTGTGAACCCAGCCATGAAGTTATTTTACCTGTCAGAAAAGTCTGAACACTTGGAAACTGCAGACTCAATAATATTAAAAAAAATATTAGCAGGAATGAGGCCACAATCCATGCCAGAAGACGAAAGGATTTGATCAGATATTTCCGGATTTTATGTTGAGGCATCAATTTGGCATGATTTTGAATTTCTTTGTCTACATTCTATATTAAAAAAATTCATGCTCATTTCTCCTGTAAAAAAGCATAAATTTTGCCTTAATAAAATATCCAAAATTTATGCTTACAGTCGTAACCGCTTCGCTTTCGCATAATATTTTTTCATCTTGTCTATGTGTAATTTAAGCTGAAAAAATTTCATGTATATTTGAAATTAAAAGGCTGAGGTTGATATTTTGAACAACTGCCTCCAGTGTTTGTTGGTGCTATGTAAAATTATACAAATTGTTGGAGAAGGAAGACCTGTATTGTATTAAAATTTCAGGCTTTTCAGGCAGGCCTGTTGAAAGAATATAAATTTATAAATCTTAATAACTATTTTTCATGCATAAAATTGCTGCTTTATCCATTCTGTTAACTTTTGGGTTTAATTCCTGCAAAAGTGAAGAAGTCCCCGAAGAACACACCGGATCTGAAAAAATGCTGCTGACTATTGATACTCTTGCTACCGGACTTGAAAATCCCTGGGGTATGGCATTTTTGCCGGATGGTCGTATTCTTATTACTGAAAGGCCGGGAAGATTGCGTCTATTTGCTCAGGGGGAATTGTTGGATGCACCTGTTCAGGGCATTCCCGCGATTTGGAATTTTGGCCAGGGAGGCTTACTTGATGTTGTGCTGCATCCTGATTATGATGAAAACGGCTGGATATACCTGGCCTATGCAGCTCCTCGCGGAGATGGAGGGAATACTTCAGTTTCACGGGGGAGACTTTTGGGAAACAGCTTTACGGATATCGAGCTGATTTTTCAGGGTGAACCTGCTACTGGAAGGGGCCAGCATTTCGGAAGCCGGATAGTGTTTGATGATGAGGGCTATTTATTTACAACCATTGGGGACAGGGGTGTAATGCAAAATGCACAGACTCTTGAAAACCATAATGGTAAGGTCATCCGGCTTTACGACGATGGAAGTGTCCCTTCTGACAACCCCTTTACCGATGTTGAGGGTGCGAAACCCGAAATCTGGTCCTATGGCCACCGTAATATTCAGGGTATGGGTATTCATCCGGACAGCAGAATTTTATGGGCACATGAACACGGACCGAGGGGTGGAGATGAAATTAATATTATCCGAAAAGGACTCAATTATGGTTGGCCTGAAGTTACTCATGGGATAAATTATGACGGAACCATCATAACTGAAGATACTGCAAGGGTAGGAATGGAGGATCCTGTTCTGCACTGGACTCCGTCTATTGCTCCATGCGGGATGGCTTTTGTGGACAGTGACCGGTATCCTGAATGGTATGGAAATATGCTTGTCGGTGCCCTGGCAGGACAGCATATACACAGGGTGGTTATTGAAGGAAATGAGGTTGTTAACACCGAATATCTGCTTGAGGGTTTTGCAAGGTTCAGGGATATAAGGCAGGGGCCTGACGGATATATTTATGTCCTTACAGAGGCACCCGGTCTGTTCTTCCGTTTAGTGCCCCGGTGATATGCGAGGTATCATTCTGCAAGTCTGTACAAATTTCCCCTTGAGCTCATATCCTCGATAATGATCTCTTCGGGGTCACCGCGATAGTAAACATTGCCATAATGATTGATCACGGCAGTAAGTTGTCTTCTGACATACACATAGCTGTCAGCTATACTGTTGTTTGTTATTTTCAGAAACTCAGTTGCCATATCCTCTGCAAAAAGCTTACTGCTGCCCCTTTGCCAGAGATCGGCATGCCTGCTGTAACCTCGAAAAGTGTAGTGACCGAAATTATTCCCGTCCGTTGTGAACCTGAGGCTGTTTGCATTTATTGTGATATCAATAATAGCTGTGTGTCCCAGTGAATAGAGGGAAGTATTATCGAGATGCAATGTGTCATACGATCTGATTGTGGAAGGTGACCGGAGCACCATTTTGCTGAGTGCGGGAAAGGAAATTGTAATCCTGACCCCGGGGTAATCGGGTAACCATTTGAAATTGTTTTTATCCTTCAGCTGCAGACTGTTGTTATCAGTTATGAAAGAGATATTTTTTATTAGCTTTTCTCCTCCTTCCAATCTGATTGAATAGACAGAGTCAGTTCTCAGTTCTATATTAAAGATGTCGTTAATGAATAGACTATCAAATTTTTTTGTCTCAACGTATAGTATGTTATCCTGATCTCCGCTGAAAAATACAGTTTTATCACAGGACACATTTATTATTATCACTGTTAGCAATATGCATGTAAAAGTGGTTGCCGAATCTGGTTTAAACATTTTTTAAAGGATCAGGACAGTTTTTGCAGGCAAATGTAGATGAAATTTTTTTCATTAAAAATTACACACTGCCCGGCCGGTTAGGCATATTGTCTGTTTTTGTCCGTGTTTTTTCTTATCTTGCAGGCTGATAGTATTCTTTATAACTGTATTATTAAACCTATATGCGATTAACTTAAAATATGATGAAGATAATATTTCTTTTTTTAATTTTTTCAGCTTCGGTTTTATCATGCGGACAACGCGGTCAGGACAGCAAAGAGGAACGGGATGACCTGATCATAAGGGTCGAGACACTGGAGTCGGGTCTTTCAGAAAATGAAAGAGCCTTCCTTGATAACCTGGCAGGTTTATGCGGGAAATCTTTCCGGGGGAAAGAAACATTCATTGCTCCCGGTAGAGAAAGCTGGGCTGATAAGGATTTTAAAATGCATGTTACTGTTTGCGAAGATGACAGGGTATACATCCCGTTTCATCTTGATGATGATCATTCCCGTACCTGGATGTTTCTGGCTAAGGATCAGGGCTTACGCTTCAGACATGATCACCGGCATGATGACGGGACTCCCGAAGATCTTACCATGTATGGTGGCTATGCTGACGGAGCCGGTACGGAGTTTATGCAAAAGTTTCCGGCAGATGATTACACGGTTGAACTCCTTGAGGATATTTTTAACAGGGAATGGAGGGTTATTCTGGCAGAAGATTTAAGCACTCTTGAATACCAGTTGCTTTATCACGGGGAGGTTGTGTTTGCCGCAGAGTTTGATCTTACCAGTCCCCTCTGACCGGATATCAGTAATCAGCACAGATACAATATGAATAAAAAAAGAATCGGGTTCATTGGTGCGGGAGGGATAGCACGCTCACATGCATTTGCATTGAACTCGCTGAAGTATTACTATAATGATCCTCCCGGAGTGGAGCTCATTGCGGTTACTTCTTTCAGGGAAGAGAGCCGGTTGGCATTTGCGTCGGAATTCGGGTTCAGAAAGGCTGTTACTCTGGAGGAGTTCATCTCCGACCATGAAATTGACAGCGTATTCATACTCGGGCCCAACAGTGTCCATTACCAGCATCTTGAGGCGGTAGTTGCCATGCCCGGGGTCAGAAGGATATACCTGGAAAAGCCTGTTTGTTCAAATTATGATGAGGAGAATAAAATAAAAAACCTGTTAACGAATATTCCACAGGATAAATCAGTGCAGGCAGGTTTTCAGTTCCTGATGGGTGCTGCCGTAAGAGAAGCTCTTATATGGTGGAAGGGAAAGGATTTCGGACGTCCGATTCATTTCAGCTTTACCCTTAAGCACAGCGATTATCTGCAGGCATCATACCGGGCTAAAAGGAGAACAAGACTTACACCTGCTCCTGACGGGGGCGCCATGGCGGACCTGGGTTCCCATGCGATAAGCCTTATGGTGGCATTTCTTGGAGATGATCTGCAGGTATTGAACGCTTTACAATCCGGTTCATTTGAAGATGTGCCGGCCGGATCTGATCTCTATTCGGAGATCTCCGTTTTTGACCCTAAAAGCCGCGCTGTTGGTAATGTATCCGGGAGCCGTGTCAGTGCCGGAACAGGTGATATGCTGGCTTTTGAAATATACGCGGAAAAGGGTGCATTGAGGTATAACACCATGTATCCGGACAGGTTTGAATATTTTTTTGTAAAGAATGGTGACTGGGCAGTTCGTTATACAGGCAGTAACTTCTCGCCGGTAACCGGGTTCCCTTCGGGTCATGTACCTGCCGGATGGCTTAGATCACTGATCCATGCCCTTTATGTTTTCCTTACGGGGAAAGATAAGCTGGCTTTTGTACCTGATCTGGATCACGGACTGGAGGTGCAGAGGATTGTTCGGGAAACCTCGGAGCATATGGGATTATTCAGGAAAAAGTATGGCTGAAATGTTCCCTTTTATCAGTTTGTCTGTCATTATTTTTTAAAAAACTGAAATTTGAGTCCGATAATTACTGATATCTTTTGTAATATAGCTGAAAATTCAGGATTTTCTACCCTGATAATCAGTCCGCCATACAGATCCTTATTACAATTGGCGAGAGCTGTGCAGGCAATAACAGGGTTTTAATTGCCCGAATTATGAAAAGGTTACTGTTTACTGCATTGATTATACTCTGCCTTCCTGACAATTCTTCAGGACAAAACTGGAGCCGGCTGGTTATGCTGC
This sequence comes from Bacteroidales bacterium, assembly GCA_007134675.1. GTDB lineage: Bacteria > Bacteroidota > Bacteroidia > Bacteroidales > PUMT01 > PXAP01. The sequence goes on from SLKJ01000133.1 coordinate 22,069, forward strand.
ATCAGCAGGCTGAACAACTGATGTCGAATATGCAATATGAGGAAGCAGCAACTATTTATTTACGGATGCTCAGGGAAATTCCGGGAAGCTATAACCTCAAATTCAGGATAGGTTATTGTTACCTCTATTCTTTTGGACGGACCGAAGAAGCTATCCGGTACCTTGAAAAGGCGTCGGAAAATGTTTCGTTTGATTCTGACCCGGGTTCACTAAGAGATAAAGAGGCGCCGGCAGATTGTTATCTTTTGCTTGGTATTGCATACCAGCGAAATGACTGGTTTAACAAGGCCAGGAATGCATATAAAAGCTATTTGGAAATTATTCCGGAAGATTATTACAGACGGAAAATTGCAAAACAGTACCTGAAAAGCATTGAAAATGCCCGGTCTCTGATGGCAAGTCCGATAGTTTTAGAAAAAAGCAACCTGGGAAGGGAGATAAACAGCAATGCATCAAATGTGAATGCAGTTTTATCGGGTGACGGCCGCACAATGGCATATACCAATATAACCCGCAGGGGGTTTGATGTATTTGTTGTCAGAAAGGCGGGGGACAGCTGGGGCAGATCACGAAACATAAGCAGGCAACTGCGAAGGGACTATCTTCTTACCTCAAGCCTTTCATATGATGGCAATGAGCTTTACCTGATCTATTACCTTCCTGATGCTTCGGATATCTATCACAGCATATTCGAAGACGGGGAGTGGAGCAGGGCCAGAAGGTTCGGCAGCCCAGTAAACAGCCGCCACAACGAAACACATGCATCGGTATCAGCCAACGGCCAGACTCTTTATTTTACAAGTAACCGTCCTGGTGGTTTCGGGGGACTGGATATTTACAGGGCCACACTCGACAGCAGAGGCAGATGGCGTGATGTTGAGAATCTCGGACCAGGTATAAATACACCATTCAATGAAGAAACCCCTTTTATAACCACTGATGGCAACTATTTATACTTTAGTTCTGAGGGTCATAACAGCATGGGAGGTTATGATGTCTTCTATGCAGACCTATCCAATCCCTCAGAAGTTCATAATCTTGGCTACCCGATAAATAATGCTGATGATAATCTGTTTTATTTCCCAATTGGTGATGGTAATACCGGATATATCTCATTATGGGATGAGCAGGGGTTTGGCCAAAAGGATATTTACCTTGTAAAATTATACGATACCGATCCTCTGGTGGCGGATCATGATCCGGACACTCCGGTAATGGTTGATACAGATTTACCGGATACTCTTTTTGTGCCCGATACTATCGAATTGCCTGACACTTATGTTTCAACTGAACAACCTTTTATTGCTGAAATTGCAGAATATGAAGAAGATGTGTATATCCCGGCAACAGATACTGATCCTGTTTTGCCTGTTCGCGTTCCCCTTGAGTATGATGAAGGACCACGGATAAATGAAAGGACATATAATGTTCAGTTTATGGCACTTGAAAAGGATTTTGGTTCAGATGTGATGGAAGCTCATGCCGGTAACGGAGAATATGTGTTGTATGGACGGGACCTGTTCACCAGATTTGTTTCTGTTTTTGTTGAAACACGGGATAAGGCAGAAGAGATGTTGCCGGATTATCTGGAAAGAGGCTATATTGACGCTTTTATCCGTGAGAATCTTTTTTCTCCGAATTATACCATACAACTGGCTGCCATGAGAAACTTCATCAGGCTTGATAGTTTTGGAGATTTATCAGAAATTGCATGTTTCAGGGGAGAGGATGGTTTATACAGGTACTCATGGGGCTATTTTTCAACTTATGAGGATGCCGCCTCAAATATTGAAAGTATCCGGGAAAAGGGCTTTAATGACGCTTTTATAAGATTAATGCAGGATAACCGTTGAAACCGCTTATTGAATATGAATGTAAACTTATTCTTTTAGAAATGTATTATTTATGAAGATAATTTCAATAGTAGGGGCCAGGCCCCAGTTCATTAAACTTGCACCTTTGTCAGAGAAACTTGATTCTGACCACAATGAGATCATTGTCCATACCGGGCAGCATTATGATTTTTCCATGTCGCATCAGATCTTTTCAGATCTCGGTATAAGAAATCCGGATTTTCACCTTGGTATCGGATCGGGATCGCATGCAAGTCAGACCGGAGATATGATGAAGGCACTTGAAGATGTAATGGTAAAGGAAAATCCTGCCCTTGTTATTGTTTTTGGTGATACAAATACAACCCTTGCAGGTGCTCTGGCCGCATCTAAATTAAATATTCCCCTGGTGCATGTGGAAGCAGGATTGAGAAGTTACAACAGGGCTATGCCCGAGGAGGTGAACCGGGTTATAACCGATCATGTATCGGAGTATCTGTTTGCACCTACAGACAACGCTGCCCGTCTGCTTGAAGGAGAGGGACTTAAGGAAAAGACATATATAACAGGAGATATTATGGTTGATACAATAGGAAAACACCTCCCTGTTGCACTGGAAAAATCAACCATACTCTCCGATCTTGAAATAGAAAAAACGGGATATAACCTTTTAACACTCCATCGGAACTACAATGTTGATAATCCCGAAATCCTTGTCAATATACTTGATCAGCTTGACATTCTTGGCGAGCCGATAATATTTCCTGTTCATCCCCGAACAAAGAAGAACATTGAGAATACTGAACTTGCATGGAAGAATATCTCTCTCACAGAACCACTTGGCTATATTGACTTCATTGCCGCCGAACACTACAGCAAGAGAATCATTACCGACTCGGGCGGTATACAGAAGGAGGCGTTTATTCTTGGACGTCCATGTATAACTTTACGTACCGAAACAGAGTGGGTGGAAACGGTGGAATCGGGATGGAACCTTCTGGTTGACCCATCTGTAAATAATATTTGCGACAGGATACGTTCTTTTGAGTTACCATCCGGAAAGGAAAATATTTTTGGGGAGGATGTAAGCTCAAAGATGGCCGGCATCATCAATTCTATCTCCTGATATACTTTGGTAATAACTTCTTTATCCTGTCAGGATTACTGCTCCTGATTCAGATCCGCATTTAATGACCCATCTACCGGCACCGGTTTTTACAAATGTCAGGGTAATCTGTGGTTTATTAATTACCGCTAACAGAAAACTTTTTTTTTGTTAAAATTCTAAAAACCCTTTTGGTTTATAAAGTTTCCATGTTACTTTTGTGCCTTAATCAATTTGATTATGACAATAAAGGAAAGGATTGTTCTTCAGGCATCTGAAATGTTTATCAGATCAGGCATAAAGGCAATTACCATGGATGATATAGCAAACGAAACCGGAGTTTCAAAGCGGACAATCTATGAAATATTTACCGATAAAAATAATCTGCTGAAAAACTGTATTGACCATATGGATACGAAGTTCAGGCAGGAGAAAGAGGTAGCCGGGTCAGAAGCAAAGAATATAATTGACCTGATATTTTCTTTCATAAAAATTGGAGTGAAAGCAATTAATATTATAAATCCGCTTTTTAACTCAGACCTTAAAAAGTACCACTACCAAATATGGAAGGAGACCTATCGGCTTAGTGATGAAATGCATAGAACACATATACAGAGTGTTATAAAGCAGGGAGTAGATGAGGGAGTTTTCAGGGACAATATTGATGTCGAAATTGTGGGAATGCTTCTGAGCGAACAGCTGAGAATAATGTCTGACGAGGCTATATTTCCATCTGTCCGGTTCTCAAAAGCGGTAGTTTTTGAAAATATTGTGATCAATTTTTTCAGGGGAATAGCAACGAAAAAAGGACTGGATCTGATAGAAAATTACATGGATAAAGAGTCTGACCAGTTCGTAACAGTCAGGAAAAACAAAAAATAACGGCTTTATACAGAAAGATGAAAATTATTATAGAAACCCTAATATTTTTGGAATATGCGTATGTGGTTTAGAAAAAGAATACTGTTTCTTGTGACACTGACCATTGCAACCAGCATGACAGCTCACGCAGATGAAACATTGAAACTGAGTATTGAGGATGCCAGAAAATATGCGGTTGAGCATAACCGGGATCTTGTGAATGCCGGACTTGCAGTAAGCGAGGCTGGTGAGAGGTTACGTGAAACAATAGCGCAGGGCCTTCCCCAGGTCGATGCTATGGTTGATTACAATAACTTTTTCGGCTCGACGGCAACCCTGGGGGCTATGCCCGGATTTGAAATAGAGTTCAACCCCACCAGTAACCTGCAGCTCTCCGTCGGACAGATGATATTCAGCGGAAGCTACATAGTGGGTGTCAGGTCAGCCAGGTTATTCAAGGAGGTTACCGAAACTACGAGGGAGAGGACGGGCCTGGAGATCAGGGCGCAGGTAACACAGGCCTATTATCTTGCGCTTATATCCGGGCAATCATTCCGGTTGGTGGAAGCCAACCTTGATAACGTCAAAGCCATAAAGGAGCAGACAAGGGCAATGGTCCAGGCGGGTGTAGCCGAGGAGGTTGACTATGATCAGTTGTCGGTACAGGTCAATATGCTCGAGAACGCACTCAGGGCTGCAGACCGGCAGGTTGAGTTATCCTATAACATGCTTCGCCTTCAAATGGGCCTGTTTGCAGATGTGCCCGTTACTCTGACCGATGATATTGATGAGATTATCGGCAGGTCAGATTTCGAAGGGAGCCTTCTTGCCACATTTAATATAAGCGAAAATTTAGAGTATCAGCTTGTTGACCTGCAAACAAATATTGCCGAACAACAGGTAGATATGGCGAGAGCCGAATATCTGCCAACTATCACAGGCTTTTACAACTTTACCGAGAAGCTTCTTAAACCCGAGTTTGATATCACACCAAACCATGTTATCGGGTTTAACGTAAGCGTACCGATATTTTCGAGCGGTGTGAGGCAGTCACGCATCCGTCAGGCCCGGATAAACCTTGACATTGCCAAAAACCAGAAGGCTTTGTTGTCTGAACAGCTGTCTATTCAGGAAAAACAGCTCCGGTACAATCTCAACAATGCGATTGAGCAGTATGACAGCCAGAAGGCCAATGTGGAGGTTTCCCGCAGGGTTTACCAGAACATAACTAACAAATACCGTCAGGGTATGGCATCCAGCCTGGACCTGACCACTGCAAACAACAATTACCTGCAGGCAGAGAATAGCTATGTCTCTGCTCTTATGCAACTGCTCGAAGCTCATGTTGCTATGGAAAAGCTTCTGAATGAGATATGACAAATTGATAATAACAGTACCGCTTTATTTATTGCGGCCTTGCTGGATTTTAATAACGACAAATAATCAAACTTACTAAAATGGAACGAAAAAGAATATTAAGAGGCTTAGTCATAACTCTTGCATTGATCCTTACACTATACGGCTGTTCAACTTCAACAGGCGATACATCCGGTGAGGTATCGGAGACTGATAGCCGGGTTGAAGCTGTCCGGGTCATTGAGCTGGACTACAGTGAAATATCCAGATCTGTTACCTATACGGCAAACCTTCGTGCATTCAGGGAAGTTCATCTTGCCCCGGCCCAGCCCGGCAGGGTTGACAGGATTCATGTGGAGGCGGGGGACAGGTTCAGTGAGGGAGAGCTGCTGGTTGAGATGGACCGCACCCAGCTATTGCAGGCCAGGTTCCAGCTTGAAAATCTTGAGAAGGATTACAGGCGGATGGACACCCTCAGGAGGGTGGGAAGTGTTACCGAGCAGCAGTATGATCAGCTCAGAACACAGTATGAAGTGACAAAATCGAATGTTCAGTTTCTAAGTGAGAATACCCGTTTGAAAGCCCCTTTCAGCGGGAAAGTATCGGCTAAATATTTTGAAAACGGAGAGATGTTTTCGGGAACTCCAAACACTCCTGAAGGCAAAGCCGCTATACTGACCCTTTTGCAGACCTCCAGGATTAAGGCCAGAGTCAATGTTTCAGAAAGCTTTTATCGACACATAACCGAGGGTATGACAGTAGCTATAGCAACTGATTTATGGCCGGAACAGATCTTTGAGGGAAGGGTCACTATTATTTACCCGACTATTGATCCGGCCACCCGTTCGTTTACCGTTGAGCTGGTCATTCCAAATCCGTCGGAACAGCTCAGACCCGGCATGTCTGCCCGCGCCACCGTCGAACTTAAGCAGGTGGAGGCATTTGTAATTCCCGCGATTGCCGTCCTGAGGCTGCAGGGTACGAACGAAAGGTACATATTTATTGAAGACAATGGCAGGGCGCGTCGTGTAGTAGTTAAACAGGGAGAGAGATTTGACGATCGTGTTGAAGTTATATCAGATGAGATAAGCTCCGGCGACAACCTTATCATTGCAGGCCAGGCAAGGCTTCTTGACGGTGTTGCTGTAACGGTGCAGCGCTGACAACCGGTTTTTTCGTAACAGTTTTTATTATCAGTAATTACTAATTCAAATGAGTATATATAAAAGTGCAGTAAACAAGCCTATTACCACCTTCATGGTCTTTGTCGGGGTGATTGTTATGGGTATCTATTCGCTCATTTACATACCTGTAGATCTGTATCCGGAAATAGAGCCCCCTTTTATTTCCGTAATAACAAGTTACCCGGGGGCAAATGCCAGTGAAATTGAGATTAATGTCACCCGTCCGATGGAAGATGCATTCAACAGGGTTGATAACCTGAAGGAGATTACCTCTGTTTCGAGCGATAATTTATCGGTCATATTCCTTGAGTTTGAATGGGAGTCTGATCTGAATGAGGCTTCCAATGATATCAGGGATGCTATCGATCTTATTTACGATAATCTTCCTGAGGAGACAAGCCGCCCCACAATATTCAAGTTCGACATAAGCATGATACCGATAGTATTCTATGCAATAACTGCTGAAGATAGTTATCAGGGACTTGCAAAAATACTGGAGGACAGGATTGTAAATCCTTTGAACCGGATAGACGGGATTGGATCGGTCATGATGATAGGAACACCTCAGCGCCGGATCTATGTTGAGGCAGACCCTGTCAGGCTCGATGCCTACAATCTTACACTTGAGCAACTTGGCAATGTAATCAGGGCTGAAAACATGAATATGCCATCCGGCAATATCAGGATGGGGATGATGGATTACCAGCTCCGCATAGAGGGGGAGGTAAGGGAAAGTTATGAACTTGAAAACCTTGTGGTGGGTCATTTTCAGGGCAGCTCCGTTTTTCTGGGTGACATAGCACAAGTACGCGATACCCTGAGGGACCTGACACTCGATTCACGCATTTCAGGAAAACAGGGTGTTCGCATGATGGTCATGAAGCAATCGGGTGCCAATACCGTAAGGATTGCCCGTGATGTTAATGACGCCATTGAAGAGCTTAAGAAAGATCTGCCACCCGACATAGTGGTAACGGAGATAATTGATACCTCGGTATTTATAAGTGATTCGATCAGCAACCTTTCGCAAACGATGTTCTGGGCGCTGTTTTTTGTAGTGCTGGTAGTGTTGTTCTTTCTCGGAAAATGGAGGGCTACATTTATAGTGGTTCTTACAATCCCGATTTCACTTATAGTTTCATTTATCTATCTCTATATTACCGGCGGATCTCTTAACGTGATATCACTGGCCTCCCTTTCAATTGCGCTGGGTATGGTAGTGGATGATGCAATTGTTGTTCTCGAGAATATTTCACGCCATGTTGAACGCGGAACCAGTCCCCGCGAAGCAGCCATCTACGCCACCAACGAGGTGTGGCTATCGGTTATCGTAACCACCCTTGTTATAGTGGCGGTATTTTTCCCTCTTACACTGGTTGGAGGGATGACAGGCGTACTTTTCCGCCAGCTTGGATGGATTGTAACCATTACTGTTGTGACATCAACAGTTGCCGCCATAACACTTACACCGATGATGTCCTCCAAACTCCTTTCATTGCGTCAAAAGAGCCTTTCTTCACGCAGGTTCAGTCATGCACGTGTAGTTGATCCTTTCCTCAGGAGTTTTGAAGGGTTCTATGAGAAGAGCCTGCGCGTTGCACTTCATAACAAACGAAAAGTTCTGGTACTTGCAGTTTCCGTATTTGCAGGTTCATTGTTCCTGCTGAATTTCATAAGCACCGAGTTTATGCCGGAAACTGATGAGAGCAGAATTAATGCTGAAGCGGAGCTTACCACCGGATTGAGAGTGGAGGAGACAATGAAGGTGGCAAGGGATCTGGAAAGGATAATTGAAGAGAGGTATCCTGAGGCTGAGTTGTATGCGGTTTCAGCCGGAACTTCAGATGAGGGAGGTATGGCGGGACTTTTCGGACAAACTGGTTCCAATATGATCGACCTGGTAATAAGGCTTTCGCCGATTGATAAAAGGGAAAGGTCGGTTTGGGAAATAGCTGATGACCTTCGCCGTCAAATGGAGCAGATACCTGAGATTGTTGATTTTTCGGTTACTTCAGGTGGAGGTGGAATGGGCAGTACAACCGTTGATGTAGAAATTTTCGGTTACGATTTTGATGTTACCAGCCGTGTCGCAAATGACATCCGCTCGAAAATTGAAGCAATTCCTGGTGCTGAGGATGTACAGGTTAGCCGGAAAGATGAGCGTCCTGAGCTTCAGATAGTGCTGGACAGGAAGAAGCTTGCTGAAAACGGCCTCAATACCACCATGGTGTCAACCGCGGTTCGTAACAGGGTTGCCGGCATGACTGCCTCCCTTTTCAGGGAGGAAGGTGAGGAATATGAGATCATTGTCAGGTACAGCGAAGATTTCAGGAACTCTATCTCCGACCTGGAAGCTATAACAGTTACAAATCCTGCAGGAAACAGGATAAAACTTACCGAGATAGGTGAAGTGCAGGAATACTGGAACCCTCCAAGCATTGAACGAAAGAGAAGGGAGAGGGTTGTGACTGTTTCGGCTGTTCCTTCAGGTATAGCACTTGGAGAACTTGCTGGTCAGATCAACTCTGTCGTTGCTTCAACCGAAATTCCTCCCGGCGTACTGGTAAATGTTGGGGGAGCCTATGAGGATATGGTGGATTCGTTCATGGATCTGGGTCTGCTTCTGATAGTCAGCCTCATACTGGTATTTCTTGTGATGGCCTCGCAGTTTGAATCTTTTGTGATGCCCTTTGTGATAATGTTTTCCATCCCGTTCTCATTTACAGGCGTAATATTGGCACTGTTCGTAACCAATACAACTCTGAGTGTTATCGCGGGACTTGGTGCTGTTCTGCTTATTGGTATAGTGGTAAAAAACGGAATTGTTCTTATTGACTATATAAACCTGATGCGTGACAGGGGACATCAATTGAATGAAGCTATCGCCATTTCCGGGAGGCTTCGGTTACGCCCTGTTCTTATGACAGCTTTAACCACCATGATGGCTATGCTGCCGTTGGCTCTCAGCAGGGGTGAAGGCTCAGAAATATGGAGCCCTATGGGTATTTCGCTTATTGGAGGATTGTTATTCTCGACTGCAGTGACCCTGATAATTGTTCCGGTTGTTTACGGGATATTCTCCCGCAAGGGTGAAAGGGATAAGCTGCAGAACGTAAGAAACAAATTTACTTTCCTAAACTACGAATAATAATTCCCGCATATCAATTAAAAAATGTTTTAATTTAAATATTTACTTATGAAGGCTGTAATGATAATGTTCAACCAGGCCAGCAGCGAAAGGGTAGAATTTATATTTGACAGGCTGAAGATAAATGGATTTACGTGGTGGAGCGAAGTTAAAGGGAGGGGTTCTGATACCGGTGAACCGAGGATGGGAACACATACATGGCCGGAACTAAATTCAGCAGCAATGACGGTTATACCTGATGAAATGGTTGATAAACTACTGGACTATGTAAGGAAGCTTGACGAAATCAATAAGGAGGTGGGAGTAAGGGCCTTTGTCTGGAATATTGAAAAGACATATTGATTTGCCCGTAAGGTAGTTAGCCTATGGCAGTATTGCCATCCACCCTATCAAAATATATTTTCGTAAGTGGCAGGACCTGCTTAAACATTTTATCTGTTAGTTTGTTATTATATAAAATGCTAATTACTATGTGGAAGGAAGATAACAATCATCTGGTGAGAATTTTTGAATTCAAAGATTTTATTTCAGCTTTTTCCTTTATGACCAGGGTGGCTATTACTGCGGAGAAGATGGATCATCATCCTGATATGCGGAATGTCTACAATAAGGTGTATCTCCACCTGTATTCGCATGATGCAGGTGATACAATTACCGAGCGGGACAGAAAACTTGCAGAGGCAATTGATGAACTGATTTAAATCCCGGCACCAGATAGAAAAAATTGCTATGCTGAGCAAAGATCGGATCAAAAGGTATTATCTTTTTGTGTTGGATAATACCATATCAGCCAGTTTTCATCCCGGTGGGACCTGTTGAAACATTTTTTTGCTTTTCTGATCAGATCAGATGAAAGCCGGTCTTAAGAGCATAGGGGTAAGGTCTGTAAGTTCACCAATATTTACCGGCCTTCTTTCAGCAATACTTCTTCTTGCTGCAACACCTACAAGAATTGACATTACCCCGTCGCGAACCCCTGCCTGTTGTCCCAAAGGATCAGGCATTCCTGGATCCTTAAAAAGTTTGTCGTTCATAAGTGGATCTCCTCCCCAGTGGCCTCCACCTGCAAATGGAACCCTTATAACTTTGGCCGGTTTGTTATTGAAAATACTGACAGGAGTGAAGGTAATATCCGTATGATCCTTGCGCGGATATCCGAGTACCCTTGCCTCAAGCCTGCCTTTAGTTCCGTTAAATGCGATCCAGTATCCATCAAAATCGGTGTCGGCAGTAAGTGAGTAATTCAGGTAGGACCCGTTGGCATATTTTACAATAGCAGAATGCTTCTCATGTATGTCTATCTGGTGTCTGAAGACACAGTTATCTCTTATGTATCCGTCGTAATGTTCGTTATCGGCGTAAAGCCTTTTCAGCCTCTCATTATCATTGATGTTCCAGTAATAGGGACATTTGGCTGTATGGGCACAGTTCCTGCAGTTCTTGCCCCTGAAGGGACCCTTGCTGCCAAAACGTTCAAGTGTGCCAAATGCCTGTACCTGGGCCGGCTCTGAATTAATCAGCCAGTTGGCCATGTCGAAATGATGGGTGGCTTTGTGTACCCATAGAGTGCCGCCCCTGTTGCTCTCGCCGTGCCAGCGCATCATGTATTGCTGGAGGTGGCTGTGATGGATATTCCAGTGAAAATCCACAGATCTTACATCACCTATCAGTCCTTCCATGATCAGCTCTTTTATTTTTGCCCTGTAAGGTGGATAGCGGTAATTGAATGTAACGATTACCTTTTTACCGTATTTCCTTTCGGCATCAATTATCGCCTGTGCCTTAACCTCGTCAATTGTGACGGGCTTCTCGGTAATTATGTCGCATCCCATCTCCATGCCCTTGATGATCACTTCATGATGAGAAGAATCTTCGGTAGTTACAATAAGGGTTTGTGGTTCCTGTTTACTGATCATCTCTTCAAGACTGGTAAAGGTGGGGATGCCTGCACCAATAGTTTGACCGGCAACACCCAGTCTGCCGGGATTTATATCACAGAGGCCGACAAGCTCAACATAATCAGAGTAGTTCCTGAGCAGGTCCGTTCCAAACATGCCTATACCCCTGACACCTGTTCCCACCAGACCGAGTCTTTTCTTTGCCTTTGGTGACGTGTGGGATACAGTTATGGCTGAAACCGGGCTGATTAACATTGTTCCTGCTGCTGCGGTTCCTGCACTTGCAATGAATTTTCTTCTGTCCATTTTGTTGATATTAAAGTTTGGTAAGGTTGGTTAACTATATTTGTAATAATTATTTTAGTTTAAGCTGTCTCTGAAATGAAAGAGGTAATAAAAAACAAGCATGAAAGAGGTAATAAAAACAGGCATGAAAGAGGTAATAAAAACAGTTTTTATGATAAAACAGAGGTTTTAAGATATAACTAAAATGGATTTTAAACAAATCTTTTTAAATTTTTGATACAATTTCCCTGAGATGCATTTAAAATTTCTACACACCGCTGATCTTCATCTGGACACCCCTTTTAAAGGGCTTGGCGAATGGAATCCATGGCTTGCAGGTAAACTTAAAAATGCTACTTTTAAAAGCTTTTCCAGAATTACGGATTTGGCAATTTCCGAAAATGTTGATTTTGTACTTATTGCAGGAGATGTATTTGATAGTGAAAATATGAGTCTTGCTGCACAATTGAAATTTGTGGCTGAACTCAGGAAACTGTCCGAGAACGGTATAAATTCATATTTTATATGCGGGAATCACGATCATCTCACATCATGGGACAGAGGACTTTCACTGCCTTCCGGAACTGTCCGTTTTGATTCATCAGAGGTCCGGAAAATTACCCATTACAGGAAGGGGGAGGCTGTTGCAGATATATATGGAATAAGTTATCAGAACAGTTATGTTAAGGAGGATCTTTCACTTAAATACCATAAAACAGGTAGTGCTGCTCCTTTCTCAATTGCCCTGCTTCACGGAATGGCAGATATAGCAGGGAAGGATGAAAGGTACGCTCCTTTTTCTGTAAAAAACATTCTTGAGAAATCTTTTGATTACTGGGCGCTCGGACATGTTCACAAAAGGAGGATACTGAATGAAGATCCACCTGTTGTATATCCCGGAAATCCTCAGGGCAGGGATTTTGGAGAAACCGGAAAAAAAGGTTGCTACATTGTTGAAATGGAGACTGGCAGGAAACCCGTCCTGAGTTTTACCGCGCTTCAGTATGTACGGTTTGAAGAAATTGAACTTGACATTACCGGACATGAAGATGTAACGGTAGTTACCGATCTGATAGATCAGGAAATTGATGCATTAATGTCATCGGACAGGAATACAGGATTTATATTCAGGGTATTGCTGACCGGGAGGACTGGGTTACACAGATCATTCAATATTCCCGGAGAAGCCCGGCAACTTGCAGAAGAGCTGAACAGCCGATACCCTGAAGGGGATTTGGTTTCATGGATTGATTCAATTGAGTTGATGACCCGTCCACCTGTTGATCCGGACAGTTTGAAAGAAGCCGGAGATTTTACGGCTGCTTTGATCAGGAGTATTGAAAGATATGAGGAAGACCGGGAACTTATTAAGGTTATTCTTGAAAAACTCACAAATGAATTACCCCGGGCCAGAATTATCAGGGAGACAGGTCAGTTGTCAGAAAGTGAAAGTTACGAGATATTGGAAAGGAGTAAGTGGATGTTGCTGGACAGGCTGGCAGGTGACCGTCAGGATGATTAGGGTCCCTGTAAAGAAACAATTAACGAATCCCTTTTGGTTGAAAAGGGTGGATTGACTATAAATGATATTTTCACAGCAATGTTTTTAGAAAAACTGGAAATAGATGGCTTTGGAATTTACAGCGATTTTTCACTTGAAAATCTGAAAAAGGGTGTAAATATTGTTCTCGGAAATAACGAAGCGGGTAAAACGACCCTTCTAAAGTTCATGCGCTATACCCTTTTCGGGTATCCCAGACTCAGGGAAAACAGAATGGCGCCCATCAGGGGAGGAACACATGGCGGGCGAATAATGGCTTCAATGAGTTCTGGACAGTCCCTGACAATTGAAAGACATGGCAGGAATAACCTGTCTGTCTGGCTGGGAAATGAGCAATTCATCAATGAACAGGATCTTTCCAGACTGCTGGGGAATGCAACATCTTCTCTGTATAACAATGTTTATGCAATTACTCTTGATGAGCTTGTAGGCCTTGATTCCCTCTCGGAGTCGGGAGTAGAAGACAGGATATTCAGTGTTGGAATGGGGTTGGGAAAACTATCGCTTGCTGATATTGATTCAGATATCAGGAACCTGATCGGAGAGATTTACAAAGATACCGGCAGGAATCAGCAAATACCGAAAATTCTCAGGGCTATATCGGAAAGAAAGACTGAAATTTCAAAAAAGCAAACATATTTACCAAAAAGGAAAGAGCTGACCGCCGAGCTGGAACGAATTGAGCGGGAAGGATCCAGGCTGCGAGAAGAGTCAAGGAGCGTTTCGCTTTCAAAGACCAGACTTGAGAATTATCTTAAATGTCATGATAGCGTTGTTACCCTTGTAAAAGCCCAGGCTGAACTTGATGTTCTTCCCGTAGTGCAGTATCTTCCGGAAAACGGACTGCAGGAGTTAAATCTGCTGGAAAATAAAAAAAATGATCTGAAAGACAGGCTTGATAAGCTCAAAACAGGTGATGGCGCAGAGAAGGGTATTGCCGAACTGGCTCATCAGGCAGCTTCAATTTCATTCAACCGCCCACTAATTGAGCAGAAAGTGAAAGTAGAGTTCCTTATGAGCAACCTTAACGTTTACCGCAATATGTTGCTGGAGTACAGTGACGATGAAGCAGAAATAACCAGACTCGAAAAACAGACAGGCGAAATACTGGAAAATATCGGTCCCGGTATAAATGAAATGGACATTGCAGGTTTCAGATACTCTGGTTCACACAAGGCTTTCATTGACTCAATCAGACAACAGCTTGCAGAACTGAACAGGAAAAAGATTGCAGCAGAAGCCTATGCAGAGGCACTGAAGCATCGTGAAAGCAGTCTGAATATTCCAAATATTGCTTTTGTTTTTTCGGGGTTGCTTCTGATCGGGTCAATTGCTGCTTTCTTTTCATCGCTATACATAACCAGCGGCACCCTTGCTGCGGCGGCCATGCTTTTATTTGCCGGCAGAAAATATCTGGTTAGAGAATCACCATTTGCAGCTGTTGAAACCGAACTAAATGACATCAGAATCGCTGAAGATAAGGTAAAGGAGTCATTCAGGAGATATATGGCAGGTATACTACCCTGTGTGCCGGAAGAGATAACGGTTGACGCCGCAGATGGGGTTCTGATTGAAATTGACAGGACTACAGAGCTTATCAGAAGAAGAATGTCGATTGCAGAAAAGCAGACCAGGCAAAGAAAGCCATTTATGAGTCAATTTGAATCAATTGCAAATGAAATGGATTCCTTGCTTGATGATAAGAGAGACACAGATAATACGGAGATCATTGCAGGTCGTATTATCTCTGAATTTAACATGTCAATGGAAAGATTCAACCGCAAAACAGCTCTTGAAGATGAACTCAGAAAAAAAACCGTTGAAGCAGAACGTATCAAAAGGCAGATTTTAGAGACCGATACCATAATATCCGGTCTTCTTGAGATCACAGGTTCATCAGATACCGCAGAGTTTGCCGGGAAATACCGACAAAACGAAAAGTACGCTGAACTTACTGCTGCCAGGGATAACGCATTACAGACAATTGAGAGCATAGCCGGCGTGGCACGAGCTCCTGATGCAGTTAAATTTTTCAGAACAACCGGTAAAGAGGAAGTTATTGCAGATATCGCTGATCTTAAAGTCAGATCAGCAGATACAGAGGAACAAGTCAGGGAGATTGAAAGGAGAATAGGTGAACTCAGGAATGAGGTAAGCAAAATAGAAAAAGATGCTGATATGACTGTGGATATGACAGCTCTTGAAACAGACAGGCATAGTCTTAAAAAAGCCATGATAAACTGGCTGACCGGTCGTTTAGCTCTGGAGTTACTTGACGAAGTGAGGGCTGTTTACGAAAGGGAAAAGCAACCGGCAGTGATCAATAATGCCAGCCGCTATTTTTCTGCTGTAACCGAAGGCAGGTACGGCAGGTTGCATGTCTCCGCAGGTGATAAGGATGTGAAGGTGTATGATGGAAACGGCGTTTACAGAACAACCGGCCAGCTAAGCAGGGGAACTAAAGAACAACTTCTCCTCAGCCTCAGGCTGGGATTTATAGAAGAATATGAAAAACAGTCTGAGCCGTTACCCCTGGTTACAGATGAGGTGCTGGTGAATTCTGATCCTGCCAGAGCACGACGAATAGCAGAATTGCTTTACGAGTTTTCAAATGAAAGACAGACTGTTATGTTCAGTTGCCATCCGGGCACTGCAGATCTTTTTAAAAGGAAAGATGTCAATATTATTGAGCTGTAAACTGAATTTTTCCGGCAATAATAAGGTGAAAAAATTCTCATCATATATCTTTTGCTGATCTGATTATATATGTATATGTGAAATGGAAAATCAGAGCGAGGTTTATTATTGATAAGATACCGGTTTGATTATGTAATTTTACAATTTTAAAAATGTAGTCCGAACTAAATTATTTAATATGGCAGAGCTTATCATTAACGGGCAGATGAGGTTATCACAGATAATTGACAGGGATAAGCGGGCCCTTGTTCTTTTCGCCCGTTTTGGTATTGACCTTGGGATTGGTGATAAAACAGTAGCCGGCATTTGCAGGCAGAAAGGTATAGATTTACAGTTTTTTCTGCTTATGGTCAATACATTCCTGAATCCGGATTATTTTCCGGATAAGCAATTGAAGAGTGTGGATACTGACATGCTTATAGGATATCTTGTCGAATCACATAATTATTATCTTGAAGAAAGAATCCCATATCTTCAGTTGCTGATTGCAAAATTCAAAAAAAATGTTGACCACCCTGCTACTGCACAACTCGAAAAATTCTTTGATCAGTATATTGTTGAGGTAAAAGATCATCTTGCATATGAAGATGAAACAGCCTTTCCTTATATTGCCATGATATCTGCCTATAAGAAAAGGGCTGATATGCCTGCCGGACAAATTGATTACTCAGTAGGAGTCTTTGAAGAAAGACATGATAACATTCAGGAGAAGCTTTCAGATCTGAAAAATCTCCTTGTAAAATATTTCCCCCCGGCCAATGACAGGTATATAAGGATCAGGCTGCTTAATGAACTTATAGATTTCGAAGATGATCTTATCAATCATGCCCGAATAGAGGATAAGGTCCTGATTCCAGTGGTAAAGCAACTTGAGGAACAGCTTAAGTTGATCTGATGGTAAAATGGGAAAAACAATACTCATAGTAGAGCAGTCCGAGCTGGTCAGGAAAGGCCTGATTAAGGTTATCGGCAGTTTTAACTTGTTTGCCGGTATACATGAACTTGCATGTAATGCAAATATAGAGTCATCAGTTATCAGGCTTGAACCTGATATTCTGGTGATAAATCCCATGCTGTTAGAACCGGGTCTGACCGAATGGCTGAGGGATAAAAGAAATGGCCGGATGAAAATTGCTGCCATAGTTTATACCCTTTTCGATGATGAACTTTACAGTCTTTTTGATGAGGTAATACAGATTGGGGATACAAGGCTTAAAATCAATAATAAGCTCAAATACCTCATTAATAAACAGGTTGAACCCAAAAAGCATGTACCTGATGAGACCCTTTCAAAACGTGAGAAAGATGTTTTAAAACTGCTGGCAAAAGGTTTGAGCAATAAAGAAATTTCAGAACAGCTATTTATCAGTCCCCATACAGTAATAACCCACAGAAAAAACATCACCCGCAAGCTAAACATCAAATCAGTCGCGGGATTGATAGTTTATGCCATAATAAATGAAATAATTTCAGTAGAAGATATGTAGATTTTCTTATTACTCAAAGAACTTCTTTTTATGTTCTTCTGCATAGTCAATAAGTTTTCTTGCTATTTCGGGATATTCGGTAACGACATTGATTTTTTCGTAGGGGTCAAGAACCATGTCAAAAAGAGCCGTATCAATCTTTTTCCGGATGTATGTTCCGGCCTGTCCGTCAATTCCGCCTCTGACAAGATATCGGTAATTATGCGGAAGATGAAGCTTCCATTTGCCGTCGCCGCTGATAACGCCGTCAAAGTTTGAGTTTGTGGTAAAGCTGTAGTAATCGTGAGGGTTTTCAGCCCCTTCCAGACCCTTTATCAGGTTCCATACATTTTTACCGTCAATTTCATAGTCAGGAAGGGATGCACCGGTCAGATATGCAATTGTCGGAAGCAGGTCAATGGAAAAAAAAGCGTCGTGAGAAATTGTTCCGGGCTCAATGCGTTGTGGATAACTTATGATAAGAGGTGACCGGATACCTCCGTCAAAACTTGTTCCCTTTTCGGCCCTGTAGGGTGTCCGGCCGGCATGGTTGCCGTAGGAGATCCAGGGACCGTTATCGGAGGTAAAAATAACCATTGTTTTTTGATCAATGCCGTTATTTTTCAGGGCTTTCATGATCTCGCCGACCGACCAGTCCAGTTCCATGATAACATCACCATGAAGTCCGGTGCCTGATTTACCGGCGAATTTATCGCTTACAAACAGCGGAACGTGAGGCTGGGGATGTGGCAGATAAAGGAAAAATGGGTTGTTGCTGTTACGGTTAATGAAATCGACTGATTTTTCGGTTAGCCAGGTTGTGAAGTAAGTCTGATGATTGGCTGTTACAGAGTCGATGGTTATTTCACCGTTTTCCCAGTACTGAAGCGGCCATTGCCCCCAAAAATCAGGATTTGAAGGATGGGCGGCCCACATGTCGTTAGAGTACATGATACCTGCCGATTCATCAAATCCGCGAACATGAGGTCTGGTATCAGGCTGATCGCCAATGTGCCATTTACCGAAACTTGCAGTGCGGTACCCAGCTTCCTGCAGCATCTCGCCTATGGTCATATAGCCCGGATCAAGTCCCCTGTCCCTCGGTATATGGGCCCCGAACAGCCCGACCCTTTCCGGATAGCAGCCGGTAAGAAGTGCTGCCCTTGAAGCCGAGCAGATGGCCTGTGGTACATAGAAGTTATGAAAAGCCTTTCCCTCCTCTGCCAGTTGCCTGGTATTGGGGGTCGGATAGCGGGTCTCTGCAAACGGCTGGAAATCGGCCCAGCCTGCATCATCCAGAAAGATGATCACAATGTTGGGTCTTTCTTCTTTTTCTGTATCTGCCTGTGAGCACGAGGCTAAGCCTGGTGCGAGAGCCAGCAGGGGGATTGCTTTTGTAAGGGATCTTGTGATTTGCATAATTAGGAATTTATATTATTAAAAGGTGATTTTTCACTGTAATGTTCAGTAGGTAAGTAATTTCAGATATGTGTTTCACCGGATAGTCACTCTTTGATTCTTTTAAGCATCATCAGCCTGAAATCCATTACCTGAGAACCGGGCATTTCTGTGGCCTGAAGTATCATCTGGTCTTTACCCTGTTGGAGATATATCCTGCCTGCATTTAATGGCCTGAAATCTTTCACATACGATTCTACACGTTTTACCCTGTCATTCTCCATTCCCCTCAGTGGTGGGTCATGTCCCTCCGTTATTTGTCCCCGTAAGGTTGAAGAGCCAAAAGAAAGTTCAAAGGTCGATCCGGCATCTGCCTGGGGACAGGTATAATGAATTTCCACATCAAACCAGCCATCAGCCAGTACTTCAACATCCCAGGTGATCTTATCGTCAGTCGAGGTCCAGTTGGTGAAAAAGCTGCTGTTCGGCCACCTGTTGGACCTGACTATGTTTCCGTGAGGTTGCCCGTCCCTTGCAGGAAGCTGGGTATAGACGGCATCGGGGTGACCGACTGTGAAAGGGCGTTTGCCTGTACCCACACCCTCCAGTGTCTCCTTTTTCCATCTTGCAGCCCTTCTGGCCATTCCCTCCCTGACAGCCGGCTCCTTATCGCTTATATCATTTATCTGTCCGCGATCCTCTGTAATATCGAACAGCCTTCCCTGGTTGTCGAGCCGGTACCTCTGGCTCCTGACACTTACATTGCCGTTCCAGTAAGCATAGATATAGCGCTCTTCCCATGAATCCGGATCACCATTCATCAGGGGTAAAAGGTTTTTCCCATCAAGCGGATGGTTTGTGCTGTACTCTAATCCTGCCATAGCGGCTATGGTAGGCAGGATGTCTATCGCTCCCGCCACCTCTTCTATTACTGTTTTCGGTTTTATATCAGTTTTCCATTGTATAAAAAGAGGTGAACGTACGCCTCCCTCATCTGTTGATCCTTTTATGCCCTTCATGCCGCCATTCCAACGCCGGGAGTTGGGTCCGTTGTCATTCAGGAAGATGATAACAGTGTTTTCCTCCAGTCCGAGCTCTTTAAGTGCGTCTGTCACCCTGCCCACATTCCAGTCGATGTTCTCACACATGGCAAGAGCCGCCCTTGTAAATGGAATATCTTCGGTATACCGTTCGTCGGTTGTCATCTCGGGCTCGAAACCTTCGAACCTGTCATACCAACGGTCCGGTACCTGCATCGGGGTGTGAGGCGTTATCTGGGCAATGTAGACAAGGAATGGTTTGTTACGGTTACTCTCCATAAATTCTATTGCCCTGCCGGTTATGTCGTCGGGGACATATCCCTCACCCTGTACTATTTTTCCGTTATGTTCGAGCGGGGGACTGAAATAGTCTCCCCAGTGACCCGAACAGAATCCGTAGAACTCATCAAATCCCCGCCCGTTGG
Source organism: Bacteroidales bacterium (assembly GCA_007134675.1). GTDB lineage: Bacteria > Bacteroidota > Bacteroidia > Bacteroidales > PUMT01 > PXAP01. Next base: position 42,325 of record SLKJ01000133.1, read on the forward strand.
GATGATATGGATATTGCATCCCGTTGTGCCATTTGCCGAAAGCAGCAGTGGCATAACCTGCCTCTTTGAAGATGTCTGCAAATGTGGTCTCATCAAGGTTCATACGTTCACCGCCTTCAGAGGTATCATGCACGCCCATGCGGGTATGGTACCGGCCGGTAAGCAGGTCGGCGCGGGTAGGGGAACATACCGGCTGCACATAGAAGTTGGTGAACTGTGCCCCGTTCTGTGCCAGTGCATCAATATTCGGTGTATTCAGGTTGGTGTTCCCGTGGAGGCTGATGTCACCCCATCCCTGGTCATCGGTAATGATGATCACGAAGTTTGGCTTAAGGGGCTTTTCGGCATCCGGTGAGCTGCATCCAATCATTCCGGCACCTGCAGTCAGCAGTGGGATAGCAGGAATCAGCATGTTCTTCTTGATTATTTCCATTCGTATAAAGTAAAGCTATTAAATTGTTTAACAATGTGTTACTAATTCATGAGATGGTTATCTTGTTTTTCAATCCATGGTACGCCAGTGCTTTATTGACCTTTGGTCATACTCACATGCAGTAAACATCTCATCCTGCATAATTTTTTAAATGTGACTTTTGCTGACTTGCTATTCATGGGTCCATTTTTTTATCCACGGATCTCCGGTCTTTTCCTGGAATTTTCTGATTTCCTCCTTCAGATGGTTCAGAACATCAGCATAATCATCGTTGTATGCAAGATTTGTGGTCTCATAAGGGTCTTCTGAGATTTTGTATAGCTCAAATGGCGGCCTTTCAAGGTAATCGATAACTGATCGCGGACCATAAGTATCAATATCCGAATTAATTACGTATTGCCACGTTGATGATTCCCACAGGTCACTCGCATGAGGATAACTCAGTCCGCTTGCAATATTCCATATCAGCTTGAATTCCCTGTTCTGAACAACTCTCATTGGATAGTACATAGTAACTTCATGGAATGTGTGAGAGGCAAAGATTTTATCAAAACCACCTGTCTCCGGATCTTCGAGTACCGGGAGGAATGATCTGCCGTGGAAGTCCTCATACATGGGCAGTGAAGACCATATTACTTCTGTTGCCTCGACAATTGATTTTCTTGTTTCAAGTTCGGTTTCAAGTACTCCTGCAATGTCGAGAATTGTAGGGGTTAGATCGGCCCAGGTAATCATGGCATCCGTAACCGCACCGCTGTTTTTGCTGTCTGGCATTTTAACTATAAAAGGGAGCCGTATGGCAGGATCATACAGGTTGGTCTTTGCACCATGAAATGCAATACCATTGTCTGAAAGGTACATTATTACCGTATTTTCCCACAGTCCTTCCTCTTTCAATATATCAAAAAGTTCTCCAAGACCCTGATCCAGACGGGCAACTGACTGGTAATACTGTGCCAGCTCTGAGCGGGTTGCGGGAGTGTCAGGCAGATACCAGGGAACTTTCACTTCTTCCGGACTAAAAAGGGTTTCTGTGATACCTTCATAACCCTGGTCCCTGTTGCCAAACCTGTCGGGCCTGTGGGGATCATCCTCAACCACGCCACCTCCCCTGTGAGGATCGAGGGTGCAGAAGTAGAGGAAGAAAGGGTTATCCCGGTTTGCATTCAGAAAAGGCCGGCTGTTTCGGGCCATTTCATGAGGGTTACGCAGATTACCGCCGGGAATAACCTCCTCAAAGAAGTATACCGATTCAGGAGCAACATGATACTTTCCCACCCTGGCTGTTGTGTATCCGTTTTCTGCCATGATAACCGGGAGACTTCTTATGGTCTCAAATGATTCGAAATGGTGGATACGCTGCTGAAGACCGTACTGACCGTTGGCATGGTTGTGTAGTCCTGTGAGTATTACCGATCTGCTTGGCGAACATGAAGAAGATGTGCAGTATGCATTTGTAAATCTTATGCCTTCTGCCGCAAGTGCGTCAAGGTTAGGGGTTTTGATAGCCATGTTGCCGTAACATCCCAGGTCATCAAGTCCGTGATCATCTGAGACGATCATAACGATATTGGGCCTTGAATTTGCTTGTGCCTCATTTGCTGTTGAAGAGGATAATGCCAGGACCGAGAGAGGCAGAACCCTTACAAGTTTGTTTTTAAAAAAATTCATAAGGAAGATGATTTAAGCTAGATAGGATTTTAAAAGATTCATAAAATGCATATTATGCTCATGCTGGTGAAAATTATTATCGGGTATGGGGCCTGTTTAGTTATATTCCCCGAAAGGGAGATCAATTATATTTTACTTTCTCATGCATGCCTGGTAGAGAGTAGAATTACCAGATTTCACATTAATCAGGGATTTATTCCTCCGAAAATTGTAGTTTAGTACCGTAAAGAACATAAAATTTAAGGATAAAATCAATATTTTTAGTAAACTAATTCAAAATGGAAAAGGAAATTGTACTTGTAACAGGCGCTACTTCAGGGATAGGAGAGGCAATAGCCGGATTATTGGCTGAAAACGGTTTCAGGATTATTCTTACAGGGAGAAGGAGTGACAGGCTGGAGCAGTTGAAGAACCGGTTTGAAAAACTGACATCCGTGCATACACTCTGTTTTGATATAAGAGACAGGGCACTGGTTGACAAGGCTGTCGATTCTTTGCCTGAAGTGTGGCAGGAGGTTGATATTCTGATAAATAATGCAGGGCTGGCAGCAGGATTTGATCATTTTCATGAAGGAGATATCGAGGACTGGGAGCAGATGATAGACACCAACCTTAAGGGAGTCCTGTATATAAGCAGGAAAATTGCTCCGGGAATGATTGAGAGAGGATCAGGACATATAGTGAATGTTGGAAGTATTGCCGGAAGTGAGATGTATGAAAAGGGTAATGTCTATTCAGCCACAAAGCATGCTGTTGAAGCTTTGTCAAAGGGGATGAGAATTGATATGCTGAAGCATGGTATAAAGGTTTCGACAGTCTCTCCCGGAATGGTTGAGACGGAGTTTTCGCTGGTCAGGTTCAAGGGCGACAAAGATATGGCTAAGCATCCATACAGGGGCATGAAGCCTCTTACCGGCAGGGATGTTGCCGAGGCTGTTCTTTTCATGCTCACCCGCCCGCCCCATGTAAGCATACATGATCTGCTGATAATGCCTACCGCACAGGCAACTACGCTTAATGTGCTTAGGGACTGACTGGTTTTACAGACAGTTCATGTCAGATATCCGGCATTTCCGGATTTTAATGCAAGAGTATATATTTTTTAAAGCCGGTTCGAACAATCGTAGTACTTTTGATGTTAATTAACCTACTAGGTAACAATTTATCACAAAATAATAATCTATCACAAAATAATAATCTATCACAAAATAATAATCTATCACAAAATAATAATCTATTTCAAAATGTCAAAGCAATACGTAAGAATAAAGTCAATCAAAAAAGTGACGCATGATACTTTAAGTATAGTTACTGAAAAGCCCGATGGTTTTACCTTCAAACCCGGACAGGCTACAAACATAGCTATAGACAGAAAAGGCTGGGAGGAAGAGGCAAGGCCATTTACTTTCGCATCACTTCCGGAGGATGATTTTTTTGAATTCGTTATCAAGACATATCCTGAACATGACGGAGCTACAGACAAGCTTCTTGATGTTCAGGCAGGTGAGAGGTTGATTTTATCACAGGTATACGGTACGATTGAGTATAAGGGCGAGGGTGTATTCATTGCCGGAGGCTCTGGTATTACTCCGTTTCTTTCTATTCTGAGAGATCTCCACAGGAAGAGTCGGACGGGTAACAACAAGCTGATTTTCGCCAATAAAACCGAAAAGGATATCATTCTGAAAGGTGAGCTGGAGGAGATACTTGGAGAAAGTTTTGTCAATATCCTTTCGGAGGAAAAAATTGAAGGCTATGAACATGGATTTGTGAATGATGAGTTTCTTAAGAGGGAGGTGGGGGACTTCAACGGGTATTTTTATCTTTGCGGCCCTCCGGTGATGATGAATAAAGTCGAAGGATACCTTAATGATCTTGGAGTTGATAAAGATCAAATTGTAAAGGAGACCTTCTGAACCCGATTTGTGTCTCAGCGAAAAATGTGTTGACCGCTGATTTTGTCAATCCATGAAAATGGTTGTTTAAAAATGGGTTAAAATTTTATAATTCTATGAAGTTTTATTTTGAAAAAAAGCTAAACTGCGGATTTGAAGAGGCTGCAGAAAAAATTGCCGGCGAGCTGAAGAAATTTGGTTTTGGAATACTTACTGAAATAAATATGCATGACAAGTTTAAGGAAAAACTTGGCAAGGATTTTCGAAAATATCGAATTCTTGGTGCCTGTAATCCGGCATTTGCCTACAAGGCTGTCCATATTGAAGATAAGATCGGTACAATGCTTCCCTGCAGTGTTATAGTACAGGAAATATCGGAAGATGAAACCGAAGTTGCCATAATAGATCCCTATACATCCATGAAAGGAATCGGCAGCGAACCGCTTCTTAAAATAGCTTCTGAAGCCGGTGATATGCTCAAAAAAGCGGTTAACAGCCTGTAGCATTTCATGGCTCAGCATTCCCGTCGTTTGTGTTTATTATGTTTTTTTATTAAGAATGTTATTTTTGATGTAGAAAAATCGTGCATGGTGTGATTTTTTTCCTCAATGTATCCAGCCTGAAGAAAGTATACAATTAGCCCGGATCTGTATCAGCAACTGTTTGAATTCCTTTAGATAAGCGACACCCCGGAGGGTATTATCAGATCAACCCGGATCTGAAACTGCCATAATAATTATTATGGTATGAATTTAGCCACAATACAAACAAAGGAAGAAATCATAACCAAAATGTTGAAAAATGAGACCATCATTTGAATTTTATCAAAAGGGAATTGAAAGGTATAACTCCTGTGACTACAAAGGAGCCATACTGAACTTCGACAAAGAGATAGAAATTAACCCCGGAAACGCTAAAGTGTTTCATGTCAGAGGTTTTGCCAAATATATGATTGCTGATAAAGATGGTGCATTCCTGGACTGGCTAAAGGCAGCAGAACTGGGTGGAAGGGGAATTCATGGAATGGTTAAAAGGCACTTCAATAGTTGAAAGGACTTCAGATAGTCGAGAGGACCTCAGATGGTCGAAAGTACTTCAGATAGTCGAAAATACTTCAGGTCGCTGTATCAGGACTAAACTGAAATAACTGGTTGATGTCCCGTCGAAATCCGATACAGCATAAACAATTTTATTATAATCAGTATTAAAAAAATAAACAGATGAAGCTAAAAAAAATAGTCTCAAATACAGTTATTATACTTGTTATAGGAATAACAGCAGGACTTACCTATAACGTTATCAACAGACTGTCGCATGGAAACGTTACATCGCAATATGTTAATCATGACTGGCAGGCCAATCTGCCCGACAAACCTGATCAGGGTAACCTGAATTTCACATATGCTGCTGAACGTACAGTTCATGGCGTGGTTCATGTTAAAACTATAAGGGAAAGGGAAATACGGCAGATACGTGATCCTTTTGAATTCTTTTTCGGACCAAGGGAAAGGCAGGAAGAACCTGAACCTGAGGTTGGCTTTGGTTCCGGAGTAATTATTACCAAAGACGGTTATATAGTTACCAATGCACATGTTATCAGGGGTGCGGATGAAATTGAGGTTACTTTAAATGACCAGCGCTCTTTTAGCGCTGAAGTGCAGGGTAAGGATCCCAATACTGATCTGGCAATTTTAAAAATTGACGAAACGGATTTGCCATATATAAATTTCGGAAGTTCTGATGATCTGAGAATAGGAGAATGGGTACTTGCTGTTGGAAATCCATTTGGCCTTACCTCTACGGTTACTGCAGGCATTATAAGTGCCAAGGAGAGAACACTTGGGGTTATACAAGAAGCTGAAATGCCCCTTGAATCTTTTCTGCAGACTGATGCTGCCGTGAATGTCGGAAACAGCGGTGGTGCACTGGTTAACCTCAGGGGAGAGCTGCTTGGTATTCCTACTCTGATCATATCTCCTACACGCACCCATATTGGAACTGCCTTTGCCATACCTTCATCAATTGTTAAGAGAGTTAAGGAAGATATCATCGAATATGGAGAGGTTAGAAGGGGAGTACTTGGTGTAACGATATCGGAAGTTACATCTGAACTGGCTGCGGAAAAAGAACTCGAAGAGATTTCAGGAGTGTATGTTGAAGGAACTGTCGATGGGAGTGCAGCAGATAAGGCTGGAATACGAAAAGGTGATGTGATCCTGGAAGTCAATGGAAATGAAGTAAATTCGACCGGAGAACTGCAGGAACAAATCCACCTTAATCATCCGGGTGATGAGATTCAGCTGATTATCCGAAGAAACGGCCGGTCTATAGATATCACCGCACAGCTGCTTGGGATGGAAGAGCATCGTGAACTGGTTATGAGGCAGGAAGAATCTTTGTTGGGAGCTACATTCAGAATGGTGCCGGAAGAGTTGAAGGAAGAGCTTGGTTTACCGGGCGGGGTGCAGGTAATCGAAATCGGAGCTGGTGAGCTGCAGGCAGTTGGAATGAGGGAAGGATTTATTATCGTAGGTGTCAATAAACAACTGGTCAGTGAACCGGCACATATTCGACGGCTTCTGGAAGATTTTTCAGGCAATGTTTTTATTGAAGGTATTTATCCTGACGGCACAGAATCAGTTTATGCATTCAGCCTTTGATTTTAATTTTTTGTATATGGATTATCAGAATATAAGCAAAAAGGAGCTTGTAAGGGAGGTATGCCATTTATCAGATAAATTAAAAGAGTCTTATTGCCGAAGATGATTTTTATTGTCTGGAAATACTTATATATTTGTTTAAGAAAACCGGAGCTACATTGTTAATTGCTAAACCAATCGATAATGATGTTTTGTACAATTTACTCCGGGAATATTTGTGTTGAGATGGTTGGGATAATGTCTGATAAATGAAATAACATAAGTTCTGTAGAGCCAAATTTTACAGATTGTAATTTAAATTAACATGTCATGGAAACTTTTAAAGAAAAACGCCTTGAGCGAAAATTCAAATCACAACAAACAACCAGTATTGTACTAGCTGTTATTCTTTTTCTCTCAGTCCTGGGTAATGTGTTTTTATTAGTACGCAATATCAGAATCAGCAATGAAAAGGAGGAAATTGCACAGCACAAGGACCTGATTGAAGAAAATATGCTCGCAGCTGAAGAAACAAATGCAAGGTTGAAAGCCGAAATTGTGACATTGAATGAACGCCTTGAAACACTTGAGGAAGATGTTGCAATGCTTGAACTGGAAATACAAACCAGGGAAGCCAGAATAGCCCGTCTCAGCAAGCAGGTTTTTAAAAAGGATGAATTTCGGCAGCAGATCGTTGAACTTCAGGAGATTGAAAATGAATATAAGAAACTTAAAGAAGAAAAGCAGAAGCTGCTGACAGAGTTGGAAACTCTTAAGGAGCAATTGAGGAACCAGGAAGAAGAGTACGAATCACTTGCCGGTAAGGTTGATGAAGCAACATATTTACACGCATATAATATTTGTGCTCACAACTTCAAAGACAGGTGGCTCTGCAGGCCGGTTGCCATGGATGTTGCCAGAAGGGTTGACCGCACAACTGTCAGTTTTGAGATTAATGCAAATATATTTGTTGAGCCGGGAGAAAAAGATGTTTATCTTGTGATGACCAGTCCGGACGGAAATATTATAAATCCTTCGACTGATACTTTTACCATAGAAGAAACAGGTGTCTCCAGTACCTTTACCAGGCATACCACTGTTCAATATGAAAATCAGTCCGTACCCTTGAATTTCACTATTGATCATGATACCAGACTTGACTCAGGAATCTATCAGATAACAGTCTATATTGATGGTGAACATTCAGGAAATAAAGAATTTACATTGGAATAGTAATTAAATATTTCGTATTACAGAGTCAATACTGGACTTCAATAATCTGTAATTAAGTTCAAAAAAAGATTTCTCTTTTCTGTGAAAGTATCAAACTGGCTTTCTTTTGCAGGTTGATAATATATTTTTACTATTTTTACATAGATAAGATTATTATTAACCGGGAGAAAAATCCAAATTTATGGCAAAAGGCAGTTCTGTTCTGATTATTGATGATGACACTTATATTTGCCGTATTTTGAAAAAATATCTTGAACAGAACGGATATGAAGCTGAAGCAGCGTTTTCCGGTGCAGCTGCTAAGAATATTATTGAAAAAAAGGATTTTGATCTCGTTTTGTCTGATTTCCGGCTTCCGGATTCCGATGGGTTGAAAATTCTTCAGCATATTAAGCTCAAGAACCCCTCTGTTCCTGTAATTATAATGACTGCCTATGCAGAAGTCAAAATGGCTGTTGAGCTTATCAAATCTGGAGCTTTTGATTATATCACCAAGCCAATACAACAGGAAGAAGTTCTGGTGATCATTGCCAGGGCTTTAAGGCAAAGCAAAGGGAGAACAGGTAAAGAATCTTTTTCCAGGGAATTCATTACGGGGAGCAGCCAGAAGATCCAGCAGGTGATGAAGTATGTCAATGTTGTTGC